>NZ_DATKFR010000368.1:0-2075 GCF_035511255.1 Parvibaculum sp.
GGCCGATATCGTCGATGATGGTGATGAGAAGAGCGAAGGCGATGGCGTTGAGTGCCGCGCTGCCCCAGTCGAAACGATGTGTGGCGCGGCGCGTGCCCGGCAGGCTGCGCGATATGGCGAAGGCCAGAAGGCTGATCGGCACGTTGACCGCGAATATCCAGGGCCAGTCCGCAATCGAGAGGATACCGGCGGCAATGGTCGGGCCCGCCGCCGCCGCTGTCGCGACAACGAAGGCGTTGATGCCGATGCCGCGGCCGAGTTGCGCACGCGGATAGATGAAGCGGATCAGCGCCGTGTTGACGCTCATCAGGCAGGCCGCGCCCGCGCCCTGCAGCACACGCGCGAGCGTGAGCGTCGTCAGCGAATCCGACAGCGCGCAGGCGAGCGACGCGACGCCGAAGATCGCAAGCCCCACGCGGTAGATTCGCGCATAGCCGATCGTTTCGCCGAGCGAGGAGAGCGGCAGCAGCGAGATCATCACGACGAGCTGATAGGCGTTGACGATCCAGACGGATTCGGCGGGCGTCGCATTGAGATCCCGCGCGATGGTCGGCAGCGCGATGTTGGCAATGGCGCCGTCGAGCACAGCCATGGTGACGCCGAGACCGACCACCGCAATGGCCCTGTAGCGCTGGGGTATCGGCAGTCCGTCGGTTGCGCTCGGTTCCATCGTCATTCCAAATCGCGGCGTCTTTATGCGTTCCCGGCGCTCGCGCCCGGCACAGGCGGGATCGAATAGGTCGAGGTCACATGGGCGACCGGGCCGTCCTGCCCGTCCTGCCACATCAGCACATCGCCGACGGCGAGCCGGCGTCCGAGTTTCAGCAGCTTCGCTTCCGCGACGATATCCGCAGGCGATGGCTTTCTCAGAAAGTTGATATTGAGATTGGTCGTGACCGCCAACGCCACCGGCCCGATATGGGCGAGCACGACGGCATACATCGCATAGTCGGCAAGAGCCATCATGGCCGGGCCGGAGATCGTGCCGCCCGGCCGAAGGTTTCGATCCGAGTAGCGGAGCCGCAGCCGCGCCGCGCCCGGCCCCACGGCCTCGATCACGTTGAGCCGCCCGCCTTCATGCATCTGCGGGAAGGCGACGTCCATGAAGCGGTCGAGTTCCTCGACGCTCATGATGGGCTTCAGGTCCGCCATTCTCACGCCTCCACTTGCTCGGCCTCTTTGGGCCCTTGGGCCCGCATTCCTACCCAAACCTTTAAACCGCCGCCTGCCTAAAATCTTGGAGAGACGCCTTGAACGGGCGAACTGGCCTCCTATCTACCCGGAATGAACGTTCATTCCAAATCCGAAGCCGACAAGGACGACAAGCGCCGCCAGATATTCGATGCCGCGCTCGACCTGTTCTGGGAGGGAGGCTTCCACGCCGCGCCCATGGCCAAACTCGCGCAACATGCGGGAATCCCGGTCGGCACCATCTACCGCCACTTCGAGAGCAAGGAAGAGCTGATCCACGCGCTCTACACCGACATCAAGGCCCGGCGCATCGAGGCGACCCTCGCCGGCTACGATCCCGCCCTCTCCTTGCGGCAGCGCTTCGACCGGCTCTGGCGCAACGGCATGGAATATTGCGTCACCCATCCGCTCGAATTCCGCTTCGCGGAGCAGTACGCGCATTCGCCTTATCTGCGCGATGCCGCGAAGTCGATCCAGAGCGAGATCGCCGAAGACCTCGTTCATTTCTACGCCGAGGGCTATCGCGAGGGCATCTTCAAAACCCTGCCGCCCGAGATCATCACATCCCTCATTTCCGGTCCGATGAACGCGCTTGCGGCGCGCGCCATCTCCGGCGCCTGCAAGATCGACGAGGCGCGTATCCAGGAGGTCATCACGCCTGCTGGGACGCCATCGCCAGCCGAACCTGATCCCCCTCCCCCACACTCCCGAAGGAACCTGACATGCAATATGCCCAACTCGGCAATACCGGCGTCTTCGTTTCCCGTCTCTGCCTCGGCACCATGACATTCGGCGGCGGCAATTCGCTCTTCGCCCTGATGGGCGGCCTCGGCCAGAAGGAAGCCGACGCCCTTGTCGGCCAGTCCCTCGATGCCGGCATCAAC
>NZ_DATKFR010000369.1:0-36591 GCF_035511255.1 Parvibaculum sp.
ATCTCTGACGCAGCTTCTGAACCGCGATGCGCTCAAGTTCGCGATGAGGCGCGCCGGCTGGACCGACGATCGTCACGTCGGTGCCGGTCGCAGTGTCAGTCGCCGTGACCTTTACGCTGCCGCCTACGGGCACAAATTCGAAAATAACTTCCAGCGCCTCGCCCCGCTTGCCGCCGGGCGATGAGGGAGGAACAGATCCGCCGTTAGGCGGCACGCCGGATTTTCCGCCGCGTCCACACCTGATCGAGCGCCTTTACGAGGTCGTCCATCATTTCGTCGGTGTGAACCGGGAGAGGCGTGAAGCGCAACCGCTCCGTGCCGCGCGGCACGGTGGGATAATTGATCGGCTGCACGTAAATGCCGTGATCCTGGAGAAGATCGTCACTGACCTGCTTGCAGATCACCGGATCGCCGACCATGACCGGAACGATATGGCTTTCGCACATCATCACCGGCAGCCCTGCATCGGCGAGCTTCGCGCGCATGGTGGCGGCACGCTCCTGATGACGGGCGCGTTCGACGCCGCTCGTCTTGAGGTGACGCACGGAGGCGAGGACGCCCGCGACGAGCACGGGGGCGAGAGAGGTCGAGAAGATGAAGCCCGGCGCATAGGACCGCACCACGTCGATCAGCGTCGAGGAACCGGCGATATAGCCGCCCATGACGCCGAAGCCCTTGGCTAGCGTACCCTCGATGATGTCGACCTTGTCGAGAACGCCGTCGCGTTCGGCGATGCCGCCACCGCGCGGGCCATAAAGGCCGACAGCATGGACCTCGTCGAGATAGGTCAGCGCGCCGTACTTCTTCGCGAGATCGCAGATCTTGCCGATGGGCGCGACGTCGCCGTCCATCGAATAAACGGATTCGAAGGCGACGATCTTCGGCTGATCGGGATCGAGATCCTTCAGCAGCATTTCGAGATGGGCGAGATCGTTGTGCTTCCAGAGCCGCTTGGGGCCGCCGCCGCGCTTGATGCCTTCGATCATCGACGCGTGGTTCATCTCGTCGGAGATGATGACGCAGTCGTTGAATACCCGTGCGAGTGTCGAGAGCGTCGCGTCGTTTGCGGCGTAACCCGAGGTGAAAAGGAGAGACGCTTCTTTCTGGTGAAGGTCGGCGATTTCGCGTTCGAGATCGACGTGATAGTGGGTCGTGCCGGAAATGTTGCGGGTGCCGCCCGAACCGGCGCCGCATTCGTCGATGGCGCGGTGCATCGCCTCGATGACAACGGGATGCTGGCCCATGCCGAGATAATCGTTCGAGCACCAGACGATGATTTCGCGCGTACCTTCCGGCGTGTGAAACGTGGCGCGGGGGAAGTCGCCGCGATGACGGAGGATGTCGGCGAAGACGCGATAGCGGCCCTCGTCCTTCACGGAACGGAGCGCATCGGCGAGTGTCATCTGATAGTCCATGGCCGCAATCCTGTTTTTACTTCGGCCTTCCAATGCCGACGGCTCGGCGCAGCGCCAGCCCCCACCACCTTGTTGCCCCGACAATTAACACACATTACCCGCCCCGGGCAGGCTGCAGATGCCACGAATTGTCGCATTAAAATCATCGCATTAACATCAGGGTTATTACGAGGTCCAAAGCCCCCTTTCAACCAGAACCGCTTTGAGAACCGCCGGGCGGTCGGTCATCAGCCCGTCGACGCCGAGGTCGATCAGGCGGTTCATTTCCGCCGGCTCGTCGATCGTCCAGACATGGACCTGAAGGCCGAGTTCATGAGCGCGGCCGACCAGCGCGCTGTCCACCAGCGGAACGCCATGCTGTGAAACGGGTATCTGCGCGCAGCCCTCGGCGAAGGCGCCCCAGAGAAATCCGGCCGGGCCCGACCAGCTCGACATGCGCAGGCGCACGGTTCCCATGGGGCCGAGGCCGGTGCAGAGCTTCGGACCGAGGGCATCCCTGACCGCGCGCGTCCGGGCTCCGGAAAAGGACGTGACGCAGACCCTGTCGATGGCGCCCGAGGACTTCAGAACCTTGATCAGCGGCGCGGCTGCGTTGTCGCGCTTGGGGTCGATGTTGATGCGGATGTCGGGCCAGGCGAGCAGCAGCTCCTCCAGCCGGGGGATCGGCTCGAGGCCGGAGACGCGGGCCTTGGCCACATCGTCGTAATCCATCTCGGCGATCACGCCCACACGGTCGGTGACGCGGTCCAGACAATCGTCGTGAAAGGCGAGCAGCACGCCGTCGCGCGTCGCATGGACGTCGGTTTCGATATAGCGGTAGCCGAGATCGACCGCGCCCTGAAAGGCGGGCATCGTGTTCTCGGGCCAGCTTCCCGCCCCGCCCCTGTGGGCGAAAGCGAGAATGCCTTCATGCTGCAGATAAGGAAATTTGGCCGGTCGCCGTGACGGCATTTGTCGTCTCCCCCAATGCTCGCCACCCGGACGAGTCGGGGATGAAGTCTAGACTAATTGTCCAGGGTGAGCTTGCCGTCGCGATTGTACACGTCGTCGCGGAAATTCACGACACCGTCGCCGCCGACCCAGGCCGTCAGATAGAGCATGTAGATCGGCACCGGCGAGGCGAGCGCAACCTCCTTGTGCTCACCGCCGGCAATGGTCGCGTCGATGCGGGCGCGGTCCCAGCCTTCCTTGCCGTCGAGCAGCCAGGCCGCGAGGTCGCGCACCTCCTGCACCCGGACGCAGCCGGAGCTGAAATTGCGCGCGCCGCGGCTGAAGAGCGTCTTGACGGGCGTGTCGTGCAGATAGACTGCGAAAGGGTTCGGGAAGTTGATCTTGACGGTACCGAGCGAGTTCAGGCGGCTCGGATCCTGACGCAGACGGTAGCGCGAGGTGACGGCGGGATCGGACCAATTGACGGTCGCCGGATCGACCTCCGGCGCGTTGTCGCCCCATCCTTGCAGGACGCGAATGCCCATGCGGCCGAGGAATCCAGGGTTGGCGCGGATCTTAGGCAGCAGATCCTTCATTGCAATCGACTGGGGAACATTCCAGTAGGGGTTCAACGCGACGGAGGAAATGCGGCTCGTGTATTCCGGCGTTTGACGATCTTCCTTGCCGACGATGACGCGCTTGCGGAGCACGATGTCGCCGTTCTCGACCGCCTCGACCTCCTGCCCGCCGATATTGACGAAGACATAGCGATGGCCGAGCGTCGGCGCGACCTCGTTGAGGCGCTTCAGATTGATTTCGAGCTGACGAATGCGCGTTTCCACCGGCACATTCATGGCGGCAATCGTGGCGCGTCCGATCGTGCCGTCCGGTGTCAGCCCGTGCCGTGCCTGAAAGCGGCGCAGGCCGTCGAAGACCGACTGGTCGAACAGCGTTTGATCGCCATCCGACGTGGTCAGGTCGCCGGTCGCCATCAGCCGCTTGCGGACGAGGACGATGCGGGGATCGCGCACGCCTTTTTCAAGCCGTTCGCCGTCCGGGATGCGCTGCCAGCCACCCCATTTCTGGATTTGCTTGTACATCGAGATCGCGCGGACCACCGGCCAGAAGCCCGCGTCGCCGAGCGTCGGCACCGTCGACTTCATGGCGGGGTCTTCGGCGACCTCGGCATTCGCATTCGCGGCCCAGGGATCGATCCATTGCGTCTCGACCGGATCGTAGCCGGAGGCGGCCCAAGCTGGGGAAAGGTCCATGAGGAAGCCCGCACAGACGATAACCGCCCATGCCACCTGAAAGCCCACGCAACCGATCCGTCCCGGAAACCTCAAAATCCGCACTCCGCCCCCGCTCGACCGGGAGATGTTAATCCAATTGGTTCACGCAGTTCGGCTTTGGGACAAAAGGTCCCAAAACGACTGCAGCGCACCTTTATGAAGGGCGCGCTGCAAAAGCCGTGCGAAGAAGAGCCGTGCCGATTCGGCCGCTTAGAGCCGGTAGCGAATCTGGTCGGTCCAGAAGCGCTCGAGCTTGTGGAGCGTCGCGTTGATGAGCTTCAGCTCGTCGATGCTGATGTCGCCCACTTCGGCCACCGAGCGGCAGTGCTTGTTGTAAAGATCGTCGATCGACTTGCAGATCGCCCTGCCTTTATCCGTCAGGCGCACCCGCACCGAGCGCCGGTCCAACCGCGAGCGCTGATGGCTGATATAGCCGGCTTCGACGAGCTTTTTGAGATTGTAGGAGACGTTGGAGCCGAGATAGTGGCCACGCGTACGAAGCTCGCCGGCCGTCATTTCGGCGTCGCCGATATTGAAGAGAAGCAGTGCCTGGACGCTGTTGATCTCGGAGCAGCCGATGCGGTCGAGTTCGTCCTTGATCACATCGAGAAGGCGGCGATGCAGGCGCTCCACATAGGTCAGCGCCTCCAGATAGGCCGGCTTGGACGCGGCCTCGTCTTCGGTCGCAATTGCCATGCCGGCTTGGGTCGTCGTCATAGCCATGGATCGGGCCCCTCAAATACAGCAAAAATCGGTTCGGGACCGGTATTTAGATCCCGCTTTCGCTCGAAGATACGCAGCCACTCCTAAATGACTGGTTTAAACTGGCGCCAAATTGGCTGAAAACTCTCATAAACCCTTATGCCTATATGCGCGCTTGAGCCGCAAGATTGCCGGGCGACGAGGCTTGTCCCCGGCAAGGCTCCGGCGTTATGAGTTCGCCCCATGACAAAACCGCCCCGCCCCGTGCCCGCCTTTCCCGCCAGCCGCTTGCGCCGCAATCGCAAGGCGGACTGGTCGCGCCGTCTGGTGTCCGAGAACAGCCTGTCGGCAAACGACCTGATCTGGCCGTTGTTTCTGATCGACGGGAAGAACAAGCGCGAAGCGATTCCCTCCATGCCGGGCGTCGACCGCCTGTCCGTGGACGAGACGGTGCGGGCGGCGGAGGAAGCGGTCTCGCTCGGTATCCCGGTCATCGCCCTCTTCCCGCACACACCGATGGAAAAGCGCGATCCGCTGGGTTCCCTCGCGACCGATCCCGACAATCTCGTCTGCCAGGCGACGCGCGCCATCAAGAAGGCGTTTCCGCAGATCGGCGTACTCTGCGACGCGGCGCTCGACCCCTTCACCAGCCACGGGCATGACGGCGTGATGGACGGCGAGCGCATTCTCAACGACGAGACGGTCGAAATCCTGGTCCGGCAATCGCTGGTGCAGGTCGAAGCCGGCTGCGACATCATCGCGCCGTCGGACATGATGGACGGGCGGGTCGGCGCCATTCGGACCGCGCTCGAAAATGCGGGACATACCGATACGCAGATCATGTCCTACGCGGCGAAATATGCGTCGGCCTTCTACGGCCCCTTCCGCGACGCGATCGGCTCGTCGGGCGCGCTGAAGGGCGACAAGCGCACCTACCAAATGGATCCGGCGAATGGCGACGAGGCGCTTCGCGAGGTCGCGCTCGACATCGCCGAAGGCGCCGACATGGTCATGGTGAAGCCCGGCATGCCCTATCTCGACGTTCTCTATCGCGTGAAGGAAGCCTTCGGCCTGCCGACCTTCGCCTATCAGGTCTCCGGCGAATACGCGATGCTGGCCGGCGCGATCGAACGCGGCTGGCTCGACCGCGACCGCGTCATTCTCGAGAGCCTGATGAGCTTCAAGCGCGCGGGCGCCGACGGCGTGCTGACCTATTTCGCGCCCGCCGCCGCGAAACTGCTGCAGAAGCGCTAACGCACCACCTCACCGAGTCCGGCGAGCCTCAGCGATGCCGCGCCATGGAGCGCGGCGAGGCCGCCTGCCTCCTCGGTCAACTCGGCGACATGCGCCACTTCTTCCTTGCGCTTCGCGGCCGATTTGCGGTCCCCGAGCGGGCCGAACATCAGCGCGTAGCGGCCCGGAAAGTCGCCGGCAAAGGCGAGATAGGCCTCGCGCGTGGCGCGGGTGCCGCTCACGCTTTCAAGATCGGTAATCAACATTTCGTAGCCTTCGAGCGCGACGGCCCCCAGCAGTTCGTCGAGATTGGCGAAGTGCCTGTAGGGCGCCGCCTCCGACACGCCTGCGCGCCGCGCCGTCTCCCGCAGGGTCAGCGCCTCGCGCCCGCGTATGTCGATCAGCGTCATCGCAGCGTCAAGAAGCGCGCGGCGAAGATCGCCATGGTGATAGCGGACCTTCTGCCCTCTCAGTCTTGCTCGCATTCTTGCCGTTCTCCATTTGTCCGACAGCACACAATGTTATCGACGTTAACATTGAAAGCAAGAGAATAAGAAGAACAGTCAGTGAACTGATTATGAAATCAAATGCCGTCGTGGAAGCCGGCGACCTCGACGACCGTATCGGTGTAGAAGCCGTTAAAGGCGGTCTGCATGCCGATCGAATAGGCGCCCATGCGGCGGAACTCGATCCAGTCGCCCTCGCGAATATTTTCGGGCAGCTCGAACTCGACCTTGAAGACATCGAGGCTGTCGCAAGTCGGCCCGAAGATGCGGAAGGTCTTTGCGCTCCCTTCGACGGGGCGGCACTTTCCGCCGCTCATGGCGACGGCCCGGACGGGCGGCTTCAGCGGCCCGAGCTGAATCTCGGCCAGACAACCATAGATGCCGTCATTGATATAAAGGTCGCGGCCCTTGCGAAGCTGCACTTGAGTCAGGACGGAGCAACCCTCCGCGCTGAGGGCGCGTCCAGGCTCGGCAAAGAGCGGCATCTCAAGTCCGAGTTCGTCCCGCGTCTGCCGAATGACCGCGAAGAAGTCTTCGAGCGGCGGAACGACCTCGCCATATTCGGCCGGGAAACCGCCGCCGACATCGAGGTAGTCGATCGGCACGCCGGCGCGGCGCGCGATGCCGGCCGCTTCCCGCATCGCGATCCGGTAGGCATCCGGATCGGGGCACTGGCTGCCGACGTGAAAGGCGATGGCCGTGCGCGAGCCGCGACGGTTGGCCTCCTGCAGCAGTCCGACCGCCTCTTCCGACGGCGCGCCGAATTTCGACGAGAGATCGTAGACGGCGGCGCCCTTCGGCGTGGCGATGCGCACCTCGACCGTGATGTCCTTGCCGACGACTTCGTGAAGCTTGTTTAACTCGTCGATGTGATCGACCACATAATGTTCGACGCCGTAAACGTCGGAGGCGGCCTCGAGCGCCCCGCGGCTCTTCACCGGATGGTTGAAATAGCAGTGCGCCTCCGGGAAGAGCTCGTTGATTTTCGCGATCTCAGGCAGGGAGGCGGTATCGAAGTGCCGGACGCCGGCACCATAAAGCGCGCGCAGCACATGAACGTCGGGATTGCACTTCACCGCATAGAGCACCGTTCCCGGAAAGCCGTCGAGGAAAGCCCGCGCACCGGCCTTCAGCACGTCCGGAAAGACCATGAATACCGGATATGAGGGATTGAGCCGCGCAATCACGTCGGCAACGGACTGGAACCGTATTTCCTTCACGCGCAGCTCCTTCTTCTCTTCAGCCACGATCGGCCTTCTGCAAACGCGCGATCAGGCTCGACGTGTCCCACCGTCCGCCGCCCATCGCCTGCACTTCCGCATAGAACTGATCGACGAGCGCAGTAACGGGAAGACGCGCACCGTTCGCCCTCGCCTCGTCGAGACAGATGGCGAGATCCTTGCGCATCCAGTCGACAGCAAAGCCGTGATTGAACTCATCCGCAATCATGGTTTTGTAACGATTTTCCATCTGCCAGGATTGCGCTGCGCCCTTGGAAATCACATCGATCACGGCTTCCGGATCGAGCCCCGCCTTCTTCGCGAAGTGAATGCCCTCCGACAGCGCCTCGACGAGCCCCGCGATGCAAATCTGGTTGACCATCTTGGTGAGTTGGCCCGCGCCCGCAGGTCCCATCAGCCGGACGGCGCGCGCGTAAGCGGAGATCACCGGCTCGGCCACGGCATAAGCGGACGGCTCTCCGCCCGCCATGACGGTGAGGACGCCCTTCTCGGCGCCGGCCTGTCCGCCGGAAACCGGGGCATCGACGAAGCCGAGGCCGCGCTCGCGCGTCGCGGCGTCGAGTTCGCGAGCCAGAGAGGCCGAGGCGGTGGTGTGGTCGACAAAGACGGCGCCTCGCTCCATGCCGTGGAAGGCGCCCGCGCCGCCAATGGCGATTTCGCGCACATCGTCGTCGTTGCCGACACAAGCAAAGACAATGTGCGCGCCCTTCGCCGCCTCCGTCGGGGTCGGGGCAGCGCGTCCGCCATGCTCGGCCGCCCATTTTGCGGATCTGGCGGCGGTCCGGTTGTAGACGGCAACCTCGTAGCCCGCCTTCGCGAGGTGTCCGGCCATCGGATAGCCCATGACACCAAGCCCGATAAACGCCACTTTTTCCGCCATTCTCTTCGCCTTTCGCCAGCCACCGCCCCCTAAGGAAGCTTGTAGCAGGCAGGCATCAAAGTTCAAGTTTCGGCGGATACCGCAAATTCAATCAGTTTACGGATTTGTATGGCTACTTTACTTCGCCTTCGGCGGCGATGCGGCCCGTCTTGCAGAGGGTTGAGGATTCCCCATTGCACTCGGCGTAGTAGAGACGGACGACGGGACCGTCGACGGTGATGTCGTAGCAGTCCTTCGTGCCGTAATTGATGATGTCCGATTGGTGACACCATCGATCGCCGTCGATCCACCAGCGTCCCGTGCCGCTTTCGCTGCGGGTCGAGGAGTAGTCGCTGTGATAGGTCTGGTAGAAATAATGGGTGAGTTTCACGGATGTCGTGCCGTCCGCGTGCAGTTCGATCACCGTATTGATGAGGCGGTTGCTGCCCTGCTGATCGAGCCGGCCTATTTCGAGGTGAAACTGTCGACCGCCCATGCGCGAGCGGATGCCGTTGCCGTCGAGCCGCACGCCCTTCTTGGCCGGTATCGGATCATAGACCTCGGCGGCGGGAGGAACCGGCGTGATGCCATGCCCCAGCGGCGCCGGTTTTTCGGCGGGCTTCACTTCTTCCTTGATCCGGACTTGCGGGCGCTGAAGCCGGATTTCCGGATTGGGCTCGAGCTTCGGCTCCGGCCTCGGCTGGGGCGGTATCACCTTGGGCTTGGGCGTCGGGAAAATGGTGATGTCGACAAGATTGGGCGCCTGCGGAATGAGGCTGCTTTCGGAAGTGACGATGAAATAAAGGGGAATGTGCACCAGGGCCGCCAGCAACAGCCCCCAGTAGCGCGGCCGACGCTGCTGGGCGGACGCCCACCCGTTGGTCGAGAAAGCCATCATCCCGGAATCGACAGCAACCATACGTTTCCCCGCGTGCTGGACTGCACGACCTCCCAAACAACCGGGACAAGGGGCTGTGCCAGAGGACACCCGCAAGGGTGACCCGTGATTCCGGCGGCTCCTCCCCGGGGCCTCGTTTCCGCTCTTTGACGTTTCCCTATCGCCAAGGCGTCTCTTTTAGTAAATTGATATTACGAAACCATCAGGGACGGGAGGCGTCAAGCCACGTATTGCTGCCGCTGTCGATTTAATACGCAGTACAGTCCCACACATGCCCTTTAGGGCGGATGCCGCTTTCGGGGAGGGAAGCGATCATGGCAAGACAAAAGAAGGATGCCCGAAGCATTCCCGCCGCGCTGCCGCCGGAAGACTCGCCAGAGAACCGGCTCTCCCCCCAGTATTTCCTCAATCTCATTTCCGAAGTCGGCACGTTGCTTGCCAAGATCTACGACCGGCGCAGCGGCCTCAGCCGAAGCCAGACGCGGATCATCACATCGTTATTGCAGCGTGACGGCCAGACGCAGACGGATCTTGCGAACGAACTCAACATCCACAAGGTCTCGATCGGCATCTATCTGAACGAGCTGGAGGCCATCGGACTCGTCGAGCGTCGCTCTCACCCGACAGACCGGCGCGCGAAATGTATCTTCCTGACTCCGCTGCTGCATGCGCACAAGCATCTTGGCCTCGCCCATTACGCCGATATCCACAACGACGCCATCAAGGGCATCGGCAAGACCGATTACATGACGATGCTCGACTGCATCGCACTTATGCGCAGCAACCTGATCGCTCTCGATGGCAAGGATCGGATGACAGAACCCGACTCTCAGGGCGTGCCTTCGGCAAGGCCCTGATAGCCGCCGCGGTGATAAAGCAGCGGTCGGCCATCCTCGGAATATTCGAAATGAAGGACGCGCCCGATCATGATGATGTGATCGCCGGCCTCGTGCCGCGCCTCGACGCTGCATTCGAAATGCGCGAGCGCCTCTTCCAGGGCCGGACAGCCGTTGAACGTTCCCGTGCGCAACGCGAGTCCGTCGAGCGTGTGATCGCCCTGTTTCGCCAGACGAGAGGAGATGTCGCGGTGATCCTCCCGAAGGACATTCACCGTGAAGCCGGTCACGGACTGGAAGGTCGACAGCGTGTCCGACTTCTTGTCGAGGCTCCAGAGGACGAGGGGTGGATCGAGCGACACGGAGGCGAAGGAGTTGACTGTGATGCCGAGGGGGGAGCGCCCTTCCGCCTGGGCGGTGATGACAGCGACGCCGGTGGTAAAGCAGCCGAGCGCATTGCGGAACTTGCGGGTGTCATGCGTCATTTTTAGGCATTCTGCTCCACTGGCGCGGCTCACGGAACGGCCCGACGGCGCACCAGCCCACGCGATCGGGTCCAGCCGTTAAATCTCAGTAAACCCGGCGGCGCAACCCAGAGCCCGCGCAAACCCGCGCGTTTTTCTGCAAAACGTTTTGGTTAAACGGGCTGTTAATCGCCGGCGGTCAGAATGCGCCATCGGTCGGGCGAGTATCGTCCCGCACCTCGTGGGGTTCTCTGAGAGAAAGTTTCGGGCGCGATGAAGCTCCTCGTCGGCATACTTGTTGTTCTGGGCAGCGTCTTTGGCGGCTATCTCGCCAATGGCGGCCACATGGCTGTTCTATTCCAGCCCTTCGAGCTTCTCATCATTCTCGGCGCGGCCTTCGGCGCCTTCATCATCGGCAATCCACCGGCGGTTCTGAAAGCCATGGGCGGCACATTCGGCTCGCTCTTCAAGGGACCGCGCTACGACAAGACGGCCTATCTCGATCTTCTCGGCCTGCAGTTCACTCTCTTCAAGCTCGCCAAAAGCAAGGGCAACCTCGCCCTCGAAGCGCATGTCGAAAACCCTTCCGATTCTTCGATCTTCGCGCAGTTCCCCCGTTTCGCCGCCGACCATCATGCCGTCGAGTTCATGTGCGACTACCTGCGCATGATTACGCTGGGCACGGAGAATGCGCATGAAATGGAAGCGCTGATGGACGAGGAGCTCGAAACCCATCATCAGGAACGCGAGCGCGTTGTGGCCTCGCTGCAGGCCCTCGCCGACGGCACGCCGGCCCTCGGCATCGTCGCCGCCGTGCTCGGGGTCATTCACACCATGGGCTCGATCACCGAGCCGCCGGAAGTTCTCGGCCACCTGATCGGCGGCGCGCTTGTCGGCACGTTCCTCGGCGTTCTCTGCGCCTATGGTTTCTTCGGCCCGATGGCGCAGTCGCTGCGCAACATCTACGAAGCCGAGTCGAAATATTATCTGTCGATGAAGGCCGGTCTCCTTGCACATATGGCCGGATACGCGCCGGCCGTTTCGATCGAGTTCGCGCGCAAGGCTCTGATGTCGGACGTGCGCCCGACATTCCTGGAAGTCGAACAATCGACGACCAATCTGCAACCCGCGACGAGCTAGGCGCGAAGCGCGTAACGGGGAGGCCAGGATGGCCGGATCCAACGAACAGACGATTATTCTCAAGAAGATCAAGAAGACCGCCCATGCCCATCACGGCGGTGCGTGGAAAATCGCATATGCGGATTTCGTGACCGCGATGATGGCGTTTTTCCTGCTGATGTGGCTCATCAGCATGACGACGCCGGAGCAGAAGCAGGGTCTGGCCGATTATTTCGCGCCGGCCAGCGTCAGCCGCTCGACCAGCGGAGCGGGCGGCATTCTCGGCGGCACCGCTTTCGAGACGGAGGGCTCGCGCATGCCGGGTTCCGCGCCGCGCGTGGTCATGACGATCTCAACGCCGGCCGCGCCCAAAAGCCCCGAAACCAACGATCAGCGAACCGCCAGCGCATCCAACGGCTCGAAGGATTCCACCAACGCAGCGCAGTCCTCGCTCCAGGCGTCGACCTCGCAAGCTGCATCCGCCGAAGCGATGTCGCGCGACGAACAGAACTTCAGCAGCGCCGCGGAGAGCTTGCGTCAGGCGATGAAGGACAATCCCGAACTCGCCGAGCTCTCGAAGAACGTCATCATCGACGAAACCCCGGAAGGTCTGCGCATCCAGATCGTCGATCAGGACGGTCGCTCGATGTTTCCGTCTGGCCTCGCCGAGCCCTACGAGCGCACCCGCCACCTCATTCAGGCCGTCGGAAAAATCCTGCTCAAGCTGCCGAACCGGGTCAGCATTTCAGGCCACACGGACTCCGTGCCCTATACAGGCACACCCGGCTACAGCAACTGGGAGCTGACGTCGGACCGTGCGAACGCCGCGCGCCGCATCGTCGAGGCGCAGGGCCTGCCGAACGACCGCATCTATCAGGTCGTCGGCAAGGCCGACTCGGAACCGCTTTTTCCTGAAGATCCCCGCATGGCAGCCAACCGTCGCCTGTCGATCGTGCTCCTACGCGAGATGCCTGCCGTGCCGCCGGGCGGTTTCCGCCCCTGATCCCGGCCTTGCGGCAACGGCTCCGCTTACCTATGTCTTGGGGGCCTCAATGGAGGCTGGGAACAGGGGTTAGGGAGCACGCCGGGAGATGAGCGACGACAACGGGCTGGTGAGCACGTCCTCGATCGATATCAGTAGCCATGGCTGGCCCAAGAGCGCCTTCGACGGGGTCATTACGGCACGCGCCCTCGCCTATATTGCGGATCTCGCGGTGCTGATGGTGATATTCCTCGCCGCGGCCATCATCTTCGGCATTCTGGGCGTCCTGACCTTCGGCCTTCTCTGGCCCGGTGCGGCCCTCAGCCCGCTCATCACCCTTGCCTATTTCACGCTCAGCCTGGGGGGTCCGCATTCGGCGACGCCGGGCATGCGCTGGCAGGGCATCGAACTCAGGACGTGGGACGGCCGCCGACCGGGCTATATCCAGGCGGCGATCCAGACGATCCTGTTCTACATCACCGTCGGCGTGAGCTGGGCCATCGTTCTGATCGTTCCCTTCTTCAATGAGCGCCGCCGCGGCTTGCATGATTTCCTTTGCGGCACGGTCGTCGTCCGCCGGGGTGCCATCTGAGCCGTTTTACGGGCTCGTCTTCGAGGGGCTTCCGCTCTATCCTGTGAGCCGACGACGCAAACCGTCGGCATCATGGTGCAGCATCAAAGCTCCTTCGGGACGAAAGACGTGACAGAGCATTTCGGTAATCGTTTTCCGCAGTTCTACATCACGACGCCGCAACCCTGCCCCTATCTGCCCGGGCGCTACGAGAAGAAGGTCTTTACGCATCTTCTCGGCGACAATGCGGTTTCCCTGAACAATGTGCTGACCCAGTCCGGCTTCCGGCGCAGCCAGAACATTGCGTATCGGCCCGCCTGCGACGGGTGCTCCGCCTGCGTATCGGTGCGTATCCTGGTCGACGACTTCGAACCGAACCGGAACCTGCGCCGCGTGCTCGCGCGCAACGCCGACCTCACCGGCGTGGAAATGCCGGCTCGCGCCACACAGGCGCAATTCTCGCTGCTGCGCTCTTATCTCGATGCCCGGCACGCCGAAGGCGGCATGGCCGACATGACCGCGCTCGACTACGTCACCATGATCGAAGACACCACCGTGATGACTTCGGTGATGGAATATCGACAGGCCGGAGCGAGCGACGGGACCGCGCCCCTGATCGCGGCTGCGCTGACCGACACGCTCGAGGACGGCCTCTCCATGGTCTACAGTTTCTTCGACACCGACGAGGACGAGCGCAGCCTCGGCACCTATATGGTGCTCGACCATATCCGCCGCGCGAAGCTCAGGGGCCTGCCTTACGTCTATCTCGGCTACTGGGTCGCCGACTGCCGCAAGATGGCTTACAAGATGCGCTTCCGTCCGCTGGAAGCGCTGGGGATGGACGGCTGGGAGCGCGTCCCGGTCTGAGTGCCGGAAACACCGAACCTCTGGAGAAACGATGACCACGCCCACACAGCCTTCCGATCTCGGACGGCGCATGACGAACATGTCCTTCGCGGTGCTGGCGGCGGTCGGCGTGATCGTCTATTTCGTCTACACCGGCAATGTTAAGCCCGATGAGCCTGTCACGCTCACGCTGACGACGTCGCAGGTCGAGGCCGCCGTCCCCGGTAAACCCATCAAGGTCGATCTGGCCGTCCGCCTCGAGAATAACGAGGACAAGGGCATATCGCTGACGGCGGGGACGCGCTGCGATGTTTTCCGCTGGTTCCTCACGGATGCAAACAAGGAATTCGTGCAATCGCAAACCGAGGACAAGGTCTGTGCGCAGGTGACGGTTTCGACCTGGCTAGAAGGACGGCACGCCATGACGGAAACCTTTCCGATCGAGCTCGACCCCAAGCGCGTGAGACCCGGCGAATATCGCCTCTTCGTCCGTTATTGGGGTCACGAGACAAATCAGGAAATCAGCATTCGCTGAGATAAACAAAACAGCCCGGCTTCACAGCCGGGCTGTTTCGGTCGATGGGCGCGCGCTTCAGAACTTGAAGTTGATGCCGGCGCGGGCGTAGTCGATCGGGCGGATGTCGCCGCGTACGGCGGTTCCGCCGACGTCATAGGTATCGTCGCCAATGTCGACGCGCAGATATTCGGCCTTCACCGACATATTGTTGCCGAGCGAATATTCGAGGCCGGCGCCGTAAACGCCGCCGACGGCCGACTTCGAATCCGACGCTTCACCGCCTGCGCCGGAAACCTTGAACTCGGCCTGTCCCACCGCGAGGCCGCCCGTTGCGTATACGAGAAGCGGATTGGTGCCAAGCAACGACGCAACGTCGTAGCCGACACGGACGCGGAAGGTGCCGAGCTGATCCATCTTGCTGCTGCAGTTGGTCGCGACAGCGCAACCGGTCGAACCGCGGAAGTCGGTCCAGGCATAGTCGCCCTCGACACCGAAAATCCAGTCGCCGGAATCGATGTTGAAACCAAGGGTGCCGCCAGCCGACCAACCGTTGGCATCGTGGGAACCGCTAACGACGCCGGTGTCGAAACGCTGATCGCCCCAGCCATAGCCGCCGTTGACGCCGGCGTAAAAGCCGCCCCAGTTGTAAGTGGCATTGGGACCGTCGTCCGAACCGTCGCCGTTTGCGGCCATCGAGGGCGACGCAAATGCAGTCAGGGCCAGAGCGGCGGAAATCAAAAGCAACTTCTTCATTTTTGCACCTTCGCAACAGTGCCCCTGTCCCGCTGGCGCAAAAAACATCACAATGTCCGAAGGCGAGCAACCTTCGCGCAACGGCTTCTCTCAGCGCCGCTCACACACAACGCCATTATGACACTGGGGTGTTGCCTCAAGGCCGCAGGATTATGGCGCTCCGAAGGCACCGGCGAATTTGTCGCCTGATGGATATCCCTTGGGCGGCAATCGCCCTGCTTGAGCTCTCTGTCCGATCCATTCCTTCAGATCGGAGAAAAGCCTGGCGCGATTCGAACGGTCATAAACGGTTAGACCGTCCTTCAATTTGAAACACTTCACGTCGCCGAGGCCGCCGTCCTTGTATTTCTGAAGACGCACACCTTTGCCGCGTGTCATCTCGTTGACTTCGGTGAGCGGGAAAATCAGCAGCTTGCGGTTCTCGCCGATCACCGCGACATGATCGCCCTGCACGACCGCGCAGGCGACCGCCTCGTCGGCGCCGGAAACATTCAGTACCTGCTTGCCGGCCCGGCGCATGGCGACAACCTCATCTTCCGGCACGACGAAGCCGTTGCCTTCATGTGAGGCAACGAGAAGCTTGCGGCCAGGCCGATGCACGAAGAGCTGCACGATCTCGCGCCCCTCCTCCATGTCGATGAGGAGGCGAAGCGGTTCGCCATGTCCGCGCCCGCCGGGCAGCTTGTCCGCCGCCAGCGTGAAGAAGCGACCGTCGGTGGCGAACAGGATCAGCTTGTCCGTCGTCTCGGCGTGAAGAATGAAACGCTCGCTGTCGCCTTCCTTGTATTTGATCTCCGTCTCCGGGCCGATATGTCCCTTCATCGAGCGGATCCAGCCCTTGGCGGAGCAGACGACGGTGATCGGTTCGCGCTCGATTATCGATTCCGGCGGCACATATTCGACGATCGGTGCTTCGGAGAAGATCGAGCGACGGCGGCCGAGTTCGGTCTTCGGACCGAACGTGGTCCTGACTTCCTTGATTTCCTCACCGACTTTCGCCCACTGCGCATCCTCGGATTTCAGCAGCGCCTTCAGCGCCTTCTGTTCCGAGGAAAGTTCCTTGTGCTCGCCGCGGATTTCCATTTCCTCGAGCTTGCGCAGGGAGCGCAGGCGCATGTTGAGGATCGCTTCCGCCTGATTGTCGGTGAGCTTGAAGGTCTTCATCAACTCGACCTTCGGCTCGTCTTCCTCGCGGATGATACGGATCACCTCGTCGAGATTGAGATAGGCGACGAGATAGCCTTCGAGCACCTCGAGGCGCCGCGCGATCTTCTCGAGGCGATAGCTGGTACGCCGGATCAGCACGACCTTGCGGTGATCGAGCCATGCTTTCAACGCGTCG
The DNA here is from genome assembly GCF_035511255.1 of Parvibaculum sp. Lineage (GTDB taxonomy): Bacteria > Pseudomonadota > Alphaproteobacteria > Parvibaculales > Parvibaculaceae > Parvibaculum. Next base: position 16,507 of record NZ_DATKFR010000369.1, read on the forward strand.
CGCAGGCTCATCACGCCCGGCACTTGCCCCGCCGAGAGCACATTCATGTTGAGCGGGAAGCGCGTCTCGAGTTCGGTGGCGCGGAAAAGCGATTCCATCAGATGGTCGGCTTCGACCGTCTTGCTCTTCGGAACCAGCACGACGCGAATTTCCTCGGCCGACTCGTCGCGAATATCGTCGAGCAAGGGCAGCTTCTTCGCCATCAGGAGTTCGGCGATCTTTTCGATCAGCTTCGACTTCTGCACCTGATAGGGAATTTCGGTGACGACGATCTGCCACATGCCCCGCGGCAGTTCCTCGATCTGCCAGCGGGCGCGCAGGCGAAAGCCGCCACGGCCCGTCGCGTAGGCCTCGGCGATCGAGGCACGGCTTTCGACGATGATGCCGCCCGTCGGGAAATCGGGGCCCGGCACGAATTCCACAAGCTTTTCGGTGCGGGCATTCGGATGCTTGATGAGATAGAGAGCCGCGTCGCAGAGTTCGGCGGCGTTGTGCGGCGGGATGGACGTCGCCATGCCAACCGCAATGCCGGCGGCGCCGTTGGCGAGCAGGTTCGGAAAGGCGCCGGGAAGGACGATCGGCTCTTTCTCGCTGCCGTCGTATGTCTCACGGAAATCGACCGTTTCGTCGTCGATGCCATCGAGCAGCAGCGCCGCGACTTCGGTCATGCGCGTTTCGGTGTATCGCATCGCGGCGGCGTTATCGCCGTCGACATTGCCGAAATTGCCCTGTCCGTCGACCAGCGGATAGCGCACGGAGAAATCCTGCGCGAGACGCACCAACGCATCATAAACCGACTGGTCGCCGTGCGGGTGATATTTGCCGATGACGTCGCCGACGATGCGCGCCGACTTCTTGAAGCCGGAACCGGGCTCAAGCTTCAGCTGGCGCATAGCGAAGAGCACACGGCGGTGGACCGGCTTCAACCCGTCGCGCACGTCCGGCAGGGCACGATGCATGATCGTCGAGAGCGCATAGGCGAGATAGCGCTCCTCCAGCGCCTCACGCAGCTTGATCTCGAATTCGGGGCCTTCGGGCGGGGGGGCGAGCTTGGTCATGAGCGAAATGGCATTTGATTCGAGGATAAAGAACCGATCCGCAACCTACCCTCCACGGAGCAGGTGCAGCAAGCGCCGGACATCAGCCTGTCCGGACGCCGAGACGACGATTGAACCGATCGACGAGACGAATGCGGGCGTCGGGCAGATGCCTGTCGTTGGGCGCATAGAGATGGCGCTCCAGAAAATGGCCGGTGATGCGAAAGCCTTCGAAGACGTCTTCGGGCGTGGCCGCGCCAGCTTGCGAACCGCGCAGAAAATCCGGTAGGCGGAAGAGCCTCTCGCGGTAGGGCCAGCCCGCCTCCCGGCACACCGCGCCGCCGCTCCGGGGCGAAACATAGGCGAGATCGTCGCGGCTGCCGGTCGCGGCGCATTGCGCGAGATCGAGACCGAAGCCGAGTTCCTGGAGCAGCCCCAGCTCCCAGCGGACGAAAATGGCGGGCCAGATGTCCGGGTCTTCCATCGTATCGAGCAGCAGCTCGAAGCCTTCGTAAAGCGCCGGGTGGGCTTCGCGTTCGGGGATGATCTCCGCGATGGCGCAGGCGGCGCTGAGGCCGAGCAACGAAAAGGCATCTTCCATCAGCGAGCCGGCGCGCGGCTTCAGCATCTCCGCCGTATAGGTGCCAAGATGTTCTGAAAGGCGGGCGCGCCAATGCGCGGCGAGGCCGTTGCCCGGTTGGAGCATGCCCTTGTGCCGCCGCCCCGCGCCGCCGCGCACGAGGCCGAGATGGCGGCCATGCTCGCGCGTGAAGAGTACGACGATCGCGCCCGACTCGCCATAGGCGCGGGTCGACAGCACGATCCCCTCGTCACGCCATTCCATGGCCGCTCACCGAGTTAAAGCGATATCCGAACATCGGCGGATTATATCGCGCAGACGGATGCTTGCACGATTCGACTTCGGCGCCGCATTCAGTCTTTCGGGAAGTCGAGACCCATCTCGCGGTAGCGCTCGCGGTCGTCGCCCCAGTTCTCGCGCACCTTCACAAAGAGGAAGAGGTGCACCTTCGCCTCGAGCATGTCCTCGAGATCCTTGCGGGCGAGCTGGCCGACGGTCTTGATGGTCTGCCCGCCGGCGCCGAGGACGATCTTCTTCTGGCTGTCGCGCTGAACGAAGATGACCTGCTGGATACGGATGGAGCCATCCTTCTTCTGTTCCCAGCTTTCTGTCTCGACGGTCAGCTCGTAAGGAAGCTCGTCGTGAAGCCTGAGATAGAGCTTTTCGCGCGTCACCTCTGCGGCGAGCGACCGCAGGGGGACGTCGGCGGCCTGGTCTTCCGGATAATGCCACGCGCCTTTCGGCATCAGGCTCGCAATATAGGTCTTGAGGTCGGCCACGCCGTCGCCGCTCAGCGCCGAGATCATGAAGGTCTTGATGAAGAGCCCCGTCTCGTTCAACTCTGCGGCGAGTTTCAGCAGCTTCTCGCGCCCCTTCTCGCTCGTCATCACATCGGCCTTGTTGAGCACCAGCACGGCCTTGCGGCCCTGCTCGCGCAGACCTTCGAGGACGCGCTGCAGGTCCTCGGCACGCTCGCGCTCGGTGTCGACGAGAAGGATCACGACGTCGGCGTCGCCCGCGCCGCCCCAGGCGGCATTGACCATGGCGCGGTCGAGACGACGCTTCGGCTTGAAGATGCCGGGCGTGTCGACGAAGACGATCTGCGTATCGCCTTCCATCGCGATGCCGCGAATACGCGCGCGCGTCGTCTGCACCTTATGGGTGACGATCGTCACCTTGGAGCCGACCAGCGCGTTCAACAGCGTCGACTTGCCGGCATTCGGCGCGCCGATGATCGCGACGAAGCCGCACTTTGTCTGCCGGTCGGCGACGTCGATATTTTCGGGCTCACTCATTTTCCGTCCAGACTTTTTGCCGCATCAGGATCGCTCGCGCTGCCGCCTGTTCGGCCTGCCTCTTCGAGCTTCCCATGCCTGTTTCCTCCGGCAATCCCTTGACCTCGATCCGCACCTCGAAAACGGGTGCATGATCCGGGCCGGAGCGGCCGATTTCTTTATAGACCGGGACACCGCGTCCATGGCCTTGCGTCCATTCCTGTAGCGCCGTCTTCGGGTCGCCGCGCAACCGCGCCGGCGCCGTCATGAGGTGCTTCCATTCAGCGGTTATGAAACCCGTCGCCGCCGGCAAGCCGCCATCGAGATAAAGCGCCGCGATAACCGCCTCGCAGGCATCGGCGAGAATCGCGGCCTTTTCGCGGCCGCCCGCCCTTTCCTCGCCCGGACCGAGCAGAAGATGCTGCCCGAGGCCGATCCGTTCGGCGATTTCAGCGCAAGCTTCCTTGCGGACGAGGGCATTGTAGCGAACCGCCAGTTCGCCCTCTTCCGCCGCTGGAAATTCGCGCATCAGCCATTCGGCGATGGCCAGGCCGAGTACGCGGTCGCCGAGGAATTCGAGCCTCTGATTGCTGGACGAAGCAGGCTTTTCGCCGGTGAGCGCACTCGGGTGACACAGCGCAAGATCGAGTAGCGTCTGATCGGAAAAGCTGTGGCCGAGGCGCGCTTCCAGCACCCGGCGATGGCGGCGATCCTTGCTCAATCGACCCACATGAAAATACGTCCCACCCGCGTCGCCGAGGGCCAGCGCCAGAATTCCCAGAAATGGGCGCTACTGTCGGTCGAGAAGAAGATGATCTCGGCCTTGCCGACGAGATTTTCGAACGGCACATAACCGACCACGCTCGGTACGCGGCTGTCGGAGGAATTGTCGCGGTTGTCGCCCATCATGAAATAGTGATCCGGCGGCACGACGTAGACGCCGGTATTGTCGAACTCGCCGTTCTCATAGAGATCGAGCGTCGTGTAGGACACGCCGTTCGGCAGCGTTTCGCGATATTGCGGGACGCGACGCACGCCGTAATCGTCGCGCACCACGAAATCCTCGACCCGGACGCGCGGAACCGGTTTGTCATTCAGATAGAGGACGCCGTGCTTCATCTGGATCGTGTCGCCCGGCAAGCCGATCAGCCGCTTGATGAAATCCGTGCGGTTGTCCGTCGGCTTCTTGAAGACGACGACGTCGCCGCGCGTCGGCTGCCTTCCGAAGATGCGGCCATCGAAAAGCGGCGGACTGAACGGCAGCGAGTGCTTGGAATAGCCGTAGCTGTACTTGGCGACGAAAAGATAATCGCCGATCAGCAGCGTCGGCATCATCGAGCTGGAGGGAATATTGAAAGGCTGAAAGAGAAATGCGCGTATGAGCAACGCAATAAGAAGCGCGTAACCGATCGTGCGCACGTTTTCGGCGAATGCGCCGGTCCCGGCCTTCTTCATATTGTCAATCATCGACATTCATCCAGCTCCTCGGCCCATCCGGCCACGCTTCGCCCTTTCGGACAGGCGGACCATAGCACACACCTTCCGGCGGCCAACCGTCTACCCGCCCTGACCCGCAGGCACCGTGCCTGCCGGTATGGCCGAAATTATGACGAAGGCCTGGGCCATCGGGTGGTCGTCGGTAATGGTTATATGGACCACGGCCTCCATGCCCGGCGGGGTGATGACCTTCAGCCGCTCGCGGGCGCCGCCGGTCAGCATCATGGTCGGTTGGCCGCCGCGTAGGTTGACCACGCCCATGTCCTTCCAGAACACGCCCCGGTTGAGACCCGTTCCGAGCGCCTTGGCGCAAGCTTCCTTGGCGGCGAAGCGCTTGGCATAGGAAGCGGCCCTGTTGCGCCGCCTGTCCGATTTTTCACGTTCTATATCGGTGAAGACGCGCTCCGTGAACCGCTTGCCGAAACGCTCCAGCGTCTTTTCGACCCGGCGGATGTCGATCATGTCGTTGCCGATGCCGATGATCATGCGATCCTCTTTCCGGACGCCTCGGCGCGCGCCTTGTCCATCAGCGCCCGCATCCGCTTGATCGTCGAGTCGAGCCCGCCGAAGATCGCTTCGCCGATCAGGAAATGCCCGATATTGAGTTCAGCCACCTGCGGCAGCGCCGCGATCGGCGACACATTGTCGAAGGTCAGACCGTGGCCGGCATGGATTTCGAGGCCCTGTTCGGCGCCCTCGCGGGCGGCATTCGTCAGCCGGGCCAATTCCTCGTCCCTTCGTGCCGCGTCGACCGCGTCGCAATAGGCGCCGGTATGCAGTTCGACGACCGGCGCACCGAGCGAATGCGCGGCTTCGAGCTGGCGCATGTCGGAATTGATGAACAGCGAAACGCGAATGCCCGCGTCGCGGAGCTTCGCGACATAAGGCGCCAGATGATTATGCTGGCCGGCGGCGTCGAGTCCGCCCTCAGTCGTCACCTCTTCGCGCCGCTCCGGCACGATGCAGCAGGCATGTGGCTTGTGGCGCAGCGCGATCTCGAGCATCTCCGCCGTCGCCGCCATTTCGAGATTAAGCGGCAGCCCGATCTCATTCATCAGCTTGTCGATGTCCTCGTCGCGGATGTGGCGCCTGTCCTCGCGCAGATGCGCGGTGATCCCGTCCGCGCCGGCGGCAGCGGCGGCATGGGCGGCACGCACGGGATCGGGATGATCGCCGCCGCGCGCATTGCGAATGGTCGCGACGTGATCGATGTTGACGCCGAGGCGCAGCTTCGTCGCCTTCTGTCCGCTCATGCTTCGGTCTCCCGCAGGCCCTTATTCCTGCTCATCGTCGTCGATCCCCGCATCCAGTTCGGCCTGCCGGGCAAGGATGCGTGCTTCCAGTTGCTCCCGCCGCCGAAGCTGGTAGGCCGCGACGCCCGTCTTGACGATGAAATATGTCACAAGCGCGGCAGCCAGGCCGAGCGGGATCGATCCGAGCGCCATTGGCACCAGCACTGGCAAGACCATGTCGAAGGCCTTGTGGCTCATGAGGACCTCGGAAAGGTTCACATGATGCCGGCCCGACATGCCGAGCAGACGGGAACCGAGATCATAGGTTGCAAACCAGATCGGCGGGTAGCTCAGCGGGTTGCCGACTAGCGTCCCGAAGGCCGCCGCCAGAAGATTGCCCCTCAGGACCCAGGCGATCACGATTGCGAACACGATATGGAAGCCGAGAAAGGGCGTGAAGGAAATGAAAGCCCCCGCTGCCACGCCAACTGCGATCGTATGGGGGGTGCCGGACAGCCTCCAGACGCGCCGCCAGACATATTGCGTCGCCCGCTTCCAACCGATGCGGGGCCAGAGCGCCTCCCGCAGCTTTTGCAGGGGATGTAGTTCGACCCTACGCCGGAACACGGATCATTCCTTACTTCAGGCCCCTGCTGCCCGGCTTCGTCGCGGGAAGCTTGGCAAGCTCGGGCGGCAGCTTGTCCGCCGGATAAGCAGGGACGTCGATCTGCGCGAGCGAGACCAGCTTGACGCCGACCTTGGCCTTGCCGCCGGAACGGTCGATCAGGCAAGCCGCCGCGACGACGCGCGCACCTGTCTTTCTGATCGCGGCGATGCATTCGCGCGACGACAGACCGGTCGTCACGATGTCCTCGACCATCAGAACGTTCATGCCCTTCTTGAGTTCGAAACCGCGGCGGACGGCGAACTCGCCATTCTCGCGTTCGACATACATGGCGGGCACGCCGAGATGCCGCGCCGTTTCGTAACCGGGAATGATCCCGCCGACGGCCGGCGAAACGATCGCGTCGATCGGCTTGTCGATCTCTTCGCGGACCTTCGCCGCGAGCGCCTTGCAGAGCTTCGACGTCCGCTTCGGATTCATGAAGACGAGCGCCTTCTGCAGAAAGAGCGGGCTATGAAGGCCCGAGGAAAGAATGAAGTGGCCCCTCAGGAGAGCGCCCGATTTCTCGAATTCCTTCAGAACCTTAGCTTCTTTCATGGTGCCCCCTGAGTTTGGTGCATCGGGATAGCAGATTTTGGCCGCGATGACCCGGAAAAGTTAAGTGACGGCCCGCCTCAACGGCGCGGCCTTGTGACCTTGCTGACCACCGACAAGCCGTTGAGCGCCGACATCACACGTGTCAGATGCTTGAAGTCCCGGACCTCCAGATCGACCTGCATGTCGTAGAAGTCGGGGTCGCGCTGCGTCATCGAGAGATTGGTGATGTTGCTGCCGTAATCGGCGATCAGCGACGTGATATGGCCAAGCGCACCGACCTCGTTGCGGGCGGTGATGCTGAGACGCGCCGGGAACATCTGCGGGTGCTCGGGATCGACGTCCCAGGTCACGTCGAGCCAGCGCGACAATTCACCGTCGAACTCTTCCAGCGCCGGCGCGTCGATCGGATAGATGGTGATGCCCTTGCCCGGCGTGACGATGCCGACAATGCGCTCGCCCGGCAGCGGAAAACTGTCGGGTGCCATGCTGATGGCGAGACCGTGCCCGCGCCCCGAAAGCCGGACGACCGCGCGCTGGTCTCCCGCGCCGTTCGCCGCCTTGACGGGCTTCCGCCGGCTCTTCTTGGCGGGCAGTTCGGGGTAGACCGCTTCCAGCACCTGCTGGCCGGTCAGTTCGCCCGCGCCGACCGACGCCAGAAGATCGTCCACGTCGTCCTGATGCAGGGCGCCGATGGCGCGTTGCAGGATCACGTCGGTCATATCCTTGCCGGCCGCGTCGAAAGCGCTCTTCAAGATCTGCCGGCCGAGGCGACCGAATTCGGCGAGCTTTGCCTGGCGGATCGACCGGCGGATGGCGGAGCGCGCCTTGCCAGTCGCGACGAAGGCTTCCCAGGCGGGCGACGGGCGCTGCGCCTGGGAGCGGATGATCTCCACCTCGTCGCCGTTCTGCAGCACCGTGCGCAGCGGCATGTGGCGCCCGTTGATCTTGCAACCGACGCAACTGTCGCCGACATCGGTGTGCACGGCATAGGCGAAGTCGATGGGCGTCGCGCCGCGCGGCAGCGTGATGAGGAGGCCCTTGGGCGTGAAGCAGAAGACCTGATCGGAAAACATCTGGAGCTTGGTGTGCTCCAGGAATTCCTCGGGCGTGCCGCCATGTTCGAGCATTTCGATCAACTGCCGCAGCCAGCGGAAGGTGCTCGCGAATTCGGACGATTTCTCGGCGCCGCCCGCGCCTTCCTTGTAGAGCCAATGCGCCGCGATACCGAGTTCGGCGACCTCGTGCATCTTGTGCGTGCGTACTTGGATTTCGACGCGCTTCTGCTCCGGCCCGATCATCGTGGTGTGGATCGAGCGATAGCCGTTGTTCTTCGGCGTCGAGATGTAATCCTTGAAGCGGCCCGGCACCATCGGCCAGTTGGTATGCAGAACGCCGAGCGCGCGATAGCAATCGGCGACATCGTCGACGATGACGCGGAAGCCGAAAATGTCCGAAAGCTGTTCGAGCGAAATGGCGCGGCGCTCCATCTTGCGCCAGACGGAATAAGGCCGCTTCTGCCGGCCGTCCACTTCGCAGGCGAGGCCTCCCGCCTGCAGCTTCGCCTGCAACTCGTCGGCGATGCGCTGGACGATGTCGCCGCTCGCGGCGCTGAATTCGTTGAGACGCTTCAGCAGCGTCTCGCGCGCTTCCGGGTTCAGTTCCTTGAAGGCGAGATCTTCGAGCTCTTCGCGAATTTCTTGAATGCCCATGCGGCCGGCAAGCGGCGCATAGATATCCATCGTCTCCTGCGCGATGCGCTGACGTTTTTCCGGCGAGGGTATGTATTGCAGCGTCCGCATGTTGTGCAGGCGGTCGGCGAGCTTGACCAGCAGCACTCGGATGTCGTTCGACATGGCGAGCAGGAACTTGCGGAAGTTCTCCGCTTGCTTGGAATGTTCCGATGTCAGTTCGATGCGTGTGAGCTTGGTCACGCCATCGACGAGGTTCGCGACCTCCGGGCCGAAGAGCTTGGTCAGCTCCTCCATGGTCGAGCCCGTATCCTCGATCGTGTCGTGGAGGATCGCGGTGACGATGGTCGCCGTGTCGAGCTTGAGGTCGGTCAGGATGCCCGCGACCTCGATCGGGTGCGAGAAGTAGGGGTCGCCCGAGGCGCGCTTCTGGTTGCCATGTTGCTTCATGGCGTAGACATAGGCGCGGTTGATCAGGGCTTCGTCCGCCTTGGGATCGTAGCCGAGTATCCGATCGACCAGTTCGTACTGACGCAGCATTCCTCGAACCTTGCCAGCTCCGGGTTAACACCCGCACAAACAAAAGCGCCGCCCTTACCTTCCGGCGGGGCGGCGCTCTAAACCGAATGACGCTCGGGAGCGGAACTCCTCTCCGCCGTTAGCTAAAGCTCAGTCTTCCCCGTCCATGTCGTCCGCATCGGCGGATTTCTGCTGCGGCGAGTCGATCTGGCTCTGAATGGCGCGCAGAAGCTCTTCCTCGCTCATGCGGTCGCCGCCGGCGCCGGCGCCGAAGGTATCGATCTCGGCGGCCTGAACCTCGCCCGAGGTCAGAAGCTGAAGGCTCTCGGCCTCCGGCTCGTCCGTCTCGACACGCTTCTGCATGCTGCCGACGAGGTCTTCACGCAGATCGGCCGGGGTGACGGTCCGCTCGGCGATCTCGCGCAGGGCGACGACGGGATTCTTGTCGTTGTCGCGGTCGACGGTCAGTTCAGCGCCGGCCGACATGGCCCGGGCACGGTGCGCGGAGAGCAGAACCAGTTCGAACCGGTTCGGCACCTTGTCGACGCAATCTTCAACGGTCACACGCGCCATGTCGCAACTCCGGGTATAGCGGGGGAAATCTATTGTGCGCTGTATGTAGGGTCTGGGCAACCAGAAGGCAAGCAGAAACAGGCTCTTAGACGGCCGGATTAGGCCATTTCAGCGGCGAATCCGCTCAATTCCGGCCAGCGCCGCCGGGCCCCGGTCGGCGTGGAGCCGCGCCAGCAGCCTTGCCGCTCCCTCCCCGCTGACCGGGTGACGCCATTCGGGAGCCACCTCCAGAAGGGGGACCAGGACGAAACCCCGTTCGGCAAGCCCCGGATGAGGCAGCGCCAGCGGCAAGGCACCCAGCCCAGCTTCCGGGCCCCGCGGGCCTTTGGCGGGGATCACCTGGTCGTTGAAATCCAGCAGGTCGAGGTCGAGCGTCCGCTCACCCCAGCGGACGCGCCGGACCCTGCCGAACAGGGCTTCGATCCGGTGAAGCGCATCCAAAAGCGCTGTCGGCGGCAAGACGGCCTCGATGGCGATAACGCCGTTCACATAGGACGGCTGGGTATAAGGCGAAATGGCCGGTGTGCGGTACCAGGAAGAACGCCGCCGGACGGAAATGCCGAAGGCGGGCATAATGGCGAGGGCGCCTTCCAATATTGTTGTCGGTTCGCCATAAACACTTGTTAGGTTTGCACCCAGTCCAACCAGGATCATTGCATTTCGTCCATACACTTCTTTAGTCGTTTTCAAAGTATCGGCGCTTCTGTAGCTTGCCGTCATATGCAATGACTGCCGCAGGCCCCACCTCATTTTCATTTGCTGGTTATAAGTACTCGCAGGAAATCCATATGAATTTTTATCCGCAGGAACGCATTGCCCTCTTCATCGACGGCGCCAATCTTTATTCCGCCGCTCGCGGGCTCGGTTTCGACATCGACTACAAACGGCTCCTCGAACTCTTCCGCACCAAGGGTACCCTGCTTCGCGCCTTCTACTACACGGCTTTGCTCGAGGATCAGGAATATTCGCCGCTCCGCCCCCTGATCGACTGGCTCGACTACAACGGCTATTCGGTCGTGACGAAGCCCGCCAAGGAATTCACGGATGCGGCGGGCCGCCGCCGCGTCAAGGGCAACATGGACATCGAACTCGCCATCGACGCCTTGGAGATCGCCGACAAGATCGACCACATCATCCTTTTTTCCGGCGATGGCGATTTCCGCCGCCTCGTCGATGCGATCCAGCGCAAGGGCAAGCGCGTCACCGTGGTCTCGACCATCCGCAGCTCGCCGCCGATGATCGCCGACGAGCTTCGCCGTCAGGCCGACCAGTTTGTCGACCTCGAAAGCCTGCGCGGCGTCGTCGGCCGCAACCAGGACAATCGACATCAGGCTCCCGCGCCCGCCGAGGATGACGACGACTATTACGACGACGAGGACGAGGACGATCTCGATCTGCCCGCGCGCGCCTGACGCATCCCATGTCGGAAATCGAAATCGCGACACCGGAAGCGCCGCGCGACTGTCCGCTCTGCCCGCGTCTCGTCGCCTATCGGCGTGAAAATCAGGCGGCGCATCCCGATTGGTTCAACGGACCCGTGCCGTCATTCGGCACCGAGAACGCGCGACTCTTGATTGTCGGGCTTGCCCCCGGCGTCCAAGGGGCGAACCGCACCGGGCGCCCTTTCACGGGCGACTATGCCGGCGATCTGCTTTATTCGACGCTGATCGAATTCGGCTTCGCCAAGGGGGCGTATGAGGCTCGGCCGGATGACGGACTGAAGCTCGTCGACGCGATGATCTCCAACGCCGTGCGCTGCGTGCCGCCGCAGAACAAGCCGACGCCGCTGGAAGCGAAGACCTGCCTGAGATTTTTCTCGGCGCGTCTCGCGGCACTCCCGAAACTCACCGCCATCCTCGCCCTCGGCCGCATCGCGCATGACGCAGTGCTGACCGCGCATGAAGCCAAGCGCTCGAAATTCCCCTTCGGTCATCAGGCAAACCACGATCTCGGCGACGGATTGCGGCTTTTCGACAGCTATCACTGCTCGCGCTACAACACGAATACCGGCCGGCTGACGACGCCGATGTTTCATGCGGTATTCGGGGATATACGGGCGTATCTGGACGGGAAGTGAGTCCGGATGTCCGTCCAGAGCCATGCACACCTACAAAAAACAAGGTGTCATCCCGGCGAAAGCCGGGACCCAATCCAGATCGATGCAGACTCAAGCGGTTTGATTGGATACGCGGCGGCGGGATCGAGAAGGCTTGCCAAAAAATGTTACTAAGGGAACCAATGGGTCCCGGCTTTCGCCGGGATGACACATTGGGGTGGGGCTAACTCATCCCCTTTCCTAACTATACCTCTGCTCCGTCCACGGATCGGCTTCGTTGTGATAGCCGCGCTCTTCCCAGAAACCGGGCTTGTCGACCGGGCTGAATTCGATCCGTCGGATCCACTTCGCGCTCTTCCAGAAATACCATTGCGGCACGATCGCGCGCACCGGGCCACCATGCTCTCGCGTCAGCCGTGCGCCTTCCCAGCTATGGGCGATCAGCACGTCGGGCTCGTTGAAGACCTCGAGTTTGATATTGGTCGTATAGCCGTCATAGGAGTGGAAAATGACGTGACGCGCCTCCGCCGTCGGCTTCACGAGATCGACGATGGTCCGCGAAGAGACGCCGTCCCAGTTATTGTCGTAGCGGCTCCAGGTCGTCACGCAATGGATGTCGCTGACCTCGTGGACCTGCGGAAGTGCCATAAATTCATCGAAGGTCAGCGTGACGGGATTCTCGACCGCGCCCTCGATCCTGAGTCGCCACTTGTCGAGCGCGATGTCAGGCTGGACGCCGAGATCGAGGACCGGCCATTTCTCGACGAGATGCTGTCCCGGCGGCAGGCGGTTCGCGTGGCGAAGGTCGGCCTTGCCGGTGAGGTGGCGCCCCTCGGCCGCGGTGCGCTCCTTGGAGCGGATCAGCTTGTCCTTGATCTGCCCGATCAGTCCGGGCTTGTCGTCGTCGCTCATCGGGGCTCCTTTCGGACCTAACCGCGTTCGCGCATGACGCGCGCCTTGTCGCGCTCCCAGCTCCGCTGCTTTTCCGTCTCGCGCTTGTCGGCCATCTTCTTGCCCTGCGCCAGACCGATCTCGACCTTCACCCGGCCCTTGTCGTTGAAATACATCTTCAACGGCACGAGCGTCATGCCCTGCCGCAGGACGGCCTGCGAAAGCTTGTCGATTTCGCGCCGATGCAGCAAGAGCTTCCGCGGGCGGCGAGTCTCGTGGTTGAACTGATGCGCCTGCAGATAGACCGGGATATAGGCGTTGACGAGCATGATCTCGCCCTGCTTCGTCGCTTGCGCATAGGCCTCGTTGAGACTGCCCTGCCCGACGCGCAGCGACTTCACCTCGGTGCCCTTGAGCTCGACACCCGCCTCATAGACGTCGGAGATCGAATAGTTGAAGCGTGCCTTGCGGTTGTCGGCAATGATCTTCCGGCCGTCTCCCAGCTTCTTCTTTGCGCCGCCGCTCTTCGATGACATGTCTTCTCGGTTTCAGAAACTCAGTTGATGAGGCCGGCATGCCGCATGGCGCCGCGGACCTTCTCGCGCGTCGGTTCGGTCACGGGCACGAGCGGCAGCCGCAGCTCGTCGCGGCAGAGGCCGAGCAGGCTCGCCGCATACTTGATCGGACCGGGGCTCGGCTCGATGAAGAGATTGTGGTGAAGCGGCATCAGCCGGTCGTGAAGCTCGAGCGCCTTGCGGTAATCTCCGGCGAGCGTCGCGGTCTGGAATTCCGCGCAGAGCTTCGGCGCGATGTTCGCCGTCACCGAGATGCAGCCCTGCCCTCCATGCGCGTTGAAACCGAGCGCAGTTCCATCCTCGCCGGAAAGCTGGATGAAATCCGGTCCCATAGCGGCCCGCTGCAGGCTCGCCCGGGCCAGGTTCGCGGTCGCATCCTTCACGCCGACGATATTTTTCAGTTCGAAAAGCCGCGTCATCGTCTCGAGGCTGATGTCGACGATCGTCCGGCCGGGAATGTTGTAGAGAATGATCGGCAGGTCGACCGCGTCGTTCAGCGCCTTGAAGTGCTGATAGAGCCCTTCCTGCGACGGCTTGTTGTAGTAGCCCGTCACACAGAGCGCGCCGTCGGCGCCAACCTTCTTCGCGTGCCGCATCAGCTCCAGCGCCTCGGTCGTGTTGTTCGACCCGGCGCCCGCGATCACGGGAACCCGCTTCTTCGTCACCTCGACGCAGATTTCGACGACCTTGCGGTGCTCTTCGTGGGACAGTGTCGGCGACTCGCCCGTCGTTCCGCAGGGCACGAGGCCGTGCGTTCCCTCGGCAATCTGCCATTCGACCAGTTTGGCGAACGCGTCCTCATCCACCTTGCCGTCCCGGAACGGGGTGATGAGAGCGACGTACGATCCCTTGAACATGTTTCTCGAGCTCCAATGCCCCCGCTTCGTCGGGGTCTGCTTGCCTTTCAGGCGGCGCGCACGATAACCATAACCCTCGGGCGCGGCAAGGATTCCGCCGAAAACCCGGGGAATGCGGCTTGCGGCCCATTGCCCTGCTTGTTACCACAAAGGTAATCTCAATGAACGACAATCCGGCGTGGAATAGCAGATGGCCGGAATGCCGTTGAAGGGGTCGAGAACGTTCCTGTGGGGGGCGGTCCGGCCGTGTTTCATGAACTGGACCGCTCTTTTGCCTGATCGTGGCTCCGATCGATCGCCGAACAGGGCTGGTGCCCGCGAGGCGGCGCGCGGCCTGGTGCGCATCGCCGTGTTCGCTGTGGGCGCCTCCCTTCTGCAGCCGGCCGGATTTGCGGCGGCCACAACGTCCCATAAGACGTCCGCGAGCGAAAAGACGGCCACCAAGAAAACGACGACAAAGAAGACCTCGACGAAAAAGAAAACGCCGGCGAAGAAGCCCGTTCAGGCGGCGGCGAAGCCCAAGCATCATCTGGCGACAGTCAGTTCGACGCTTCTGAGCAAGGCGGATCTCGCCGCCCTGACCGACGCTTTCGCCGAGGCAGACCGCAAGCACTGGTCGGAGGCGATGCGGCACGCCCGCCGCTTGAGCGACCCGGTCGCCGCGAAACTCGTCCTCTGGACGCGCCTCGTCTCGCAGGATTCCGGCGCCACGCTGGCGGAGATCGTCGCCTTTCAGCAGCAGAACCCCGACTGGCCGCGCCAGGCATTGCTGACGCGGCGCGCCGAGGAGGCCGTTCTTGCTTTTCCGATGAGCGACCAGGACGTGATCGCCTGGTTCGGCGCGCATCCTCCGGTGACCGGCGAAGGCCGGCTGCGTTATGGACAGGTGCTCGCCGCCGCCGGTCGCAAGGAGGAAGCGAAGAACTGGATTCAGCGCGCCTGGGTCGAGAATGATTTCGCGCCGGGGCGGCAGAAGGAAATCCTCGCCAACTTCCGTTCCTATCTCACGCTCGCGACGCATAAGGCGCGGCTCGACCGGCTGCTCTGGGATGAACGCACGGCGGATGCGCGCCTCACCGCCGCGCTGATCGACGCAAACGCACGGGCGCTCGCCGATGCGCGCATCAAGCTGATGACGCGCTCGACGCTCGCCACGGATGCGCTGACGACCCTGCCCTCGTCCCTCAAGACCGACCCCGGCCTCCTTTACGATCAGGTCCGTTACGAGCGGCGACGCGGCAATGACGATCAGGTGATGCCGCTGGTGCTCACGGCGCCCAATCAACCCCACGCCATGGTCAACCCCGACGCCTGGTGGGTCGAGCGCAAGATCGCCGCCCGCAAGGCGCTGTCGCTCGGCCAGTACAAAGAAGCCTACGAGATCGTCTCGAAGCACGGCCTCGAAAACGGCGCCGATTTCGCCGACGCCGAATTCATGTGCGGCTGGATATCGCTTCAATACCTCAACAATGCGAGCGCCGCGCTGGCGCATTTCGCGCGCCTCGGCGACGCCGTCTCGACCCCGATCAGCAAGGCCCGCGCCGAATACTGGTCGGGCCGCGCGGCATCGGCCAATCGCGATCCAAAGGTCGCGGAGCTCTATTATCGAAAGGCGGCCGCTTATCCGACGACCTTCTACGGTCAGCTCGGTGCCGCCGCGCTGGCAAGCATGGAAGGCGGCACGGCGCGTCTTCACCTGCCGAAAGACCCCAAGCCCTCTACTGTTGGGGTCGCGAACTTCGACAAGCTCGAACTCGTCCACGCGGCGAAGCTGCTGAACGACCTCGGCCGCGAGGGCCAGACATGGAGCTTCATGCTCCATCTCGCCGACATCCTGGACGAGCCCGAACAGGTGGCGGCGCTGTCCGATCTCGCGCTCAAATTCGGCGATCAGAAGCTCTCGCTCCGCATCGCCAAGGCGGCTTCCCAGCGCAATATCATCCTGCCGCAGCGTGCTTATCCCGTCGCCTTCATGCCGGACTATCGGGCCAAGGGGCCGACGGTCGAAAAGGCGCTCGTCTACGGACTGTCGCGGCAGGAGAGCGAATTCGATCCTGCCGCGATGAGCCCCGTCGGCGCGCGCGGATTGATGCAGCTGATGCCAGGGACGGCAAAGATCGTCGCGAGGCAGATCAACGTACCCTATTCATCCACACGCCTGACCAGCGACCCCGCCTATAACGCGATGCTGGGCTCGGCCCATCTCGGCGACCTGATCGAGGGCTATTCCGGCTCCTACATCATGAGCATCGCGGCCTATAATGCCGGCGCGAGCCGTGTCGGCGAATGGGTGGATCAATTCGGCGATCCGCGCTCGACCAAGGCCGACCCAATCGACTGGATCGAGAACATTCCCTTCTCCGAAACGAGGAATTACGTCCAGCGCGTAATGGAAAACACCGAAATCTACCGCAGCCGTCTCGCCGGCAAAGCCGAGCAGATCCGTCTCGAGGCTGACCTGCGCCGCAATACGGGGATGGCGATCACCACGGCCATGCCGGTGCCGGGCCGCATTCCGCTTGCATCGCCGCTGATTGCCGCCTCCGCCATGGCGCCCGTCGTCGAGGATGGCGAAACCGGCATCAACGCGGAACCTGCATCCGGGGCGACGACGGCGGCGGTGGAGGCTGCCACCGCAACAGCCGTTCCCACACCCGTCGCACCGAAGCGGACGCATTCCAAACAATGACGCCGTCGGCCCATCGCGAATTTTTTTACACGACACAAGACGGCTTGCGCCTCTTCGCGCGGGATTATGGCGCACGCGGATCGCGGAAGACCCCGGTGATCTGCCTGCCCGGCCTTACCCGGAATTCGAAGGATTTCGATGACCTTGCCCGGCGCCTCAGCGCCACGCGGCGCGTCCTCTGCCCCGATCTGCGTGGGCGCGGGCGTTCGCAATATTGCGAGAACTGGACGGACTACACCCCCGCCAACGAAGTGCTCGACATTCTCGACCTCATGGGCGCCGCCGGCATTCACCAAGCCGTCTTCGTCGGCACTTCGCGCGGCGGCATCGTCGCCATGTTGATGGCGGCGCAGCGGCCCACCGCCATACGCGGTGTCGTCCTCAACGATATAGGTCCCGAGGTCGCAATCGCCGGCCTTCAGCGTATTGCCGGCTATGCCGGGATCGGCGACGCACCCGCCACATGGACGGAGGCCGCCTTCCGCCTGCGCATGATGAACGAGCGCGAGTTTCCAAATCTCACCAGCGACGACTGGTATATGCAGGCCCGGCGCACTTTCGCAGAAGAGAACGGCGTGCCGAAAGCGGATTACGACGCGAAGATCGGCACGGCGCTGCGCAAGGGGCTCGAAGCGGCGAACGGCGCACTCCCCGACATGTGGCCGCAGTTCAAGGCCCTCGGCCACATTCCGGTCCTCGTCATTCGCGGCGAGAATTCCGACATACTCTCGGCGGAGACCGTGAAGCAGATGGGGAAGCGCCACGGCGATCTTTCCAGCGTCACCGTCAAGGATCGCGGCCATGTTCCATTTCTCGACGAACCGGAGGCCATTGCCGCGATCGACGGGTTTCTGGCCAAATGCTGATCCGTGCCAGCAATCCCGACGACGACGCCGCGATCTGGCCGATCCTTGAGCCGACGATCCGGGCGGGAGAGACCTACCCCCTGCCCCGCGACATGGCAAAGTCGGAGGCGCTCGCCTACTGGCACACGCCCGGTCACCATGTCTTCGTCGCTGACAAGAACAACGCGATCCTCGGCACCTATTACCTGCGCGCCAACAATCGCGGCGGCGGGTCGCATGTCGCCAATTGCGGCTACATGACCGCCGAGACCGCGCGCGGCCAAGGCATCGCGCGGGCGATGTGCGAACATTCGCTGGTACAGGCCAAGACTCTCGGCTTCCGCGCCATGCAATTCAACTTCGTCATCTCCCGCAACGAGGCCGCCGTCCATCTCTGGCAGGCTTGCGGCTTCGAGATCGTCGGTCGCCTTCCCGAAGTCTTCGATCATCCGCGTTTCGGCCTCGTCGACGCTCTCGTCATGTACCGCACGCTCTAGCCGCGCCTCACTCTCAGCATCTGCGTCGCGCCGATCTGAAACTCGAACGGTACCGTCACGAGCTCGGGAAAGAACCCGGACGCCTCGAGTTCCGTCATGACCGCAGGCAGGTGGCTCGATGGACGCCCATCGAGATTGATCAACGGAAATATTCGGACCTCGCGCGCGACGCGAGCAAGTTCGCGCACGGCCGCGACGTGGAAATCGCAGTCCAGTTCATCGCCATAAAGAAAGAGAAAATGCGACGACAATGCGAGATCGTAGACGTCATCCGCAAAGGGGAGATCGGGAAGCGCCGCCGCGACATAGCGCGATCCACGCCGCCGCTCGAAATCCGCCACGAACAAGTCGAGCGCCTCGCGCCTGCGTCGATGCACAGCCTCCTCGGAACCGTAGAAATTCCATTTGAAGCGATAGGCGGCAAGCCGCATACCCTCGCGCATTGCGCGCGCCGTTTCCTCGAAGCGCCGCCGGATCTTCCCGCCGTCGAAGCCGTAGATCGGATCGGCGGCCGTGACGTCGAACCCGCGCGCCGCCGCCTCGACCGCGAAGGAGGCCGGGCCTCCGCCCGCGTCGAGAATGGCGGTGCCGGTCGCGACATCGCCGAGGGCGAAGAACGCCTCGTATTCGTCGAAGCGCCGCCCCCATGGGACGACACCGTCCAGATTGAATTCCTTGAGCATTTCGAACTCCGTTTCAAAGCCGGAGCCGCCCTCTCCCGAGGCGGCTTCGTTCCGAACGGAGAAACAAAAAGGCCGCCTCCAGGTGGGGCGGCCGATCCGACAGGTCGATAGACGACATGACTGGGCCACCCGTCAGGTGGTCCACCAGCCCGCTTCATTGAAGCTGCGAAAAGATAGGCATGTCATCGGTCTGTCCTCGCCCGGCGAAAGCCGGGATTGCCGGTAATCTACTCTTGCGGCGGAGGCTTGCCAAGGCCCTCATCCCGGCTACTCTCCGGGACCTCAATCATAAGGGATGCGTCCGATGAGCTACACCGACATTCTCTACGCCGAGACGGATGGCGTCGCGACGATCACGATCAATCGCCCGGACAAGATGAATGCCTTTCGTGCGCAGACCTGCGAGGAACTGATCGACGCGCTCAACCGGGCGGCATGGTCGAAGGAGATTGGCGTCATCGTGCTCGCGGGGGCCGGAGATCGAGCTTTCTGCACAGGCGGCGATCAGTCCGCCCACGCCGGAAAGTATGACGGCCGCGGCACTATCGGCCTGCCCATCGAGGAAGTCCATTCCATCATCCGCGAAGCGCCGAAGCCGGTCATCGCGCGGGTGCAGGGCTATGCCATCGGCGGCGGCAATGTGCTCTGCACCGTCTGCGATTTCACGATCGCGTCCGAAAAGGCGATCTTCGGTCAGGTCGGCCCGCGTGTCGGTTCCGTCGATCCGGGCTTCGGCACGGCCTATCTCGCCCGCGTCGTCGGCGAGAAGAAGGCGCGCGAAATCTGGTATCTCTGCCGCCGTTACACCGCCGCCGAGGCACTGGCCATGGGGCTCGTCAATGCGGTCGTTCCCCCCGAAGACCTCGATGCCGAGATCGCGCGTTGGTGCGCCGAAATTCTCGAGAAGAGCCCGACGGCCATCGCCATCGCCAAGCGTTCCTTCAACGCCGACAGCGATCACATCAAGGGCATCGGCGCGATGGGCATGCAATCGGTCGCGCTCTATTACGACACGGACGAAGCGCGCGAGGGCACAAATGCTTTCAAGGAAAAACGCAAGCCGGACTTCCGCAAGCATGTGAAGTAAGCATCCGTCGGGGACAGCAGGTTCGCATTCAGGGGGAACGGGAATTGCATTCGTTTATCGAGGCGCGCATCAGCTCGGCGAGCATATCGGCTCTGTTTGCGCACTCCCGGCGGCTGCTCGCGGATTATCTCGGGTCCCCTCTGGCCACGCTGGCCGTCGCGATTTTCCTGTGGGAATCGTATCACTTCGTCCCGCAAGCCGACGATGCGTTCATCAGCTATCGTTACGCCGCGAATCTGCTGCATGCTCATGAACTCGTCTTCAATATCGGCGAGTATGTCGA
>NZ_DATKFR010000370.1:0-2577 GCF_035511255.1 Parvibaculum sp.
GAAGCAGATCCGCGCCTATATGGACGAGCATTTTCCCGGCCGCGTGCTTCTCGCCGAAGCCAATCAATGGCCGGAGGACACGCAGGAATATTTCGGCGACGGCGACGAATGCAACATGGCCTTCCACTTCCCGCTGATGCCACGCATGTACATGGCCATCGCCCAGGAAGACCGCTTCCCCGTCACCGACATCCTGCGGCAGACGCCGGCCATCCCGGAAAATGCGCAATGGGCGATCTTCCTGCGCAACCATGACGAGCTGACGCTCGAAATGGTGACCGACAAGGAGCGCGACTATCTCTGGGAAACCTATGCAGTCGACAAGCGCGCGCGGCTCAATCTCGGCATCCGCCGCCGCCTCGCGCCGCTGCTGCAGCGCGACCGCCGCCGCATCGAGCTGATGACGAGCCTGCTCCTTTCGCTGCCCGGCACGCCAGTCATCTATTACGGCGACGAGATCGGCATGGGCGACAATATCCATCTCGGCGACCGGCACGGCGTGCGCACGCCGATGCAATGGAGCGCCGACCGGAACGGCGGCTTCTCCCGCGCCGATCCCGAACGACTCGTGCTGCCGCCGATCATGGACTCGCTCTACGGTTACGACGCCGTCAATGTCGAGGCGCAGGCGCGCGACCCGCATTCGCTGCTCAACTGGATGCGCCGCATGCTGGCGACGCGACGCCAGCACAAGGCCTTCGGACGCGGCGCAATCAAGTTTCTCTATCCCGGCAATCGCAAGATTCTCGCCTATCTGCGTGAGCACGAAGGCACGACCATTCTCTGCGTCGCCAATCTCTGCCGCGCGCCGCAGGCCGTCGAGCTCGATCTCGCGGCCTATGCGGGCTATGTGCCGATCGAGATGATGGGCTCCTCGCCTTTTCCGCGGATCGGACAACTTACTTATCTGCTGACGCTGCCGCCCTACGGCTTCTACTGGTTCGAACTTCGCCAGAATGCCGAAGGCCCGGCATGGCAAACATTGGCGCCGGAACAGATGACCGATTATGTGACGCTCGTTCTTCGCAAGGGCATCGAGGACGTTCTGACAGGGGAGCGCCGCGCGCTGCTGCAGGACGAAATCCTGAAAGCCTATCTGCCGCTGCGCCGCTGGTTCGCATCGAAGGGCGACCGGATCCGAGAAATCCGCATCGCCGGATCCGCCGCGCTCCGGCATGGCGATCGCGACATCCTGCTGACCGGCATCGACGTCGATCTCGACGGCCGCACCGAACGCTACGCCGTACCGTTCGGCATTTTCTGGGAAGACGAGAACCTCGCATCCCCGCTGCCGCAGCAGCTGGCGCTGGCGCGCGTCCGCCTCGGCCGGCGCATCGGCTATCTCACCGACGCCTTCTCGCTGGAAGAATTCGCGCGCGGCTTCATCGACCATCTGAAGAGCGGCACAACGGTGCCGACGCAAACCGGCGAGATCAAATTCCGCTCCTCGCCGGCCTTCGCCGAAACACCGTTCATGGACGACATGTCGTTGCGCTGGCTCACCGCCGAACAGTCGAACAGCTCGCTCGTCATCGGCGCGACCGCGGTGCTGAAGCTGATCCGCAAGATCAATCCCGGCATTCATCCCGAGGTCGAGATGAGCCGGCACCTGACGACGCTCGGCTATCGCAACACACCGCAATTCCTCGGCGACGTGACGCGCTTCAGCACCGACGGCGAGCAGGCGACCATCGCCATCCTGCAGGGCTTCATACAGAACCAGGGCGACGGCTGGAGCTGGACGGTCGATTATCTGAACCGCGCGGTGGCCGAACACGCGCTCCCCGATACCAAGCCCGAGGAAGAATTCGATCCGCTCGAGGAATACGACACCTTCGCGCGCATCATCGGCCGGCGCGTCGGCGAGCTGCATGCGCTTCTCGCCGCCCCCTCCGGCGAGGCCGACTTCGCGCCCGAGCCTGCGGATGCCGAAACGCTCGACCAATGGGCGGAGGGCGCATGCAAGATGCTCACCGATGCGCTCGACGCCCTGTCGAAGCGAACGGAATGGCCGGACGAGGAGACGGGCCGCCTCGCCGCCGATCTGGTGAGCAAGCGCGAGGTTCTGCTCGCCGCGACATCCGATCTTGCCTTCGCTGGCAGCGACTCCTTGCGCATCCGCATTCATGGCGATCTCCATCTGGGGCAGATCCTCGTTTCGCAGGGCGATGCGATCATCATCGATTTCGAGGGCGAGACGGCCCGGCCGCTCGCCGAGCGCCGCGCCAAGACGAGCCCGATGCGCGACGTCGCCGGCGTGCTGCGCTCTTTCGACTATGCGGCAGCCGCCGTCGAGACCGTCGACAGCGAGCCTCTGCCGCCGCCTTCCGCCGAAGCGCGCCGCAAGCTCATCGCCGATTTCCGGCGCCGCGCCGCACAGTCGCTGCTCGCCGGCTACGACGAAGCGATGGACAGCGCGGAGCATCCCTGGATCTCGCAGAAGGGCCGGGCGGCCCTGATCGATCTCTTCCTGCTCGAAAAGGCGGCCTACGAAGTTCTCTACGAGGTTGCGAACCGGCCGAGCTGGCTCGGCATTCCGGTGCGCGGCCTCGCGGCGCTTGCCGTGCGCGTCCTCGA
>NZ_DATKFR010000371.1:0-22028 GCF_035511255.1 Parvibaculum sp.
GGTTGCCGACAATGGCCGCGGCATCCCGGTCGACCCGCATCCGAAATTCAAGAACAAGTCGGCGCTGGAAGTCATCCTGACGACGCTCCATTCGGGCGGCAAATTCGGCGGCAAGGCCTACGAAACCTCGGGCGGCCTTCATGGCGTCGGCGTCTCGGTGGTGAACGCGCTCTCGGACCGGCTCGAGATCGAGGTCGCGCGCGAGCAGAAGCTCTATCGCCAGACTTATGAGCGCGGCGCGCCGAAGACGAAGCTCATCGAGGAAGGCAAGGTTCAGAACCGGCGCGGCACACGCATCACCTTTCACCCCGACGCGGAGATTTTCGGCAAGGGTGCGGCCTTCAAGCCGGGCCGCCTCTACCGCATGGCGCGGTCCAAGGCCTATCTCTTCGGCGGCGTCGAAATCCGCTGGCACTGCGCGCCGGACCTCATCAAGGACGAGACGCCGGCCGAAGACGTGCTGCATTTCCCGGCCGGTCTCGTCGACTTCCTGCGCGCCGAAATCGGCGAACGGGACTGGGTGACGGCCGAACCCTTCTCCGGCAAGGTCTCGCGCGCGGGCGCGCATGGCGCCGCCGAATGGGCCATCGCCTGGCATGGCGGCGACGAAGGCTTCGTCCACTCCTATTGCAACACCGTGCCGACCCCCGAAGGCGGCACACATGAGGCGGGCCTGCGCGCGGCGTTGACGCGCGGTCTCAAGAACTATGCCGAAATGGTCGGCAACAAGAAGGTTTCGCAGATCCAGCCGGAAGACGTGCTGGGCACGGCATCCGTGCTGCTCTCGGTCTTCATTCGCGAGCCGGAATTCCAGGGCCAGACCAAGGAGAGGCTCGCCAGCCCCGAAGCTCAGAAACTGGTTGAGAAGGCCATCGGCGATCATTTCGACCATTGGCTGACCAATTCGCCGCAGCAGGCGAACAAGCTTCTCGACTGGGTGATCGACCGCTCGGAAGACCGGCTCCGCCGCCGTCAGGAAAAGGACGTCGCGCGCAAGACCGCGACGCGCAAGCTCCGCCTGCCCGGCAAGCTCGCCGATTGCGCGCAAGCCGGCGCCGACGGCTCGGAACTCTTCATCGTCGAGGGCGATAGCGCCGGCGGCTCGGCCAAACAGGCGCGCGACCGCGCCACACAGGCGATCCTTCCCTTGCGCGGCAAAATCCTCAACGTCGCCTCGGCGAGCGGCGCCAAGCTGCAGCAGAACCAGCAGATTTCAGATCTGATCCAGGCGCTTGGCGTGCGCACCGGCTCGCATTACCGCGACGAGGATTTACGCTATGAGAAGGTCATCATCATGACCGACGCCGACGTCGACGGCGCGCATATCGCGTCTCTGCTCATCACCTTCTTCTATCAGGAGGTGCCGGAGCTCATCCGTAAGGGTCATCTCTATCTGGCCGTCCCGCCGCTCTACAAGCTGACGCAAGGCGGCAAGACGACCTATGCGCGCGACGATGCGCATAAGGACGAACTCCTCAAGAAAGAGTTCAAGAGCAACGCCAAGGTCGAGATCAGCCGATTCAAGGGCTTGGGCGAAATGCTTCCGGCGCAGCTCAAGGAGACGACGATGATCCGCTCGAAGCGGACGCTGCTGCGCGTCGTCGTGCCGGAGGACCAGGCGAAGGAGACCAAAAGCTCCATCGACCGCCTGATGGGCAACAAGCCGGAGCTCCGCTTCCAGTTCATCCAGGAACGTGCGGCATTTGCGACCGATCTCGACATCTGATCTCCGCGCCGGCGAAAATGCCGGGTCTTATGTCCTTGCCGTCAACATCGAATTATCATCGGGCAGCGTCATCTGCATTTCCGTTTGAGGCCAATTGCACGGGCAGTGCCAATTGCGAAGGCATCAAGGCGCCGGGCACGATGCCGACCTCGACTCCTTCTATTTTCCTCGCCATCAGCGTCTTATTTTTTCTCCATTTGAGAATTGGCTTCTCTACAAGGTGCCACGAGCCCATCGCGAACAATGTCACCAGGGGAATCGTTACGAGCAGATTCATCCACCACACGTCAATCGACGGGAATAGCTGCATAAGCGTCTGCTGAAGTGGATAACCGTAAAGATAAATTCCGTAGGAATAGTCGCCGTTCTTGTAGATGGGCAATGGAGGAATGTTCGTCAGACCAATGTACATGGTCAAATAGGCCAGCACTGGCAATGCAAGAATATGGAAGAGTGCCTGGCTCCGCCATGCAGCGTCGCCCAGAAACCCTGTCGCCAACGTCAGCATGAACAGGGCGATGAAGACATTCCGGCTGAAGGGAATTTTCTGACGAAAGAGATAGAAGGCACAGCCGATCACAAAGGACGGCACCAATTTCGCCCCCTGATCGAGAAAGAAGCGGCGTATCACACCACCCTTGAGACTCTCCCAAACGCTTCCACTTCCGGCACCATAGCCGGTTGCTTGGATGATCGCGGCGGCGATCAAAATTCCGAGGCCAAGAAAAACCACAGTGGCAGGTCTTTTGATCAATCCCAGGCCGATAATGAGAGACATTGTGATGTAGCACAAAAGCTCATAAGGCACGGTCCATAGAGATTGATTGACGATCCCAGAATTAGGATTATCCAAAAAAAGACCAGGCAATCGGAAATGTACGTAACCGACTATGTTGAGAAAATATCGGTAGAACTCTCCACCCGTAAAATAGTCGGAAAGCGCAAATGAGGTGAGAATAGGCCCCAGCAACAGCGCCGAGAGAAAAATTTCTACCGCCAAGGCCGGAACAATCCTGAGGCCCCGATTGATATAAAAGTCCTTCATCGAAAGACGAAGAGCACTTCCCGCAACCAAGAAGCCGCTCAACGCGAAGAACATAGGAAGGATAGAATATCCAATAAGCCAAACGGCAGAATTGTCGGTGTTAGCAAGCGTCCCAGTCGTAATTTTGACCGAATGCCAGCCAAGAACGCCGATGGAGAGAGCAACCCGGAGAAAATCAAATCCCGGGCCAATGCCTTTGTTTTGCTCCAGAACTGAACCAAATGTCTGCACGAACCACCCCTTCTTGAGTCAGTTCGATTGCTGGCCTAGTTTGCGCTAATACAATGCAGCAGGAATCTATTCTGAGATTTGGAATTTGAACCAACCTGGTTTTAATGCGGCGGCTTCGTATGAAGAAAGAAATGAGGATATTTATATTAGTTCTTGTGGCCGCTTCGCTTTATGCGGGCACCGCCCTCGCATTCCCGGTCGTCTCTTTCGTCTACCAGACGTCGCTCTACAAACCTACGACGGTTCAGGCCGCCGGTTTCAACGTGGAGATGCACGGGACGCCGCCAGGCGCTGATGCGGCTGCGGCCGTCGCGGGTCTGCATGGCCCATCCTGGGTCGGCGGCGCCGAGCTGAGGCTGCTGCCTGCGGATGCGAGTCCCGGCAAGGGCACGCGGCTGGTGCTGATTTTCAACGGTGCCGGCTCTCCGGACGAAATCGCCTGCAGCAAACCTGACGTCCTGGTCGGCAATACATCAGGCGGGGGTTCTTTCCTCCGCGTCCTCGCGATCTATTGCTCTGGCGACCGCATGATCACGCGCGGCGCGCTGTCGGACGGAGAGGTCACGGGAACTGGCGAGACTTATAGGGACGCCATGCAATCCCTTCTCAATGCGATGTTTCCGCCACAGAACACGAATATCTCGCCCTTCGGCGGCGGCATTTAGTCTTAACCGGGCCCTAAAGCCCTGTGGACAATTGACAAAACACAGCTAATCCCTATGTATTGCGCGGACTTGCGGACCGCGCGGCCGCGGAACGACGCGCTCAAAAAGACGCTGCCCCCTTCGACAAAGCGTCCACGGGCCCCCGAAGTGGGCCACCATCGGGCAGCATGTACATGGTAGAACAGGCCTCAATATATGACATTTGACGAACTCGGCCTCGGGGCCGAAGTGCTTAAGGCAGTAGCCGAAACCGGCTACACCGAACCGACACCCATTCAGGCGCAGGCCATTCCGTCGGTCCTCGCCGGACGCGATGTTCTCGGCATCGCCCAGACAGGCACGGGAAAGACGGCGTCCTTCACCCTGCCGATGATCGACAAGCTGGCGCGCGGACGCGCCAGGGCGCGGATGCCCCGCTCGCTCATCCTCGAACCGACCCGCGAGCTCGCAGCCCAGGTCGCCGAGAATTTCGAAAAATACGGCAAGTATCACAAGCTCTCCATGGCGCTGCTCATCGGCGGCGTCTCCTTCGGCGACCAGGAAAAGAAACTCGACCGCGGCGTCGACGTTCTGATCGCAACGCCAGGCCGCCTGCTCGACCATTGCGGTCGCGGCAAGGTGCTGCTGACCGGCGTGCAGATCCTCGTCATCGACGAAGCCGACCGCATGCTCGACATGGGCTTCATCCCGGACATCGAGGAAATCTGCAAGAAGATCCCCTTCACCCGGCAGACGCTCTTCTTCTCCGCGACCATGCCGCCGGAAATCCAGCGGCTCACCGACACATTCCTCCAGAACCCGGAGCGCATCGAAGTCTCGCGTCCGGCTTCCGCCAATGCGACGATCACGCAGGCCGTCGTCAAGACGACCCGCGAAGGCAAGCGCGAAACGCTCCGCAGCCTGATCCGCGACGACAATTGCAAGAACGCCATCATTTTCTGCAACCGCAAGCGCGACGTCTCGATCGTCGCGAAATCGCTTGAGCGGCATGGCTTCTCGGTCGGCGCGCTGCATGGCGATCTCGACCAGTCGACGCGCACCAAGACGCTGGACGGCTTCCGCGCCGGCAATATCCGCCTCCTCGTCGCGAGCGACGTTGCGGCGCGCGGTCTCGACATCCCGGATGTGAGCCACGTCTTCAACTTCGATGTGCCGACCCATTCCGAAGACTACGTCCACCGCATCGGCCGCACCGGCCGCGCCGGCAAATCCGGCACCGCCTATACGCTGGTGACGCGCGAGGACGGCAAATATCTTGTCCAGATCGAAAAGCTGATCGGCGCGACGATCCCCGTCCATGAAGTGACCGCCCCGCCCGCCGGCGGCGAAATTTCCGAGGACGCCGAGGAGACGGAGCCCACGGAGAAGCCCACCCGCAAGCGTCGCGAACGAAGCCCCCGCGCTCGCACCGACCGCAAGGTCGAGCCGGTGCTGGACGCCGAGGCCCTGCCCCCGGTCGATCCGGTCGCGGAACTCATCGCGGAGACCGTCGAACATATCGAACAGCCTCAGCCCGTCCGTCGCCACGAACGCGAACCGCGTCATGAACGTGAGCCGCGCCGGGAGCGCGGCCGTAGCGAGCATGGACGTGGCCGACGCGACGACGATGACGGCCCGAGGGTGCTGAGCTTCGGCGACCATGTTCCCGCCTTCATGCTCAATGTCGTGAAGCTGCCGAAGAAATCGGCGAAGGAAGACATAGAGGAAGACGAGATCGAAGAGATTGAGGAGATCGAGATCGAAGAGGTCGAGGCGCAGCAGGCGTAAACGCGACGCCCCTCCCGAACGAAAAAAGGCGGCTCGCAAGAGCCGCCTTTTCTGTTTGCCGAATATCCCTACTTCCCGGTAGGCGTCACGCGCCATACCGCATTGCCGACATCATCGGCGACGAGCAGCGCACCGCCCTTGTCCACGGCGACGCCGACCGGCCGCCCCCGCGCATCGCCATCCTCGTCGACGAAGCCTGTCAGCACATCTTCGGGCCCGCCGGACGGCATGCCATTGGCGAAGGGCACGAAGATCACCTTGTAGCCGTTGAACGGCTTGCGATTCCACGAGCCATGCTGACCGACAAAGGCGCCGTCCTTGTAATGCGCCGGCAGCAGATCGCCGCGATAGAAAACGAGCCCCAGCGATGCGGTGTGGCTGCCGAGCGCATAGTCGGGCGCGATCGCCTTCGCCACCATCTCAGGATTTTGCGGTTTCACGCGCTGATCGACATGCTGGCCGTAATAGCTGAAAGGCCAGCCGTAGAAGGCGCCGTCCTTCACCGAGGTCATATAGTCGGGAACGAGATCGTTGCCGATTTCGTCGCGCTCGTTCACCGCCGTCCAGAGCGCACCGCTCTGCGGCTGCCAATCCATGCCGTTCGGATTGCGCAGACCGGACGCGAAGATGCGCGACTTGCCCGTCGCAATGTCCACTTCGTGAATGGCGGCACGACCCTCTTCCTTGTCGAGGCCGTTCTCGCCGACATTGCTGTTCGAGCCGACCGTGACATAAAGGTGCTTGCCGTCCGGGCTCGCGATGACGTTCTTCGTCCAATGATGATTGATCGTGCCGGCGGGGAGGTCGATCACCTTGACGCCAGGCTCCGCGATTTCGGTTTCGCCGTCCTTATAAGGAAAGCGCAGCAGTGCATCGCTGTTCGCGACATAGAAATCCTGCCCGACGAGCGCCATGCCGAAGGGCGAATTGAGACCCTTCAGAAAGACGCTGCGCTTGTCGGCGACGCCGTCGCCATCGGTGTCGCGCAACAGAGTGATGCGGTTGGCGCTTTCCGTGTCGGCGCCCGCCCGCTTCATCACGAGGCCCTGCACCCAGCCCGCAATACCCGTCGCGTCGTCGGGCTTCGGCGGCGCGTTGGTTTCCGCGACGAGCACGTCGCCATTCGGCAAGACATAAAGCCAGCGCGGATGATCGAGCCCCACCGCGAAAGCCTTGACAGCGAGGCCGCTCGCCGGCGACGGGGTGACGCCCTCGGGCCAGCCCTTGGCCGGCGCAATATTGACGGTCGGCAGCAAGGTCGAATGCGGTTCGGGCAAAGTCGGTTTCGGACCGAACCCGGCGGACGCCGGCAGCTTCGACTCGTCGCCGCAGGCGGCAAGCCCCAGCAATGTAAGGCCTGTGGCCGCGAACAAGGCAATATGGCGCATGGAATTTTCTCCGGAAGCGGACCGCGATGTAAGAACGAGCATGGTTCATACCCATTCCGCCGCGATCCGATGGAAGGAGTCAAACAAGACAACGTACATCAAATAAAAAGGGCGGCATGATCGCGCCGCCCTTTCTCATAGCGAACCGGCGTTTGCCCTACTTCTTGATCTGCGCCGCGAGAAGCTTGCGCGTCTTCACCCCGTAAGGCGCACGGAACATCTCGGCGACCATCTTCATCTTCGACTGCGTGTAGATCGCCTTCTTGTGGCTGAAGGTGCGGAAGCCGTCGATACCGTGATAGGAGCCCATGCCGCTCGGGCCGACGCCGCCGAAGGGCAGATCCTCCATCGACACATGCATGATGACGTCATTGACCGTGACGCCGCCCGACGTCGTGCGGTCGAGCACGCGGCGCTCTTCCTGCGCATCGTCACCGAAGTAATAGAGGCCGAGCGGCCGGTCGTGCTCGTTGATGTAACCGAGCACCTCGGACATGTCGCGATAGGATTTCACCGGCAGAACGGGGCCGAAGATTTCGTCCTGCATGACTTTCATGTCGTCGGTCGGGTTGACGATGATGGTCGGCGGAATCTTGTGCGCCTGCTGCTGGCTGAAGTCCTCATTCGCCGGGTTGATCTCGACGATCTTCGCGCCCTTCGCCTTCGCATCGTCGACATAGGAATTGATGCGGTCGTAGTGACGCTGGTTGACGATCGACGTGTAGTCCGGATTGTCCTTGATGGTCGGAAACATCTTCTTGACCGACTTCGTCGCTTCCGCGACGAACTCGTCGACCCGGCCTTCCGGCACGAAAACGTAATCCGGCGCGAGGCAGATCTGGCCGGCATTGAGCGTCTTGCCCGTCATGATCTTGGCCGCCGTCTCGTCCATCTTGGCCGTCTTCGAGACGATGACCGGCGACTTGCCGCCGAGCTCCAGCGTCAGCGGCACCAGATGTTCGGCTGCAGCACGCATGACGTGATAGGCGATCGAGGTCGCCCCCGTGAAGATCAGGTGATCGAAAGGCTGCGCGCTGAACGCCTGACCGACCGCCGGGCCACCGGTGATGACGGCGACTTCGGTCTCGTCGAAGGCGGAGCGGAACATGCGCGCCATCAATTCCGATGTCGCCGGCGTGAATTCCGACGGCTTGATCATCGCGCGGTTGCCGGCGGCGAAGACGCCCGCAAGCGGCGCGAAGGTCAGGTTGATCGGGAAATTCCAGGGGCTGATGACGCCGACGGTGCCGAGCGGCTGATATTCGACCCGGGCCTTGGCGCCGAGCAGGTTGAGCGGAAATTGCGCCTTGCGCTTTTCCGGCTTCATCCATTGGCGCAGATGCTTTTTGGCGTGCTTCAGCGGCCCCAGCGTGCCCATGACGTCGGCCAGCAGGGTCTGCTCATGGCTGCGATGGCCGAAATCGGAGGCCAGGGCCTCGCAGATTTCCTTCTGGTTATCGACGACCAGCGCGATCGAGCGATCCAGCCATTCGATCCGGCGCTCCGCGCTCACCGGGCCGTCCTTGATATGCGCCGCCTTCTGGCGATCCAGAATCTGACGAATCGAGGCCGAAATGGCCCCCAGATCGGCCTCCTGGGACTTCTGTTCGGCCAAGCTCATAGGTTCCTCCTGTTGCGTGCCGGTCGGCTTCCATTCCGCTCCCGGACGGGAGCGACGAAAGCCTGTTTAGGGGAAATATACATGACAAAGGGCCATCCTCGTAGCCCCCCTCCCAAGGCAGGTTTTCGGGCACCTTACCTTGGGTAAAGGGGGCGAAATGACCACATTCTAGATGTCCGGTTTACCCCGGCGTAACAAAGATCGCCTAGCTTTGACTCACAGGAGATTTGGCCGCCTTCCGGGGCAGGTCACCGCGAGGGCACGGACTTGATTTATACGGACGACATGGGTGTGGCCACAGAGTGGAGCATGAAGGCGCTCGGTTTGATGGCGCGACATGGCGTTCCTCCGCTGCCCCAGAACTACGACCTCTGGTTTCGTTATGCGTCCGGACAAAGCGCCGATCTCAATGAGGAAATCGACAACCGGCTGAAGGAAGGCCGCAAGATCGATGATCAGCTTTCCGCCGATCTGCATCAGCGTTTTGTCACGCACGCGGCATTGGCCGAGGCGACCATCGACGCCGGCGACAGGTTGAACGTTGAAGTCGACAACATCCTGAAACTCGTCGAAGCGGCCGCGGGCGATTCCACCGCTCTCGGCACATCGGTCAGCAAGGCGAGCGCCGAACTGTCGAACCAGTCGACGCCGACGGACGTTCGACGCGTTGTCGAGGCGATCGTGACCGCGACGCGCCAGATGGAATCTCGGTCGCGCGAACTCGAGGAGCGCCTGCAGGAAACGAAGGGCGAGCTTAATACGCTGCAGACGAACCTGACCAAGGCTCGCAACGAAGCGCGCACGGACGGACTGACCGGTTGCGCCAATCGCAAGGCTTTTGACGAAACGCTGGCGCAGGAGATCGCGCGTGCAACCTCGGGCGGCTCGGCTCTCTGTCTGGTCATCGGCGACATCGACCATTTCAAGCAATTCAACGACACCTGGGGTCACCGCACCGGCGACCAGGTACTGCGTCTCGTTTCGAGTTGTCTCAAAAATGGCGGGCGCGAGGGCGACACCGTTGCCCGCTACGGCGGCGAGGAATTCGCGATCATCCTTCCCGCGATCACGACAGACAATGCGGAACGGCTGGCTGACGAGATTCGCGAGACCGTGCAGGCGCGCGAACTGGTGAAGCGCTCGACCGGCGAATCCCTCGGCCGCGTCACCATGTCGTTTGGTGTGGCGACGCTGCGTCACGGCGACAGTTCCGCGACGCTTATCGAACGCGCCGACGCCTGTCTCTATGCGGCCAAGCGCGGCGGTCGCAACCGCGTCGTCAGCGAGACGCAGGACGTTGCGCCGAAAGCCAAGGCGAGCTGAGCACCAGCGCGCCGCCTTGACGTAGCGGAAGAGCCTCCATCCATTTTCGTGCAACGGCCGTCGCGCGCCCTCCCTTCCGTCGCGCCTGTCCCGCGTCTATGCTCCCCGGCAAAATCAGAACGGGAAGAGGCGCCGGCGATGACCGACAGAACGACAATCAAACTCGAGACGAAGGACGGCATCGCCCTCCTCACGCTCAACCGTCCCGAGGTGCTGAACAGCATCAACATGACGCTGATCGCCGAAGTCCGGGCGGCGGTCGCCGAAGTGGCAGCCGACGACAACGCACGCGTGCTGGTCGTCACCGGCGCGGGACGCGGCTTTTGCGCCGGCGCCGATCTTGCGGCGCAAGGTCAGCGGCAGGAAGGCATGAGCATCGGCCAGGGCGTCGCGCATGGCATGGAAACGGGCTTCAACCCGATGATGCGGGAACTTTATGAACTGCCGAAGCCGATCATCGCGGCCGTGAACGGCACGACGGCCGGTGGCGGTGTCGGCCTTGCGCTGGCCGCCGACATCGTCATCGCGGCAAAGTCCGCAAGCTTCATCCAGGTTTTCGGCCCGAAGCTCGGTCTCATCCCCGATCTCGGCACGACATGGACACTGCCGCGTCTCGTCGGCCGCGCCCGCGCGCTGGCGCTGACGCTCACCGGCGACAAGCTGCCGGCGGAGACCGCCGCGGAATGGGGCATGATCTGGAAATGCATCGACGATGCGAGCCTGATGGACGAAGCGATGTCGCTCGCCGCAAAGCTCGCCAAGGGCCCGACCGGCGCCTTCGCCGAAATCCGCAAGGCGATCGACATCTCGGGCCACAACACATTTGCCGAACAGCTCGACTATGAACGCGTGACGCAGGGCCGGATGGGCGACCATCCGAACTTCGTCGAGGGCGTCACCGCCTTCCTGCAGAAGCGCGAAGCCAAATTCAAGCCATAAGAAAACAGGAGGAACAGATGGATTTTGAACGTGCAAGGCTCGACATCGACGGTCCCGTCGCCACGCTGACACTGAACCACCCGGAAGTCATGAACGCCGTTTCGCCGGAAATGCTCGGCGGGCTGATGAAGGCGATGGATGAAGTCGAGAATCCGAAGAACGGCATCCGCTGCCTCGTGATGACCGGCGAAGGCCGTGGCTTCTGCACCGGCGCCAACCTGCAGGGGCGCGGCGACAACAATGGCGGCCGCCCCGATGCGGGCTCGGCGCTTGAGACGATGTATCATCCCTTCCTGCGCCGGCTGCGCAATCTCGCCATGCCTTTCATCACGTCAGTCAACGGTCCGGCGGCGGGCGTCGGCATGAGCTTCGCGCTGATGGGCGACCTCGTGCTCTGCGCGAAATCCTCCTATTTCCTGCAGGCCTTCCGGCGTATCGGCCTCGTGCCGGATGGCGGCTCGACCTGGATCCTGCCGCGCCTGGTCGGCAAGGCCCGCGCCATGGAACTGTCGCTGCTCGGCGAAAAGCTTCCGGCGGAAACGGCCCTCGCCTGGGGCCTGGTCAATCGCGTCTTCGACGATGCGGAACTCGCCGCCGAAACGAAGAAGCTCGCGCTCGATCTCGCCAACGGTCCGACCGTATCCTTGAGCCTGATCCGCAAGCTCTATTGGGAAAGCACCGACAATACCTACGAAGAGCAGCTGAACCTCGAACGGCAGCTGCAGCGGACCGCCGGCAACTCCGCCGACTTCAAGGAAGGCGTGCGGGCCTTCCTTGAAAAGCGGCCGGCTCAGTTCAAGGGCGAATAACCCTCCTTACGCCCCGGTTTCTTCTCGCTACATGCGAGGAGAACCGGGACGTCTGGTCTCGCCATTACGACGTTTATGTATTCGTCGTTTTCGGACAAATTTCCCTTTTCGCACACGCCGGTCGCGGCAATTGCCTTGACAGATCTGCCGCTGCGCCTGAACTGTAGACGGACGAATTCTCAACCGTTGCAACCGCAGCCCGCCAGGCCGCACGCCGGGATTGAACAATGCGCCCGATCATCCGTCGTCTGCTCCGTGTCACCCTGTATCTCGTCTCGCTTTCGATCTTTGCCGCGCCTGCCTTGGCCGGAACGATCGAGAGCCGCTTCGCCGAGGTGAACGGCGTCCGGCTTCACTATCTCATTTCCGGCAAGGGCGATCCCATCGTGCTCCTGCACGGCTACGCGGAATCGAGCCATATGTGGCTGCCGCTGATCCCCAAACTCGCCGCGAACCACACCGTCATCGCGCCCGACCTACGCGGCTTCGGCCAATCCGCCACACCGCCTACGGGCTATACAAAGGCGGCGATGGCGCAGGACATCCATGCGCTGACGCAAAAGCTCGGCTACAAGCACGTCGCCATCGTCGGCCACGACATCGGCCTGATGGTCGCCTACGCCTATGCGGCCCAATATCCGGCTGAAACCGACCGCATCGTGCTGATGGACGCATTTCTGCCTGGCGTCGGCGACTGGACGAAGGTCTGGCTGCTGCGCGATCTCTGGCATTTCCATTTCTACGGACCCACCCCCCTTGCACTGGTGAAAGGCCGTGAACGCATCTATTTCGAGCATTTCTGGAATGACTTCGCCGCCGATCCGAAGCATTCTGTGCCCGAGAAGGATCGCGTCTTCTATGCAAAGGAATATGCGCAACCCGACCATATGCGCGCCGGCTTCGAAGTCTTCCATGCCTTCGAGCAGGACGCGAAGGATTTTGCGGGCTTCGCAAAGACGCCGCTGACCATGCCGATGCTGGTCCTGTCGGGCGAAAAGGCGGGCGGACAATTCCTGATCGATCAGGGCAAGATGGTCGACACCAACGTCGAAGGCGTCATCGTCGCCGGTTCCGGCCACTGGCTGATGGAAGAGGCGCCGGACAAAGTGATGCCGAAGCTGGTCGAGTTTCTGAACAAGTGACGCGTTTGCAGCGCCGGGGACGCTGACCGGCTTTTCGTTTCGATGTATACTTTCCCTGCAATTGCTTTCAGGGGAGGAGGCATCCATGCATCCCGCACTCTTGTTGATAAGCGCCTGGGCCCTGTGGGGCCTGTCGTGGTTCGCGGCCGCAGTCTGGACCGGCCGCACGGAAAATCGCGTTCCGCGCGGAAGCGCCGAAGTCTGGCTCTATCGCACGCTGGTCACGATCGGTCTCGTGCTCCTCTACTACCGGACCGCATTGGTTTTCCACATGCACCGGCTCTGGCATGTCGGCTATGACGGCGCCTATGTACTCGCCTTCGCCGCCATAGCGGGATTCCTCTTCACCTGGTGGGCGCGCGTGCATCTCGGCCGCTTGTGGTCCGGGGCCGTCACCCGCAAGGAAGGTCACTACGTCGTCGATACCGGACCTTATGGCATCGTCCGTCATCCGATCTATACCGGCATTCTCGCCGCGACGCTCGCGACCGCTCTGACACTGGCGACCATCCCCGCCCTTCTTGGCCTGGTCTTCATAACCGTCGGGCTGTGGCTGAAGGCGAAGATCGAGGAGCGGTTTCTCGCCGCGGAGCTCGGCCCCGATGCCTACGGCGATTACCGGCGCAGAGTGCCGATGCTCGTTCCGTTCGGGCCGAAGGGCGCGTGATCGCACTTCGCTAGGCCTTGCGTTTCGCGGCCTGCTTTTTCTTCGCGGGAGGTGCCTTGGCGGGCGTGGTCTTCTTCTTTGCAGCGGCCTTCTTCCGCTCGGCGGCGCGCGCCGCCCTGGCCAGCTTCTCGGCCCTCACCGCGCGCATGACATCCATCGCCTTCCGCGCCCATTGGACGAGTTCGTCCGGGTCGTCGTAAAGACGTTCGGGCACTTCATAATAATGGAGCGAGCCGGTGCTACCGTCCGTCATCTCGAAGGTGAAGGGCCCCTTGTCCTCGGCTTCGAAGTCGGACCGGTTGCGGTCATCGACCTTGAAGTAGAGCGTCTCGTCGAAGATGAGGCCGAACATCAGATCGTCGAGATAGACGCCGGCGCCGCCGAACATGCCGCGAAAGCGGACCGGCCCGAGCCGTTCGAGCTGCTCGGCGAGGAATTCCTTGTATTCGGAGCTGACGGCCACGGCCGGACCTAGAGCCGCGCGGGTTCTATCGTGACGCTCTCGCCGCAACCGCAGGCATCCGTCACGTTCGGATTGTTGAACTTGAAGCCGGCGGAGAACTTGTCGGTCTCGTAGTCCATCTCGGTGCCGATCAGGAAGAGGATCGCCTTCGGGTCGATCAGAATCCTGACGCCCTTGTCCTCGATCACCTCGTCGAGAGGCTTCACGGCCTCGGCATATTCCATCGTGTATTCCATGCCGGCGCAGCCGCCATTCTTCACGCCGACGCGGAGGCCCACATACTTGCCTTCGGAACGCGCCATGATGCCCTGCAGATGCTCTGCGGCCCTGTCGGTCAGCCTGATTGCCTTGGGACGTTCTCTCGCCATGTTCTACCTCGGGCTACAGATGGATATCGAGCCCGGCTCCTTCAAGTTCAATACATGTTGAGGGCGACACGCGCCTCGTCGGACATCCGGCTCGGATCCCACGGCGGATCGAAGGTCATGTTGACCTTGACGTCGCCCACGCCTTCCACCGAGCGAACGGCATCCGCCACCATCTCGGGCATCGTGCCGGCGACCGGGCAGCCCGGCGCCGTCAGCGTCATATCGATCAGAATGTCGCGATCGTCGGACACATCGACCTTGTAGATGAGACCGAGTTCGTAGATATCGACCGGGATTTCCGGGTCGTAGACGGTCTTCAGCGCCGCGACAATATCGTCGCTGAGCCTGTCGAGCTCTTCCTGCGGAATGGCGGAAGGCGCGGGCGCATCGCCCGCCTTCTCAGCTTCGTCCGCCATGTTTACCTCGTCCGACATAACCGGAATCCTCAACCAAAGAACTTCTTCGCGTCGATGAGGGCGGCAACCAGCCGATCGATTTCCTCATGCGTCGTGTACATCGCGAAGGACGCCCGCGCCGTCGCCGTCACGCCGAAGCGTTCCATCAAGGGCTGCGCGCAATGATGTCCCGCGCGCACCGCGACGCCCGCCCGGTCGATGACGGTCGCGATGTCATGCGCATGCGCCGCTCCCATCGCAAAGGAAATGATACCGCCCTTGCTGCGCGACGTGCCGATGATGCGCAGATCGTTGATGGCCGACAGCCGCTCCGTCGCATAGGAAAGCAGGCTCGCCTCATGCGCGGCGATGCGGGCGCGGCCGATGCGATGCACGTAATCGAGCGCCGCGCCGAGACCAATCGCCTCGACGATCGCCGGCGTGCCGGCTTCGAAGCGATGAGGCGCCGCCGCATATGTGACGTTCTCAAGCGACACTTCGCGGATCATCTCGCCGCCGCCGCGATATGGCCGCATCTTCGCCAGCAATTCTTTCTTGCCGTAAAGAAGCCCTATGCCGGTGGGGCCATAAATCTTGTGGCCCGTCACGGCATAGAAATCGGCATCGAGGTCGCGCACATCAACGTCGAGATGGACAGCGCTCTGCGAGCCGTCGACGACGACCGGGATACCCTTCGCATGGGCAAGCCGGATGATCTCCTTCATCGGCGTGACGGTGCCGAGCACATTCGACATATGCGTCAGCGCAACGATCTTGACCTTGGGGCCCAGCAACTTCTCGTAAGCCGCCATGTCGAGATCGCCTTCGTCGGTGACCGGTACCCACTTCAGAACGGCGCCCTGTCGCTCGCGCAGGAAATGCCACGGCACGATGTTCGAATGGTGCTCCATGACCGAAAGCACGATCTCGTCGCCCGGCTGGATCAGCGGCGCGGCATAGCTCGACGCGACGAGGTTGAGCGCGTCGGTCGAACCGGAGGTGAAAATGATCTCGTCGGTCGAGCCGGCATTGAGGAAGGCGCGCGCCTTCTCGCGCGCATCCTCGAAGGCTTGCGTCGCGGCGTTAGAAAGATAATGCAGCCCGCGATGGACATTCGCGTATTCATGTTCCATCGCATGGGTCATCGCGTCGATGACGGCCCTGGGCTTCTGCGCGGAAGCGCCATTGTCGAGATAGACGAGCGGCTTGCCATAGACTTCGCGCGCCAGGATAGGGAAATCGGCCCGCACGGCCGCCACGTCGTAAGGCGCCTCGCTTATGTTCAGGGTCATCTCGGTCATGCCGTCTTCTCCTGATGACGCTCGAACCAGCTCTCGGCAAGCCTGCGCAGGTCGTCGCGGGCCGCTTCATGCGGCACGGTTTCGAAGGCATCGTCGAGAAAGGCCGAAATCAGCAATTGCCGCGCGGTCGGTTCGTCGATACCGCGCGAGCGGAGATAGAAGATCGCTTCGCGGTTGAGCTCGCCAATGGTCGATCCGTGCGCGCACTGGACGTCGTCGGCATAAATTTCAAGCTCGGGCTTGGCGTTCATCGCCGCGTCGCGTGAAAGAAGCAGCGCGTTGGTCATCTGCCGGCCGTCGGTCTTCTGGGCGTCGGGACGCACGATGACCTTACCCTGGAAGACGCCGGTCGAGGCGCCATCCAGCACCGTCTTGAAGAGCGTCGCACTGGAGCAATTCGGCACCGCATGATCGACGATGCAGAAATGATCGCCATGCTGCGCGCCCGAGAGCGCCGTCGCGCCGTTGACATGCGCCTCGGCGCCTTCGCCCTTGAAGGTGACGAAGCTCTGGTTGCGCGACAGCTTGGCGCCGAGCGTCAGCGAAAAGCTCGACAGCTTCGAGGAGGCCGCGAGCTCCGCCGTCAG
This sequence comes from Parvibaculum sp., assembly GCF_035511255.1. Taxonomy (GTDB): domain Bacteria; phylum Pseudomonadota; class Alphaproteobacteria; order Parvibaculales; family Parvibaculaceae; genus Parvibaculum. The sequence continues at coordinate 16,438 of NZ_DATKFR010000371.1, forward strand.
GCTCGCGAGATGAATGGCGTCCGCCGCCTCGTCCTGAATCTTGACATGGGTCAGCGTCGCGCCCTTGCCAAGCGAGACGTCGGCGACGTGATCGGCGAAATAACTCTTCGCGCCGGCATCGAGATGGGTCTCGAAGATGGTCGCCTCCGCGCCCTCCTCCAGACGAACGAGATTGCGCACATGGGAAGCGCCGTCGTCATTCGCGAGGAAGAGAAGATGCAATGGCCTGTCGAGCTTTGCACCGCGCGCGATATGAAGTCCGATACCGTCGCGCATCAGCGCCGTGTTGAGCGCGATGACGTTCCCCGCCTGCGCCTCGACTTTCGTCTCGACCAGCGGACGAGCCCAGGTCGAATTCAGCGCATCGCCAAGCGACATGAGTGTCACGCCGGCGGGCAGCTTCGTTCCAGACAGATCGCTGCGGAGGCGGCCGTTGACGAAAACGAGTACATGGCGGTCGATGTCGTGGAAAGCGGCGACGGAGGGGCGCTTCGTAGCATCCGGGAGAACCACGGCACCGTCCGGCAAGGGTGCCGTCGAAAGCGTCGCGTTGCCAAGCGCTCGCGAGAGGTCTGTATAACGCCAGTCTTCGAGACGTCGATGAGGCAATCCCGCCTCCGCGAAGGCCTTCAACGCTTCCGCACGGCGAACGCCGAGCCATGCGAGACCCGCGCCCGGCAGCGCCGCGCGCTCCCGCTCATAAGTCTCGATGAAATTCCGGGATGCGTCCGTCATTTCGTTCCCTTACGCCGCAAATTCGGCATAGCCGGTACGTTCGAGCTCGCCCGCGAGTTCCTTGCCACCGGTCCGAACGATGCGCCCCTTCGACAGCACATGAATGACGTCCGGCACGATGTAATCGAGCAGACGCTGATAATGCGTGATGACGACCATCGCCCGCTCCGGCGAGCGAAGCGTGTTGACGCCTTCCGCGACGACCTTCAGCGCGTCGATGTCGAGACCGGAATCCGTCTCGTCGAGGATCGCAAGCGACGGCTCCAGCAGCGCCATCTGGAGGATTTCGGCGCGCTTCTTCTCGCCGCCGGAAAAGCCGACATTGAGCGCCCGCTTCAGCATGTCGTCGGTGACGTTGAGCGGCTTCGATTTCTCGCGCACGAGCTTCAGAAACCTCGGCGCGTCGAGCTCGTCCTCGCCGCGCGCCTTGCGCTGCGCATTGAGCGCCGTGCGCAGGAACGTCATCGTCGTGACGCCCGGAATTTCGATCGGGTACTGGAAAGCCAGAAATACGCCTGCCGCCGCGCGCTCATCCACATTCATGGCGAGCAGGTCGCGGCCCTTGTAAGTGACCGAACCCTCGGTGACCTCGTAGCCGTCGCGACCGGCCAGCACATAGGACAGCGTCGACTTGCCGGAACCGTTCGGCCCCATGATCGCATGCACCTTTCCGGCCTCGACGGTGAGGTCGATGCCCTTCAGGATTTCCTTGCCGTCCACGGCGACATGCAGGTTCTTGATCTCAAGCATTAGCCAACGCTTCCTTCCAGACTGATGCCGACGAGCTTCTGGGCTTCGACGGCAAATTCCATCGGCAGTTGCTGCAGCACGTCGCGGCAGAAGCCGTTGACGATGAGCGCGACCGCCTCTTCCTCAGGCACACCGCGCTGGCGGCAATAAAACAATTGCTCTTCGCTGATCTTCGAGGTCGTCGCCTCGTGCTCCAGGATCGCGGTCGGGTTCTTCGACTCGATATAGGGAACCGTATGCGCCGAACAACGGGGACCGATCAACAGGCTGTCGCATTGCGTGAAGTTGCGGACGTTCTCCGCCTTCTTGTGCACGCTGACGAGACCGCGATAGGTGTTCGACGAACGCCCCGCCGCGATGCCCTTCGAGATGATGCGGCTCGACGTGTTGCGACCGAGATGGATCATCTTGGTGCCGCTGTCGACCTGCTGGTAATTGTTCGAAATCGCGATCGAGTAGAACTCGCCACGCGAGTCGTCGCCGCGCAGAATGCAGCTTGGATATTTCCAGGTGACGGCAGAGCCGGTCTCGACTTGCGTCCAGGAAATTTTCGACCGCGCACCGCGGCAGTCCCCACGCTTCGTCACGAAGTTATAGATGCCGCCCTTGCCGTCCTCGTCGCCAGGAAACCAGTTCTGCACCGTCGAATATTTGATCTCGGCATCGTCCATCGCGACGAGCTCGACAACGGCCGCGTGAAGCTGGTTCTCGTCGCGCTGCGGCGCCGTGCAGCCTTCGAGGTAGCTCACATAGGAGCCCTTGTCGGCGATGATGAGCGTCCGCTCGAACTGGCCGGTCTGCTTCTCGTTGATGCGGAAATAGGTCGAAAGCTCCATCGGGCAGCGCACGCCCGGCGGGATATAGACGAAGGACCCGTCGGAAAAGACCGCCGAATTGAGCGTCGCGTAATAATTATCGGAGGTCGGCACGACCGAGCCGAGATACTTCTTCACCAGTTCCGGATGCTCACGCACCGCTTCCGAGAACGGGCAGAAGATGACGCCCGCTTCTGCGAGCTTCGTCTTGAAGGTGGTGACGACCGACACGCTGTCGAAGACGGCATCGACCGCCACGCCGGCAAGCAACTGCTGCTCGACCAGCGGAATGCCGAGCTTCTTGTAGGTTTCGAGAAGCTTCGGGTCGACCTCGTCGAGCGAGTTGAGCTTCGCCGATTGCTTGGGCGCCGAATAGTAATAGGCGTTCTGGAAATCGATCGGCGGATAGGAGACCTTCGCCCATGTCGGTTCTTCCATGGTCAGCCAACGGCGATAGGCCTCGAGACGCCATTCGAGCATCCAGTCGGGCTCTTCCTTCTTCGCCGAAATGAAACGGATCGTGTCTTCGCTCAAGCCGATAGGCGCGCGCTCGGACTCGATGTCCGTCGAGAAGCCGTATTTGTACTTGTCGCTGGCGACCTGATCGACGGTCTCGACCGTCTCGCGAACCGCTGCCATCTCAACTCTCCACTTCCGCAAGCGCGACCATCGGCGCGCCCGCCGTCGAACTCTTCACCTTGTCGCGCGCGCGGATCGCGGCGCGGGACCAGCTCAGCGCCAGCCGGTCGATCTCTTCCTCCGTATTCGTGAGGCCGAGGCTCACGCGGATCGCGCCCCTTGCCAAAACGTCGTCAACGCCCATGGCGGCGAGCACATGCGAGCGCGCAACCTTGCCCGACGAACAGGCGGAACCGGCGCTGACCGCGAAACCGTCGAGATCGAGCGTCATCAGCAAGGTCTCGGCATCGAGACCCGGCGCCGAGAAAAGGCTGGTATTGGCGAGCCGCGGCGCGCCGTCGCCGAAGACCTGCACATCCGCGACGGCGCCACGCAGCGCCGCTTCGAGCCGGTCGCGCAACGCCTGCACGCGCGGCATCTCCGCAATTTCCCGCGCCGCGAGTTTCGCCGCCGCACCGAAACCCGCGATGCCCGGCACATTCTCGGTACCCGAACGCCGCCGCGATTCCTGACCGCCGCCCCGGATCAGCGCCTCGAAAGGCAATCCGTCGCGGACAACTAGCGCACCGACGCCCTGCGGCCCGCCGAGCTTGTGCGCGGACATGCTCATCATGTCGAAGTCGAGCGCCTGGAAATCAACCGGCATTCGTCCCAGTGCCTGGATAGCATCGGTAAACACCACGGCATCGGCCTGCCTTGCCATCCGCGCGGCCGCCGCGATCGGCTGGATCACGCCCGTCTCGTTATTCGCAAACATGAGAGCGACCAGCGCCTTGCCGGGCGTATCGAGACGCCGCGCCAGATCATCGAGATCGACAAGCCCCTGCGCATCGGCGCGGAGGATCTCGACCGGAAGGCCGAGCGCCGCCGCAGAGGCCCGTACGCAATCATGCTCGATCGCCGACAGGATCACGCGCTCGACGCCGAGCGCCGCACGCGCGATATGAAGTGCAAGGTTCGCCGCCTCGGTCCCACCGCTGGTGAAAACCACCTCGGCGGGCTTCGCATGAACGAGCGCAGCCACTGCTACCCTCGCCTCCTCGACGAACTTCCGCGCGGCCCGCCCCTCGGTATGGACCGATGAGGGATTGCCGCCGACGAGCAAGGCGCGCGCGACCGCCTCCGCCGCCTCGGCGCGAACCGGGGCGGTGGCGTTATGGTCCATATAGGCGCGTCTCATCATCATTCGCTTCGAACCCTCGGGCGTCGGCGCAATCGGTCTATCAATCGGCGGCGTTGGAAATCGCCTGCTGGTCCGGTCGGCCCTGACTCGCCGTCACCCGGCCATTTATCACGTCGCCAAGCGAAACGGAGCCCAGGAAAAGATGGATCTGGTGGCTGAGTTCCGCCCAAAGGTCGTGCGTGATGCAGCGGCTGGAGGAATTGCCCATACAGCCTTTCGGCGATCCGACCTCGCAGCGCGTCGCCTTGAGCGGTTCATCCACAGCCAGGATGACGTCCGAAATGCGGATTTCGTCGGCATGGCGCGAGAGCAGATAGCCGCCGCCCGGTCCGCGTACGCTTTTCACGAGATCGCCGCGGCGAAGCTTGGCAAACAGCTGTTCCAGATAAGAGAGCGAGATTTCCTGCCGTTCGGCAATGTCCGCCAGGGCCACAGGCCGGCCGGTTCCGTACCGGGCCAGATCCGCCATCGCCATCACAGCATAACGTCCCTTTGTGGTGAGCTTCACGGACCTCTCTCCTTTCGAAACCGCCCGGGAGCCAGGTCCCGAAGCCTAAAACCCTTGCGCAACCGGCACTTGCCTGTGTTAAGAACGAGCGCCTTTCCAGCCCTCGGAAGGCCCGACGCGCCGGACTGGCTGCATTGGGTGGCCGAAGCGGGAAAGTTCGAGCGGTCTGGCTTCGGCTATTCCGAGTGCTACAGTCAACTACTTAACCGTCTCCGGGCGAGATTTCCAGAGAAAATGCCGATTGACAGGGAAATAAATCCCAGTCCGGCACTAGGTTAATGGCCCGGGGTGTCCGGCGCCTCACAAAGCGAGACGAGAGGGCAATGCCAGAAGTCATTTTCAACGGTCCCGCCGGCCGTATCGAGGGACGCTACCACCACAGCCGCAAGGCCAATTCGCCGATCGCGCTGGTGCTGCATCCCCACCCGCAGTTCGGCGGCACCATGAACAATCCGGTCACCTACACCCTGTTTCAGGGCTTCGTGAACCGGGGCTTCTCGGTCCTCCGCTTCAATTTCCGCGGCGTCGGCCGCAGCCAGGGCGCCTTTGACTCAGGGATAGGCGAACTCTCCGATGCCGCCTCGGCGCTCGACTGGCTGCAGGCCCAGAATGCCGACGCCTCGCAATGCTGGATCGGCGGCTTTTCGTTCGGCGCCTGGATTGCCATGCAGGTGCTGATGCGCCGGCCCGAGATCGAAGGCTTCATCTCGGTCGCCCCGCCGGCCAACATGTACGACTTCACCTTCCTCGCGCCCTGCCCCTCATCAGGCCTCATCATCAATGGCAGCGCCGACCAGGTTGCGCCCGCTCCCGATGTGCAGAAGCTCGTCGACCGGCTGAAGACGCAGAAGGGCATCGTGATCGAACATTCGACGATCGACGGCGCGAACCACTTCTTCGATCAGCATCTCGAACAGCTCGCCAACGTCTCGGGCGCCTATCTCGACAAGCGCCTCGCCGC
>NZ_DATKFR010000372.1:0-11094 GCF_035511255.1 Parvibaculum sp.
GGCACCCTCTGGATGACGCTTTACGCTACTGACTGTTTACTTCAAGGCTTCGTCCGTGAGGGAAGGATCGATGAAGCTGTCGACGGGCTGCTTCTCCTTGTAGACGGCGTTCTTCACGTTGAAATCGTCGGCGATGTGGGAGGAGCCATAGAGCGACGAGAAGCCCTCACCCTTCGCATAAATTTTCTTGCCCTCTTCGAGACTCAACAGCTTCGTGCCCTTGAGGAGCGGCTTGTATTGCGCGGGCGTGAGGCCGACGCGGGCCGACATGATCTTCAGCGCGTCGGGTTGCGTCGCCGGATCGTTGATATAGGCGACGACCTTGCCCCACACCTTGACGAGTTTCACCCAGTCGGCGCGGCGGGCGGCAAGGCTCGACGGATTGACCGTGATGACGTCATAGATGAGGCCCGGCTCCTGCGCCGAGGTGTAGATGGGCTTTGCGCCCGGCACGAGCTGCATCGCCATGCCGGAATTTGGCTGCCAGGCGCCGATGGCGGCGACGTCGCCCGAAGCAAGCACCTGCGGCGTCGAATTGGTCGTGGTGTTGACCAGCGTGACGTCGGACTCCTTCATGCCTTCCTTCTGGAGGCCGTTGAGCAGCAGCAGATGCTCGACGAAGCCGATTTCGATGCCGACCTTCTTGCCCTTCAGATCCTTCAGGCTCTTGATGCCGGGCTTGGCGACGATCATGTCGTTGCCGTTCGAATAATCCGTGAGCATGATCATCACGCTCTTGGTGCCGCCGCCGCCCATGACGAGCGCATCGCCGTTGGTCACCGTCACCGCGTCGATCTTGCCGGCCGAAAAGGCATCCATCGAGGCGGAATAATCGAACCACTGGAACTCGACATCGACGCCGGCTTCCTTGAGCCAGCCCTTGTCGATCGCCACCTGCCAGGCAACCCAGCCCGGCCAGTCGCTGTAACCTACCTTGAGGGGCGCCGCCTCGGCGCGACCCGCCTGGCCGGCGATCATGAAGATCGACAGCGCCAAACCCAAAACCCAACCAAACCCTGTATTGCGGCTCATCACATTCTCCCGGGATAGAGCAGTATTACGAAAGGCTGAAATCGTAATACCCGTTAGCAAGGCATGTGCCAGCGGTGTGGAGGCGCGGAGAGCTGCAGTTTTTTGCGGTTCGGGGTGAAGCGATGCGGGAGGATGCGCGGCGGTTGCGCAGAAAAAAGGCTCCGCGCCCGGCGCGAAGCCCAATTCCTAATCAGCGGATGTGTCAGGTCAACGGCGCGGCGCCGACCAGTCGGTCGCGGTCTGCCATTCGCCGTCGCCCTCGGTATGCAGACGACGCAGAAGACGCGCGTCGATTTCCCCGGTGCGCGGCAGATCGTTGTCGATCTGATAGAGCAGTATCGCGCGCTGCGTGTCGGTGTTGAAGACACCGGTCGACGGACCCGCCGGATAGCCGAGATGCCGGAGCCGCGTCTGCACGCCGGCGATGCGAGTCTCGAGACGGCGGCGGCCGCCATCGCGCTCCGCGGCTGCGGGCAGCAGAGCCGATCGTGTGTAGCTCTCGACAGTGCCGCGCGACCTCCATTTCGTCCACAGGCTCTCGTCCGTGTTGGTGGTGGCGATCTTCGCCCGGCTGGCGTGATGCTTGATCCGCGGCAAGGGAATCGGAACGGAGGACGGCTCCTCCAACGCGAGACGGGTTTCGGTCGCGGGCGGCATCGAGGGCACGGTCTCGTGCGATGCGGCACCCGGCGCGGGGCCGGACGCGCCGGACAATGACGCCATGGCAGGCGGAAGCGCGGCTGGTCCCGCCGGGCTCCTCCGGGTGATCTCTCCGTAAACGACGGCGCCGCCCAACAGGAGGAGGGCGACCGCCGCCGCTGCCCGTGAACCGATCCGGGGCATGGATCGCGCGGGTGCCGCAGAACCTCTCAGGAGTGTAGCCGTGCCCAGCGCTGCGCCTGCCGCCGTCTTCGTCGCCAGATGCCTTGCCGTATTGCCGACGGCGACGGCAAGGCCGGCGAGACCCGCCGACGAGGCGCGCGACAGGCGCGTCACAGCGGCCCGACGGGTTTGCGCGGCACGCGCCCGACGCTCGCGGCGATTGGCTCGCGCCGTCCGGCGGGCTGCATCGCGGCGCTGGAGAACGGCCACTCGTTCCAGTCGACGCCGTTCCTTACCTTCCTGTTGTTGCCGGTGCAGCCGCTCGGCGGCTTCGGAGCGTTGACGACGTCCGGCGGCGAGCCGCTCACGGCGTCGCTCGACGGCGGCGGCCCGGGCCAGCCGGCGCATGTCTCGCTTTTCCTTACGGCGGCGCCTGGCGGCCTCCTTGCGTTCGCGCAGATGGGCGGCGGCTATGCCGCGCTCACGGCGGCGGCGGTCCCGTCTCTCCCGACGGTCGCGCGCCGCGATCTCGCTCTTCTCACGGCGTCGCTGACGCCACCGGGTCCATGCGGAAGGTCCTTCCGCCCACGCGCGCCGGGGTCGCGGGATCGGGCCCAACCTGTTTTCCTGTTCCTCCTGAACGGTCGCAGGCTCCGCTCGCGCCGACACGAATTCCGGTTCTGGTTCCGGCTCTTTCGGGTGCGGTGGATTTTGCCGGTGCGGCTCCGTCGCTGGCGGCGGCGTCGGGCCCTTGTCTTCCGTCGGCTCGCCGGCATGGCTGCCTGCGCTCTTGCTGATGCGCGCAAAGTCCTCGTCGTTCCAGGCGCCGGGCGCCGCCGCCGCGCGCCGGTGACCGACTCCTCTGGCGGCATAGGCGGCGAAGGTGTCGCCTTTCATGTCAGTTGTCTTCGACGACGGTCCCGTTGGGGAAGCCACGGTTCCGAAATCGAAAAAATAGGTGCCGGCCGCCGAGGGCAGCGGTGCGCCGCACTGGCCGCAACGCGTTGCGTCAGCGTCGATTTCAGTCGCACATACGGGGCAGCGCAGCGAAGGTGCGCCGTTCGACGGCTCGGTCATGACCGAACTCCTCGCGTTACTTCATGCGTCCGCCGTTCCCGCCCGCAAGCAGTCTCGCCAATTCCGGGCGTATGCGCGTGTGACCGCTTCATGATCGACGAAAGTCAGCGCTTGCCCTCGCCGTGCGATGGCCGCGCGACCTCGCGGCTCCTATCGACGCGGCAGGTTCATCGCCGACGCGCGACGCCGACGATGCGGAACGGGACGGGCTTCACCCGCAAGACGACCTCCGGACCCGCATCCGGCTGGAGATCGCCTTCCGGCAAGGCTTCGACCGCGAGGCGGGCCGGACACCGGCCGGGATCCGCCAGAGGGATCCGGAAGGAAAGCCGGACCACGGAACCTGCTCCCCTGAAAACCGGACGGGCGGCGAGACGGGCGACCGGAACGCCATCGACGGCGACATCGAAGCGGAACCGCCGCTGTATGCCGGGCCTTTCCAGCTCGATCGTCAGCAAAAGGGTCCGGATCATGCGCTCCGCGCCGATCTCGAATTCATGACGGAGACGGTATTCGCTCGCATCCCCGCGGATCGGGAGCGCCTTGCCTGCGCCGAACCGAATTCGCTGCCGATGCCGCCGCGGCACGACTTTCTTCTCGCGCTCGAAGCCGCCTTCCACTCTCCCGGACGCGAGCCGCGCGAGGCGGCGGAGCGGCGCCGTCCAGGCCGGCCCCTCCGTACCGGCGTAGAGGCTGAGCATCCGCCGTTTCCCCGTGCCGTGCCGCGCCAGGGCTTCGATCACCGACGCCGTGTTTTCGGACGGCGTCAGCGTCTGCAGATAGGTGAGGCTCGCGAGACAGGCGGCAATGGCGTCGAATGCTTGAGCGCTGGCGACGACATCCGCCGCGTCGATGCCGTCCTGCCGCAGAAGCTGGGCCAGATCGCAGGCCCAGGCACCGCCCGTCTGGCGCCGCGCCGCCGGATGCATGGCGTGAGCCGCCGTCAGCACGATCATGTCGGCGAGCGAGGGAACGAGAATGGATCGACCGTGAAAGACACCGGGCCGGGCCCGGCGCCAGAACGCGTCGAGCACTTCGGCGGACGCCCGCGGCCTGTGTACCGGCTGGTGATGAATGTCGATGTCGCCATGCCGGCCGTGCCGCAGGTTGAGCCCCGCATGGAAGCGCCACGAGGTCCGCGCATATTCGACCGAATCTCGCGCGACCCATCCATGCTCGTAGAGGAGGGAGATCGCGCGCGGATAGACGCTGCGCGGCACGAGGACATCGAGATCGCCGCTGATGCGGGGACCAGGTCCGGCAATGCCCGCCACCAGGAGCGCGCCGCCCTTGAGCAGCATCACCGGCAGACCGGCCTCCAACAGTATGTCGAGGGCGGCGGCGGAGTCCCGGAGCATCAGCTGCGAATGCGTCCAGTGCGCCTTGGCAAGACCCTGGACGCGCGGGCGATAGGGGCAAGCCGGATCGATGCTGGCGAGCCGCGCCGCGACCGGCGCAAGAAGCTTGTGCTCGTCCCATGTCACGTCGTCGAGATTGCGGCGCGCCTTCCAGCGTCGCCAGCTTTCGGCGGCGCGTTCGTCGGGGAGGAGGACCGTTCTCAGCAGAAGATCGGCGTCGCCCCCCGGCCATGCCTGGCGCAGGAGAAGGCGGGCCACACTATTCATCGCCGTCGCCGGTCTGCTTTGAAAGAGCAATCGCCCGCTTGCGTTCCAGCGCCCGCTTCACCATCAGAAGGTAGCCGCGATCCTTCTCGGCATCCCTCCCATAGGAAAGGCTGCCGGGCCGGATGCGCCGCATCGACAGCACCTCTTCCATAAGTTCGAAGGCGAGACCGATTTCGCGGCCGCGCGCGATCCAGTCGATGGTGTCTCCACGCCCGCCTGGCGGATCGATCATCGGACCGATCGCTCGCGCCGCCCCGCTCCGCATCATCAGCGTCGTCCGGGACCAGAGATCGGCGACCGGTCCGAGCACAGGCGCCGAAACAGGTCCCTTGAAGATCTGGCCTCGCGCGAAGACGCCCGCGAGACCGGGACGCGCATCGAGAAGCGCCAGCTGTCGTTCGGCCTTTCCGGGGAGCCAGAGATCGTCGGAATCGAGAAAGGCGACGAGCGGCGTCGCGACGGCGACGAGGCCGCGATTGGTGGCGGCGCCGCAACCCTGGTTCTCCTGTCTTATCACCTCGACACGCGCATCGAAGGCGCTCGCCCGCGCGCCCGTGTCGTCGGTCGAGCCGTCGTCGACGACGATGACCACCGTTGGTGCGATATTCTGCGAGACGATCGAGCGCAGGGCATCCTCGATGGTCTCGCCCGCATTATAGGCGGGGATGACGACGCTATAGGCCTCACTCATTGTCGGAATACCTCCTCCGCCGCGCCGCGATGCTTGAAGAGCGCACCGATCTCCGCAGTGTTGCCGCTGGCGCGCCGGCGAACCAGCGAGCGGCGGATCGCGTCGACAAAGCCCCTGCGCGTCGCGGGTATGTCATTCGTCATGTTTGTCTCGTGACGCCGATAAAGCACGGCGACGTCTGTCTCGGTGATGTAGGGCACATGAGCCTCCAGCAGGCGCAGGAAGAAATCGGTGTCCTCGCCATGCTGCATCTCTTCGTCGAAACCGCCGAACCGGTCGAAGAGGCTCCGGTCGAAGAGAGCGGCCGCGAGGGAAACGCCCGCGACGGTCGTCGTCCGGGAGCCCGCGACCGGGACACTCGTCTCCTCGTCGATCCGCTCGAAGAGCTGCACGAGTCCCATCACAAATCCCGTGCCGGGATTGGCCTTGAGCAGAGCAAGCTGCCGTCCGATTCGGCCTGGGTAGACGTGATCGTCGGAATCGAGAAAAGTGACGAAGCGGCTTTGCGGCGCCACCGCGGCAATGCCTGCGTTGCGGGCCCGGGAGACGCCCACGCGAGGTCCGGCGATCAGCCGGATGGAAGGCTGGGACAGAGCCATGTCCTCGACGATCCGAGCCGTCGCGTCGGTCGAGCCATCGTCGATCACGACGATGTCGAGGGTGAGCTCGCGCTCGCGCAGAAGGGAGCGCAACGCCGGAGCGATGAACTTTTCCGCATTGAGCGCGGGCATGATGACGCTGATCGTTTCCGGGGTCATGAAGGCATTCTCTCGAGAAAGGCGCGGAGCGCCTGCCCAATTTCGGCGGCGTCCTCGGACAGGAGCAGCTCGTAGCAGGGCAGACGCCGGCAAAGTTCGGCGGTAAAGCGGACGCCCTCATGCTCGCCGTCCGGAAGCTGAAAGACGCTGGACGGCGCGAAGGCGCGCATGGCCGCACCGGCCGAAACGCGGCGCAACCCGGTTCTCTCCATCCGCGCAACCCTGGGCAGCAGAATGGCACCGATCTCAAGGCGTTCGACGAAGGGCGAGCGCGGCAGAGCCGATGCGTGGATTTCGAACTTGTCCTGCCAGTTCGTCTCGCCGAACCGCTTGCAGGCATCCGCGCCCCATACGCGGTTCACGCCGGCTGGATCCTGCTTCAGGAGGCGATAGAGCGGATAGGCGGCGACGGCCTCCTCCTGCGCGACGAGGCTGTAATCGTCGCCTACCGTGGCGAGACCCGCCGCGATGCCTGCGAGCGTCGTGCCCGACTTGCCCGAGCCGCCGGACCCCGCGAGAAGAACGCCCTTTCCGTCGAGCCCCAGCGTCGCGGCATGGCAAAGCCGTGCGCTACTTCCGGCAAAGGCCCAGTGCAAAAAGACGCGCAAGGGGCCGCCCGTTTCCCAGAGCGGCGTGGCGCCGGGATGGCGGATCAGTTGAACGCCGAGACGCAGATCGCGCGAATGGAACTGCCAGACGCGGGGATCGTGGAGATAGGCGCCATGGAGTCCCGCCCGCGCGAGTTCGACGTTGATCGCCTGCCGATCCAGCATGTCGCCACCCCAACGGCGTGGCGGCGGCCAATCGAGCGACGCCGCGTCGAGGAGGAAGAGGGTGATCTGCGCCGCACCGCCTGCGTCGGAGGCGCACGCAAGGTTCCGTTCACAGAGATCGGCATAGCCCGGATCGCTGAACCAGGCGTCGATGCGGAGATCATGGAGCCGCAGCGACCGGCGATGCAGCGATGCGGCGGGAAGGTTCCGCGCCAGGCGCAGCAGCTCATGGCCATAATCCGCGACGCTGCCGACATCGGCGACATTCACAGGTGAAAACATCCTCAGGCGGACGGCACGGGGTCCCGCTTCACGGGCCAACCCATATCCTCTTCGACATCGTGGATCGGGTCGGCCAGAATGAGCTCCGCCATGTCGTCGAAGGCTTCGAGTCCGGGCACCTCGGTACAGGCGGCCAGCGAAAGGGCCGTGCTTGCGGCCCCGACAGGCGCCGAACCCTTCGCCTCGTCCGGCACCGGGCGAATGAGCCCTTCACGGACCATGTCGGCGATGAGCCCGCTCGCCGCGGCTTCGATTTCGGGGCCCGACGCTGCCGAATGGCTAATGATGTCCTGCCGGCGGTAGCCTTGCGCCAGATCGCGCCAGATATCCGCCGAGACGCCGAGCAGGCTGAAATACTTTCCATTCGCCAAATTCAGGACGACGATTTCGCCGCCGAAATCTTCGGCAACGACGTCCGGCGCACAAACCTCGTAGATCGAATCGACTCGCATGGTGTGAAATGTCCCGTCAGCCGTTTTGGGCGTGAATTGAGCATAACAACGGACCGCCGCGCTACATACATTTGATACACGATGGACATATGCGGTTCGCATCCCGGCGATCCGGGCTCCGAAGACCCGCCCGCCGGCCCGGTCCAATCCAGGCCCGGCGGCGGCGGCGGCGGCGGCGGCGGCGGACGACAATGCCGCACATCCTGCGTGCGAAGCGGGTGGAACTAATCCAAAATGGCGATTTTACATTTGCCTGGGTGAACGCAGCGTTTCAAACTGTCGTTGGCTGATCGTTTTTCGGACAGGGGGGCGTCATGAAGGCTTCAACCGCGCGCGGGATGACCTGCGCCATTTTCCTCACGGGCATCGGGTCGTTTGTCGCGCAGGATGCGTCCGCCGTGGTCGAGTATGTGAAGGTTTGCGACAAGTACGGCTACGGTTTCGCCTATATTCCCGGCACCGATCAATGCGGGGACATGAAGCCGCTGGGCTTCAAGGTCGAAACCGAAGCCGGCACGCTGACCAATCTCCAGGGTTCGCAAACGACGGTCTACGGCACGACCGCCTTTACGGCGGGAACCGGTAGCTCCGCCTTCGGCAACGGCGCCTATGCGGGCGGCGATCCCAATGCGCCGATTCCCATGGCGGCGCCCGGCGATCCCGACTTCGATCCGACCAACGATCCGGATTACGCCGCGCTCTATGAGACCAATGGCGGCTATTGGCCACGCGGAACCGGACCCGGCGAATGGCCGGCGAGCAAGTTCCCCTATTCGAACTTCCAGAATGATGGCGCGACCGCCATTGGCGCGGGCGCGCGCGCGGGCGCCGGTGCGGCGGGACAGAACAATGCAACGGCGGTCGGCCAAGCGGCGAGCGCCAACGGGCTCAACGCAACTTCGGTCGGACAGGGCTCCGCCGCCAATGTGACGGGCGGCACGGCCATCGGCCAGGGATCGAGCGTGACGGCGGCCGGCGCCGTCGCCATCGGTCAGGGCTCGGTTGCCGATGAGGTGAACACCGTGTCGGTCGGCTCAGAAGGGGCCGAGCGGCGGATCGTCAATGTCGCGGCAGGTGTGATGGGCACCGACGCCGTCAATGTCGATCAGATGAATGCCGCGATCGCGGCCGCGAGCGGCTTTACATCGACGGGGACCAACAGCACGGCGATCGGCACCGGTGCCACCGCGACGGAAATGGGCGGCACGGCGGTCGGCTATGGCGCGACCGCCAGTGGCGATCCGACCACGGCGGTCGGCTTCATGTCGACGGCGAGCGGTGTCGACGCCAATGCCTTCGGCGCCTATGCGACGGCCACCGGCGACAATTCGACCGCGCTCGGCGCCAATTCGCTGGCTTCCGCCGGGAACAGCGTGGCGCTCGGCAACAGTTCGGTCGCCGCGCGCGGAGCGCAGACCGGATATGCCGCCTACGGACTTTCCACGCCGCAGAACTCGGCGGGCGAAGTCTCGGTCGGCACGGCGGGCAGCGAACGTCAGATCACGAATGTCGCCGCCGGTAGCGCTGACACGGATGCCGTCAACGTCGCCCAGCTTCGCGGCGCGACGGCCCGCTTCTCCAATCTCGAAAGTTACGTCAATGACGAGATCGGCGACGCGAAGGCCGGTATCGCCGCCGCGCTCGCGGCATCCGGTCTCGTGCAGGCGGTGACGCCGGGAAGCAGCGTCGTGACCGGAGGCTTCGGCATCTGGAGCGGCGAAACGGCGGCGGCTGTCGGCATCTCGCGGCGCTTCGACGAGAACTGGACGCTGAAGACCGCAGGCACCGTCACGGGGCGCACGGGCGTCGGCTTCAACGCCGCCGTCGGTTACGAGTTCTGACGGGACGCATCTCATGCGCATGTTGCGTATCATGGCGACGCTCGTCCTCGCGGCGGGCGTCGCCGTCGCGTTCACCAGCGGGGCGACGGCGGCGGAGAAGCGCCCGAAGTTCGTGCCCATCGAGCGACAGGGCCTTCTCATCCTGATACGTGGCGCGCTGACGGCCCTCGACCAGGCCAACAAGACCGGCAATTACACGCTGTTGCGCGATCTCGGCGGGCCATCCTTCCAGGAAAACAATGCGACCCGGCTCGGCGAGGTCTTCGCACCGCTCCGCCAACAGAAGATCGATCTTTCGTCGGTTCTGATTCTCGAACCCTTCGTTACCCTCGGCCCGCAGATCGAGGCGAACGGGCTGATGCGGATCGGCGGCTCCTTTCCCGCCATTCCACGCCAGATCAATTTCGAGATCGCCTATCAGCAGGTGGGGCCGGTCTGGAAGCTCTATGGCCTCGCGGTCACGACGAGCGCAGCCCAGCCGACGCCGACCACGCCGCACCCCTGACCGCGATCAGGCGTTGCGGAGGTACCAGTCGAAATCGAGATCACTGACGGCCGCGAAGAAGCGGTCGCATTCGGCTTCCTTGATAGTGAGGAAGATGTCGGTGAAGCGTTCGCCGAGATGCGCGCGCAGGAAAGTCGACTGTCGCGCAACCTCGAGCGCTTTCCACCAGTTCATCGGCAGCGTCGCTTCCTTCTGGCCGTAGCCGTCGCCGACCACCGGCGCGCTCGGCGCGATCTTCTTTTCGATGCCTTCCGCGATGCCGCCGAGCACGATCGCGAGCGCCACGTAAGGATTGGCGTCGGCGCCGCAGACGCGATGTTCGAGGTGGCGCGTCTCCGGCTTGCCCGCCGTCACGCGCAGCGGCACCGAGCGATTGTCGATCGCCCAGGCGGGCGCGAGCGGCGCATAGGAATTCTTGCGAAAGCGGCGATAGGAATTCGCGTTGGGCGCGAAGATCGCCATGCTTTCGGCCATGGTCGCTTCGAGCCCGCCGATGGCGTGGGCGAGATGCGGCGTGAGGTCGTTGCCCTCGCCCGCGAAAAGATTGGGGTTCTCGCCATCCGTCAGCGAGACATGGACGTGCATGCCGCTGCCGGACAGCGCCGCATAGGGCTTGGCCATGAAGGTGGCAACATAGCCGTGGCGGTCGGCGACACCTTTGACGAGGCGCTTGTAGAGGATCGCATCGTCCGCCGCGCGCATCGCATCGGCGCAATGGGCGAGGACGATTTCGAGCTGGCCCGGCGCATATTCCGAAATGAGCGTCCGCGCGGGCAGCCCCATCTTCTTCGCGCCGGCAAAGACGTCGTTGAGAAACGGCGCGAAATCCTCGAGGTCCTGCATCAGATAGGCCTGAAGATGCGCCGGCGCGAAACCGTTCGGGGCGGCGGCGGGCGTCGGCTTTCCGGCAAGCGCCGCCGCGCGATCGACGAGATAGAATTCAAGCTCGATGGCGACGACGGGCGTCAGACCCTTCGCTTCGAGCGCCGCGACGGTGCGGGCCAGCGCGTGGCGCGGATCGGCCGGCGTCGGCGAGCCGTCGCGCTCCCAGGATTCGAGAATGAGCTGCGCCGTCGGTACGTCGTGCCAGGGCGCATGGGTGATCGTGCCGGCGACCGGGAAACAGGGGCGGTCGGAATCGCCTTCCTCCCAGACGAGGCCCGTTTCGAGAACGTCCGCCCCCAGAATGTCGAGAGACTGGATCGAGCAGGGCAGCGGCCGTCCGTCGCGATAGGC
>NZ_DATKFR010000373.1:0-7622 GCF_035511255.1 Parvibaculum sp.
GCGAAATAGAAGTCGATGATGCCGGAGAGTTTCTCGCCGATGAAGAAAACATTGTCGGGGAAGAGGTCGGCGTGAATGACTCCCTGCGCGAGGTCGCGCGGCCAGTTCGCCTCGAGAAAGTCGAGTTCCACGCCGAGTTCCGCCGCAAGGCCGGGCGACACTTCGTCGGCGCGCGCGCGGCAGGCGTCGAAGAGAGGGCGCCAGCCCGCGACCGTCAGGGCATTCGCGCGATGGATGGCGAAATCGCGGCCGGCCAGATGCAGCCGCGCCGCGCCTTCGCCGAGCTGCGCGCAATGTTTCGGTTGCGGCCTCTTCACCGAGAGGCCTTCGAGGAAACTGATAATGGCGGCGGGGCGGCCGGCCAGTTCGCCCAGCATCTCGCCCTTGCGGTTGCGGATCGGCACCGGGCAATCGATGCCTCGCGCGGCGAGATGGTTCATCAGGCCGAGGAAGAAGGGGAGGTCCTCGCGGGCCACGCGCTTTTCATAAAGCGTCAGGAAATAGGCGCCCTTCGTCGTGTGCAGCAGGAAGTTCGAATTCTCGACGCCTTCCGCGATGCCCTTGTAGGAGCGCAGTTCTCCGATGTCGTAGGCGGCGAGAAAGGCTTCGAGCTCCTCGTCGGCGACTTCCGTGTAGACAGCCATGTCGGATAAACCCCGTCAGCCCGCAAGCGCGCGGGGCAGCTTGAACTGCACGGATTCGCGGGCCGCCGCAACTTCCTCGACGGTGACGTCGAAGCGCGCGCGGAAAGCGTCAATGACTTCCTCGACCAGGACATCGGGCGCGCTGGCGCCGGCCGTCAGGCCGACCGTGCGCGGGGTCCCGAGCGCCGCCCAGTCGATGTCGGCGGCGCGCTGCACCAGCATGGCGCGCGGGCAGCCGGCGCGTTCGGCCACTTCGACGAGACGCATCGAGTTCGACGAGTTCGGCGCGCCGATGACGATGACGGCGTCCGATTTAGGCGCGATGGTCTTGACCGCGTCCTGGCGGTTGGTGGTCGCGTAGCAGATGTCCTCCTTGTGCGGACCGACGATCTCGGGGAAACGGCGGCGCAGCACCGCGACGATGTCGGCCGTGTCGTCGACCGACAGTGTCGTCTGCGTGACGAAGGCGAGCTTGGCGGGATCGCGCGGTGTCAGCGCCTCGGCATCGGCGACGGTTTCGACCAGCTTCACCGCGCCCTCCGGCAACTGCCCCATGGTGCCGATGACTTCGGGGTGGCCCGCATGACCGATCAGGACGATTTCGAGGCCGCGCTCGTGATGGCGCTCGGCCTCGACATGGACCTTGGAGACGAGAGGGCATGTGGCGTCGAAATAGACGAGTTCGCGGGCTTTTGCGTCGGCCGGCACGGATTTCGGCACGCCATGGGCCGAGAAGATGACGCGGGCGCCTTCCGGCACCTCGTCCAGTTCCTCGACGAAGATCGCACCCTTCTTTTCCAGCTCCTCGACGACGAAGCGGTTGTGGACGATCTCATGGCGGACATAGACCGGCGGGCCGAACTTCCCGATCGCGGTCTCGACGATCTGGATCGCCCGATCCACGCCCGCGCAAAAGCCGCGCGGGGAGGCGAGAATCAGCGTCAGTTTGGGCTTCAGGTCCGTCATCCTCGGGCTCGTTAGGCGGGTCATGCTCGTCGTGGGGCGCCGCCGGTGCGGCATTCGGGCTCGCAGGGGCCCTCCTTGTGGCCTTGCCGGCACTTCGCTAAAGTGCCCGCGCCGCAGTCGAGGCGGCCCTGTTGCCTTGTCTAACCGTATGAAACGCAAGGCTTTCGGGGTCCGTCTCTGCCGGTAATAGAGGGGCCTGCCTTGCGAAAGTCAAGAAACGCGGGTGCGGCTTACAGGCGGGGCTTTCACATTCCTTTTCCAGCGAGTGACACGACGATGCCGTTTCCGATCGAGCCGACCGGTCCTTCCCGCCGCGCCGCAGCGCGGGCTCTGGGCCTTGCCGTGCTTCTCGTCTTGCCGTTGGCGCTGGGCGGCTGCTCCTGGCTCGGCATGGGGGGCAGCGACGATGATGTGGACCCGGACGCCGATCTGCCGAAGCCCTGTCCGACCGTGGGCGTGCTCGACGGGGCCGATCACATCACGATGTTCAGCGGCCGCGGCAAGGACCTGACCGATGTGGTGTTGCGCGCCGAAATCCGCAAATCCGCCATCGAGTGCGAATACGACACCGACGAGAAGACCATCTCGTTCAATGTCGCCTTCGACGGTACGGCCGACCTCGGGCCCGCCGCCACGGCGCGCGACATCAACATTCCGGGCTTCATCGCCGTCACCCGGCATGGCTACATGGTGAGCAAGCGGATGCTCGACATTCCGGTTTCTTTCGAGGGCGCCGCGCGCACGGTCAAGTTCCTCAAGACCGTCGAGGACACGACGATCCCCTATGGCGGCGAACTCGACGGTTCGGCCTATGAGATCATCGTCGGCTTCCAGTTGACGCCGGATGAACTCGAATACAACCGCAAGGTGCCGGCCGTCCCGCTCCGATAGGACGGGGCTGTCGCCGGACGTTCCGGAGCACCCGAAAACCGCCGATTTCGGTGGAAAAGGCTCGATTTGCGGCAGGGCGGTTCCCTGCCGCAATTGACTCCCCCGGGGTCCTCCATATGATCGGCCCCAAGCTTCAAGGATCGAAGCCCGATTCCTACATACAGATGATCCCTGCGGGAGAGATCGGGTCCGTGGACCCGGCGCCGAAGGAGCAACCGCCCCGGAAACTCTCAGGCAACCGGACCGCAGGGGGATGAATCTCTGGAAAGCAGGCCATCCGCCTTGGATAGGCCTCACCGAAGGGCGTAAGCGGCGGGTTCGTCCCGTTCCGCGAAATCTCTCAGGTTCCGCGACAGAGGGGGCGCTGCCGGCAATTTTGCCGGGCGGCAGCCCTTGATGATTCGCGCGTAACCGAGAGAGACCGATGTCAGCTCCCCATACCGAAGAGACCCTGCAGGTCACGCCGCTTCACGCGCTCCATGTCGAGCTTGGCGCGAAGATGGTGCCTTTCGCGGGCTACGACATGCCGGTCCAGTACAAGGACGGCGTGCTGGCCGAACATCTTCATACGCGAACGGCGGCGGGGCTCTTCGACGTCTCGCATATGGGGCAGGCCTGGATCGAGGGGCCGGATTTCGAGACAGTCGCCAGGGCGCTCGAGACGCTGGTGCCCGGCGACATTCTGGGCCTCGCGCCCGGCGCCATCCGCTACACGCTGCTGCTGAACGACAAGGGCGGCATCCGCGACGATCTGATGGTGACGCGGCCGGCCGAGCCCGCGCGTGCGAATTCGATCTTCATCATCGTCAACGCGGCCTGCAAGGAAGCCGACTTCGCGCATATCGCGGCGAACCTGCCGGCCGGCATTTCGCTGAAGCCGATTGCGGACCGGGCGCTGATCGCGTTGCAGGGGCCGAAGGCGGTCGAGGTTTTCGCGCGGTTCGCGCCGGCCGCCGCCGAGATGATCTTCATGACGGCGAAGGCGATCGACGTCGCCGGCGTTCCCTGTCTCGTCAGCCGCTCGGGCTATACGGGCGAGGACGGCTACGAGATTTCGGTGCCGGAGAGGGACGCCGTGGCGCTGACGAAGAAGCTTCTCGGCGAAACGGAGGTGAAGCCCATCGGGCTCGGCGCGCGCGACTCGCTGCGTCTCGAAGCCGGGCTTTGCCTTTACGGCCACGACATCGACGAGACGACGACGCCGATCGAGGCGGCGCTCGGCTGGGTCATCGGCAAGCGGCGGCGCGAAGAGGCCAATTTCCCCGGCGCGCAGATCATTCTCGGCCAGATCGCGAATGGCGTCGCGAGGAAGCGCGTCGGCCTGCTGCCGGAAGGCAAGGCCCCGGCGCGCGAAGGCACCGAGATCGTCGGCGGGGGCAAGGTCATCGGCACGATCACGAGCGGCGGCTACGGGCCGTCCGTCAGCGGGCCGATTGCCATGGGTTATGTCGCGACCGATTTTTCGAAGGTCGGCACCGATGTCGAGTTGATGGTCAGAGGCAAGGGGCGGCCGGCCGAGGTCGTTGCGATGCCTTTCACCGAGAAACGCTTTCACAAGACGAAATAGTCAGGGGACAGAGAGATGAGCGAGATCCGTTTCACCGACCAGCACGAATGGGTGCGCGTCGATGGCGATGTGGCGACGGTGGGCATCACCGACTACGCGCAGGAACAGCTGGGCGACGTCGTTTATGTCGAACTGCCGGAAGTCGGCAAGTCGATCGCGGCGGGCGACGAGGCGGCGGTCGTCGAAAGCGTGAAGGCGGCGAGCGAAGTCTATGCGCCGGTTTCGGGCGAAGTCGTCGAGGTCAATGCCGATCTCGAAGCGGCGCCTGGCGGCGTCAACGAGGACGCGATGGGCAAGGGCTGGTTCGTGAAGCTGAAGCTCGCCGACAAGGCCGAGCTTTCGAAGCTGATGGACGAAGAGGCCTACCAGAGCTTCGTCGAAGGACTGGCTTGAATGACGCTGCCGCGCATCCTTCCTACACCTCCCCCCTTGAGGGGGAGGTCGATCGGCGAAGCCGATCGGGTGGGGGGACTTCTTCGCAAGACTTTTTCTTGCAGCTTACCCCCCCTCCCAACCCTCCCCCTCAAGGGGGGAGGGCTATTGAGCTGATCTCCGGTTACAACCTGAAAGCTGATCTCATGCGCTACCTGCCACTGACCCAAAACGATCGCCGCGAGATGCTCGGCGTTATCGGCGCGAAAAGCGTCGACGATCTTTTCCGCGACGTGCCGGAACGCGCGCGGCGCGACGGGCTCGTCGATCTGCCGCGGCGGCAGGGCGAGCTCGAAGTCGAGCGCGCGCTGACGAAGATGGCGGCGAAGAACGTCGCGGCGGGTTCGGTGCCTTTCTTCATCGGCGGCGGCGCCTATCGTCACCATGTGCCGGCGACCGTCGATCATCTGATCCAGCGTTCGGAGTTCCTCACCTCCTACACGCCCTATCAGCCGGAGATCACGCAAGGGACGCTGCAATATCTCTTTGAGTTCCAGACCCAGGTCGCGATGCTCACCGGCATGGATGTCGCGAACGCCTCCATGTATGACGGCTCGACTGCCTGCGCCGAAGCGGTGCTGATGGCGCATCGCGTGACGAAGCGCAAGAAGGCCGTGCTTTCGGGCACGCTCCATCCGCATTACCGCGCGGTCGTCGAAAATCTCTGCGAGGCGGGTGGCGATCCGGTCGAGGCCCTGCCGGCGGCGTTTCCCGGCAAGACCGAGGACATCATCGCGCGCATCGCGGCCGATACGAGCTGCGTCGTCGTGCAGAGCCCGTCCTTCTTCGGCGAGCTCGTCGATCTCCGCGCGATCGCGGATGCCGCGCATGCCAAGGGCGCGCTCCTTATCGCCGTGGTGCCCGAAGTCGTGTCGCTCGGCCTCGTGACGCCGCCCGGCGAGATGGGCGCCGACATCGTCGTCGGCGAGGGCCAGTCGATCGGCAACGGGCTCAATTTCGGCGGGCCCTATGTCGGGCTCTTTGCGACGCGCGACAAGTTCGTGCGGCAGATGCCGGGCCGCCTCTGCGGCCAGACGGTCGATGCGGAAGGAAAGCGCGGTTACGTGCTGACGCTTTCGACGCGCGAGCAGCATATCCGCCGCGAGAAGGCGACGTCGAACATCTGCACCAATTCCGGCCTCTGCTCGCTCGCCTTCACGATCCATCTCTCGCTTCTCGGCGAGGACGGCTTCAAGCGTCTGGCGCGGATCAACCACGCCAATGCGGTGAAGCTCGCCGACGCGCTGTCGGGCGTCAAAGGCGCCGAACTTCTGAACGGCGCTTTTTTCAACGAATTCACGATCCGCTTGCCGAAATCGGCAACAGCGGTGGTCGACGCGCTGGCCGACAGGCAAGTGCTCGGCGGCTTGCCGGCGAGCCGGCTCATTCCGGACGACGCGGCGCTCGACAATCTGCTGATCGTCGCCTCGACCGAAATCAACACGGATGATGACCGCGCGCAGTATGTCGCCGCGCTGAAGGAGGTGCTGTGATGTCCGGCATGAACAGTCAGGGCCGCCCCACCGCGGCGGGCGATGTTGCATCGAGCGATTTCGAGACCTATACGGGCAATCGCGGTCTGCGCCTCGAAGAACCGTTGATCTTCGAACTCGACAATCCGGGTGCGACGGGCGTCGATCTCGACGAGCCGGCCGCTTTCGCACCGCGTCTCGGAACGCTGGAACGCAAGGGCCGCATCGGTCTGCCGGGCATCTCCGAGCCCGACGTGATGCGGCATTACGTGCGCCTCTCGCGCAAGAATTATTCGATCGATGCGGGGCTCTATCCGCTCGGTTCCTGCACGATGAAGCACAATCCGCGCCTCAACGAGAAGATGGCGCGCCTGCCCGGCTTCGGCGACGTGCATCCGTTGCAGCCGCAGAAGACCGTGCAGGGTGCGCTCGAGCTGATGGATACGCTGGCGCACTGGCTGAAGGAACTGACCGGCATGCCCGCCGTCGCGATGTCGCCCAAGGCGGGCGCGCATGGCGAACTCTGCGGCATGATGGCGATCCGCGCGGCGCTGGTCGCGCGCGGCGAGGGCGCGACACGCACGCGCATTCTCGTTCCTGAATCCGCGCATGGTACCAATCCGGCGACGGCGGCGCTGCTGCAATACAAGGTCGATGCGATCCCGGCCACGGCGGATGGCCGCGTCGATCTCGCCGCCTTCAAGTCGAAGCTCGGGCCCGACGTCGCGGCGATCATGCTGACCAATCCGAACACTTGCGGATTGTTCGAGCGCGACATCATCGAGATTGCGGACGCCGTTCACGCGGCGGGCGCTTATTTCTATTGCGACGGCGCCAATTTCAACGCGATCGTCGGCCGGGTGCGGCCGGGCGATCTCGGCGTCGATGCGATGCATATCAACCTCCACAAGACCTTTTCGACGCCGCATGGCGGCGGCGGTCCCGGCGCAGGACCCGTGGTGCTTTCGGAGGCGCTGGCGCCTTTCGCGCCACTGCCTTACGTCGTGCATGGCAAGGAGGGGTTCCGTCTTGTCGAGACGGGGGGCGAGGCGAAATCGGACGGCACGCATCCGTTCGGCCGCATGGTCGCCTTCCACGGCCAGATGGGCATGTTCGTGCGCGCCATGGCCTATATGATGAGCCATGGTTCGGACGGGCTCAGGCAGGTCGCCGAAGACGCGGTGCTGAACGCCAATTACGTTCTCGCCTCGCTGAAGAACGATCTCTCGGCGCCCTTCGAGGGGCCTTGCATGCATGAGGCGCTGTTCGACGACCGTTTCCTGAAGGGGACAGGTGTCGAGACGCTCGATTTCGCCAAGGCGATGATCGACGAGGGCTATCATCCGATGACCATGTATTTCCCGCTGGTTGTCCATGGCGCGCTCCTGATCGAGCCGACCGAAACGGAATCGAAGCACACGCTCGACCAGTTCATCGGCACGTTGAAGCATCTCGCCCAGGCCGCGAAGGGCAACGACAAGACGCGCTTCACCGGCGCGCCGCATTTCGCGCCGCGTCACCGGCTCGACGAAACGCTGGCCGCGCGCAGCCCCGTTCTGCGCTGGCAGGCTGCGACACCGAAGCAGGCAGCCGAATAAACGAGGGGGAGGAATGATGGGGAAGGGATGGACGCCCAGGCGCATCGCGCTT
>NZ_DATKFR010000374.1:0-1902 GCF_035511255.1 Parvibaculum sp.
TCAACTGCACTTCGAGAAGCCGCATGAGGTGCAGGTCTCGCAACCTTCCTGCTGGATCATCGCGCGCTCGCCGCAACGCGGACAGCCCTTGAGCTTCACCGCGCGCGTGCCCGGCTCGACAGGTTCGCCGACGACGGCGCGGATCGCTTCGGCGACGGGATGCCCGTCTTCCTTCGTGATGAAGCCCGTGTCGATCATGTGCTGCTCGATCACCTCGCCGATGGCGGCCAAGAGGCTCGGCACATAGCGGCCCTTCATCCATGAGCCGCCCCGCGGATCGAAGACCGCCTTCAATTCCTCGACGACGAAGGTGACGTCGCCGCCGCGGCGGAAGACCGCCGAGATCATGCGGGTCAGCGCGACCGTCCAGGCGTAATGCTCCATGTTCTTCGAGTTGATGAAAATCTCGAAGGGGCGGCGCCTGCCGTCCTGCACGATGTCGTTGATCGTGATGTAGATCGCGTGGTCGCTTTCGGGCCATTGCAGCTTGTAGGTGAAGCCGGGCAGCACCGTCTCGCGTTCGAGCGGCTTCGACATATAGACGATGCCGTCCTTTTCGTAAGGCGTCGGCTTCTGCGGCGCGTTGAGGGCCAGCGCCGGCTGCGCCTCCTCCGCCTTCGGCGCGGGCTCGACCGAGAGCACGGAACCGCGCACCTCGCTCGGGCGGTAGGTCGTGCAGCCCTTCAGGCCCTTCTCATAGGCTTCCATGTAGACGTTCCTGAACGCCTCGAAGGAAATGTCTTCCGGCACGTTGATCGTTTTCGAGATCGAGCTGTCGATGTAATCCTGCGCGGCGGCCTGCACGGCGAGATGCTCGGCCGGCGTCAGTTCCTGTGCATTGACGAAATAGTCGGGCAGCGCCGCCGTCTCGCCGAAGGTCTCGTGGAATTTCGCGACCGCGTAGTCGACGACCTTTTCCTCGCGCCGCGTGCCGTCCGGCATCAGCACCTTGCGCGTATAGGCATAGGCGAAGACAGGCTCGATGCCGGACGAGACATTGCCGGCGAAAAGCGAGATCGTGCCGGTCGGCGCAATCGAGGTCACGAGTGCATTGCGGATGCCGTGTTTCGCGATCGCCGCGCGCACGTCCTCGTCGAGCGCCCTGATCGTCTCGCCCGCGAGATAGGCGTCGGCGTCGTAAAGCGGGAAGGCGCCCTTCTCGCCGGCGATTTCGGCCGAAGCGAGATAGGCGGCGCGGGAAAGCGCATGCATCCATGTGCGGATCAGCGCAATCGACGCGTCGGAGCCATAGCGCGAGCGGCACATGATGAGCGCGTCGGCGAGGCCCGTGACGCCGAGGCCGATGCGGCGCTTCATCTTCGCTTCCTGCGCCTGGGCGGCCAGGGGAAAGCGCGAGACGTCGATGGTGTTGTCCATGGCGCGCACGGCGACGGAGACGAGGTCGGCCAGCTCCGCCTCGTCGATGCGCGCATTTTCGGTGAAGGGGTCCTTCACCAGCGCCGCGAGATTGATCGAGCCGAGAAGGCAGGCGCCATAGGGCGGCAGCGGCTGCTCGCCGCAGGGATTGGTCGCGTGGATCGTCTCGCAATAATGGAGATTGTTCCGCGCATTGATGCGGTCGATGAAGATCACGCCCGGCTCGGCATAGGCATAGGTCGCGGCGATGATCCTGTCCCAGAGCGCGCGCGCCCTCAGCGTCTTGTAGGTTTCGCCGTTAAAGACGAGGTGCCAGTCGGCATCGGCCTTCACCGCCGCCATGAAGGCGTCGGTCGCGAGCACCGAAAGGTTGAACATGGTGAGACGGCCCGGCTCGCGTTTTGCCTCGATGAAAGCCTCGATATCCGGGTGGTCGCAGCGCATCACCGCCATCATCGCGCCGCGCCGCGAACCCGCCGACATGATGGTGCGGCACATCGCGTCCCAGACATCCATGAAGGACAG
>NZ_DATKFR010000375.1:0-1980 GCF_035511255.1 Parvibaculum sp.
GGTCTGCGACTTCATCCGCACCCGCGCCCGCACGCTGATCTATTCGACGGGCCTGCCACCCGCCTCCGTCGCCGCCGCCATCGCGGCCCTTGACCTCATCGAGGAGGATCCAGACTTCGCCGGGAGCGCGGTCAGGAAGGCAGCCCTCTTTGCCCGCGCGCTCAATCTCCCCGCACCGGAGAGCCCGATCGTCCCCCTGATCCTCGGCGAGGCGGACGCGACGCTGAAGGCATCCGCCCTTCTCGACGCCGAAGGCTTCCTCGTCACCGCCATCCGTCCGCCGACCGTGCCCGAGGGAACCGCGAGGCTCCGTTTCACGTTTACGGCTGAGCACCGGGACGAAGACATTCTCCGCCTCGCCGGTCTGGTGCGCGAACGCATTCTGCCCCGTCACGCTGCCGAGTAATCATGAGCACCATCTTTGTCACCTCCTCGGGCACCGACATCGGCAAGACCTATGTCTCGGCGCTGCTGATCCGCCAGCTCCGCGAAAAGGGCAAGCCCGTTCGCGCGCTGAAGCCGCTGGTGAGCGGCCTCGACGAGGCCAGTTTCGCGGGAAGCGATCCGGCCGCGCTTCTTGCGGCGCTCGGCGAAACGGTCGCTTACGAGAATGCGGGTCTCGTGTCGCGCTGGCGTTACAAGGCGGCGCTATCGCCCGACATGGCGGCGGCGCGCGAAGGCCAGACGATCGATTTCGTGGAGCTGGTCAATCACTGCCTCGATACCGCGCGGGACGACGAGACGCTGGTCATCGAAGGCGTTGGCGGGCTGATGGTCCCGCTCGACGAACGCCACACAGTCCTTGACTGGATGCTGGAGCTGAAGCGGTTGCAATTGCGGTCGCTTCTCGTCGTCGGCTCCTATCTCGGCACGATCAGCCACACGCTGACGACGCTCGACGTGATGCGCCGCAACGATCTCGAACCCCGCGCCATCGTGGTGAGCGAGTCGCTTTCCGCGCCCGTGCCGCTCGAGGAAACCGTCGAGACGATCCGGCGCTTCGCAAAGCTCGATACGATCGCACTGCCGCGCAACGGCGAGCCCGATCTGGCGGGATTGTTCGTGTAGACGTGCTCGCTTCACACACTCCGTGTCACCCCGGGCTTGTCCCGGGGCCCAGTAGCCGCTTGCTCCGTGCCTGCCGCCCCTGGGTCCCGGCACAAGGCCGGGATGACAGCATGTGGGAGAACGAGGAGATCCCGCTATTTCGGTCCGAACAGGAACCAGAGGATCAGTCCGAGCACCGGCAGCAGCAGGATGATGACGATCCAGATCGCCTTGGCGAGCGGTGTCGCGCCGCTCTGGGCCACGCGGACGATCGCATAGATGTCCGCAATGAGAATGAGCAGGCCGAGAAACCCGCCATAACCGTGACCCAGCATTCCGCATCTCCCTGAGAACAGCACCGGCTTCAATCTAGTGCGTCCACGCCCTGAAGGTAAGGCTCAAAGCAAGGCCGGCGTCTCGACGCCTTCATGGGTCAGCAGCCATTTCTTGGTCGGTAGCCCGCCGCCGAAGCCCGTCAGCGTGCCGTCGGAGCCGATGACGCGGTGGCAGGGCACGATGACCGGAATGGGGTTCTTCCCGTTGGCGAGGCCGACGGCGCGCACCGCATTCGGGTTGCCGATGATCCGGGCAATATCGGCATAGCTCCTGGTCGCGCCGAAGGGGATCTTCTGCAGCGCGCGCCAGACGCCGAGCTGGAAATCCGTGCCTCTGGGGGCAAGCGTCAGATCGCCGAATTCCGTCCGCTTGCCGGCGAAATATTCCTCCAGCGCCTTCACCGCCTGGTTGAGATGCGCGCGCGCCGCGTCGCTCCCGCGCGTGTCTGGAAACTCGCGCTTCTTCTTCTCGCCCGGAAAAACCACGGCAACGAGCCCATCCTCGCTCGCGGCGAGCCTCAGCACGCCGATGGGTGTCTTGAGGCTCGTCACCGCGAGGTCCTCTTTCGCTGTCTGTTTCATTTCGTCCTCCATCAAT
>NZ_DATKFR010000376.1:0-9900 GCF_035511255.1 Parvibaculum sp.
CCGGATCGACGGCGAGAAGGAATATATCGAGCTCGGCGACCTGAAAAAGGTCTAGCTGGCAAGCCCCGCGCGAAGCGGCGCCGTGTAGTGCCAGGCGAGATGACCGAGTTCGAGCAGGATGACGGCGACCAGAAGCCGGAAAATCCATTCCCGCGCCCTGACATGGTTCGAGAATCTCGCGCCGAGATGCGCGCCGGCGATGCTGCCGACAGACATCACTGCGCCCTCCGTCCATAAAATGTCGCCGGCGGCTGAAAACATGGCGACCGGCACGATCGTCGTCACGACGAGGATAAGCGCCTTCAACGCGTTGGCCTGCGGCAGTGCGTAGTGGCAGCCGAGCATCAGGACGAGCAGGACATAGGTCGCTCCGTCAAGAACCATGAAGCCGAGCCAGAGACCGATCAGGAACATCAGAAAGAGCGCGAAAGGCTTCACCTGCGGCGGCCGCTGTTGAATCTGGGAAAGCGCCTGCTTCACCTTGGTGAAGAGCATCAGAAGCGCTATGAGCACGGCGCCCGTGATCAGCAAGCCCATGCGCCGGTCATCGACATGCTCGGCCGCCAGGGCCCCGATGAGACTGCCGGCGATCGCTGGCGGAAGGAGCCGCGCGGAAGCGTGCCAGTCGACCTGCCTTTCGCGATGGAAGGACCATGTCGCCATCATTCCGCCGATCAGGACGGGCAGGCGGTTGGTCGCGTTGGCCGCGACTTCGGGGATGTTGAGCATGACGAGGACCGGCAGGCTGACCGCGGAACCCGAAGAAGCGAGCGTATTGATGAGCCCGGCGGCGAGGCCGGTCGCGACGAGCGCGCTCCAGTAAAGCACGTCCATTGAGTCCCCCCGTTCAGGCTGTCGG
The DNA here is from genome assembly GCF_035511255.1 of Parvibaculum sp. Classification (GTDB taxonomy): domain Bacteria; phylum Pseudomonadota; class Alphaproteobacteria; order Parvibaculales; family Parvibaculaceae; genus Parvibaculum. The sequence goes on from NZ_DATKFR010000376.1 coordinate 860, forward strand.
ACTGCCGCGCCTGTAGAAAGCTATACCCGCCGGCCTTCAGCGCATCAGCCGCCGAAGAGCTTCTTCAGCTGGTCGGCGGGCTTGGGCTTCTCCTCGGTCTTGCCCGCGTCCGTACCGCTCGTATCGCCCGTACCGGTCTCGCCCGAGGTGCCGGCCTTGCTTCCGCCAAGCAGTCCCTTCAGCAGTTCCTTGCCGCCTTCTCCCTTTAAACCCTTCACCTGGTCGATGGTGGCCTGCGGGTTCTTCAGCATGGATTGGAGGTCGGGGCGGAAATGCGGTGCCGACCATGGGCCCTCGATGATGAGCGGGATTTCGAGGCCCTTGGTATCGGCCGCGCCGCCCTGGCCTTCCAGCGTCGCGGCGAGTTTCGGCGTGAGGTGATAGTTCAGCGTCCGGTTCGGCAGATCGACCGTGCCGGCGCCGGCGAGGCGGATGAGCGGGCTCAACATCTGCAAATCATTGTTCGTCAGGATGCCCTTGTCGATGGTGAAGGTGCCGCCGAGTTCGGAAAAGTCCGTATCCTGAGAACCTCCGCTCTGCCAGCCCGTCACGGACCCCTGCAGTACGTTGCGCGCGAGCTGGGCGATATTGACCCCCTTGATCGCGCCGTTGGTGAATTTGACGTCGCCCTTGCCACCGAGATTCTGCACCATCGCTCGCTGGCTCTGCCCCGCCGTCTGGACGGCGAAGCTGAGGGCGGTCTTGCCTTCCAGCCGTTTGAAGTCCGCCGCGTCGGTCAGCAGCGGCTCCGCGGAAACGCCCGAGATCGAGAAGGCGGCGGTCGCTTGTGCCGCCCGCTGCGACCCGTCGAGCGTGAGCTTGCCGTTGCCCGTGCCGTCGTAGAGCGCAAGCTTCGTCAGGTCGACGGTCATCACGCCATTGTTGAGTTTAAGCGCGAGCGCGCTTTCGCCGATCTTGATCTTCTTCACATAGAGTTCGCGCGTGCTGAATGTGAAGTCGGCGTTGGCTGCTCGCAGACCGGAGAGGTCGATCGGTTCATTGCTCCAACCCTGATCCGTGCCGGAGCCGCTACCCGAATTTCCTACGGATGTGGATGAACTCCCACTGTCGGAGTTTTCGAGATAGACATTCGTATCGATGCGATCGACGGCGAGCTTGCCCTTTACGAAAGGTTTCTGCCCACCGGTATCCACGGCGAGGCTGCCGGTTGCGTTCATGCCGTCGAGCGCGATCTTGGCCTCGTTGAAGCTGTAAGTATTGCCGCCGCCCGATGCTTTCCCTTCGATCGCGAGCGGGCCGAATCCGTTGCCGGCGGGGAGCGCATTTCCGAGCCAGGCGGCGAGATTGCGAACCGAGCCGACATCGAGTTTCACGCCGCCCGCAAATTGCGCGCCGTCGAGCGGTCGGATCGAGCCTTTATACGTCGCATTGATCTTCGAGGATTTGAGCGCGAATTCGAATGGCGTCTCGCCGCCTTCCGTCAAGGCGCGAGGGCGAGCCGCGCTGAGGTCGAAGGAGAGTTCTTCGTTGTTCCAGACGAGTGAGCCATCGGCGCTGAAGGGATCGTCGAGGCTCGGCAGCGCGAGGTCGAGATTGACCTTCTCGAAGGCGAGAGAGGCGCCTGTCTTCTGGTTGCGATAGGTCGCCGAGCCATTCTTGATCGAGACGTCGCCGAGGCTCACCTGACGCAAGGTCGCGCCGCTCGCGCTTTTCTCCGAGGTCGCCGGCGCGGCGGGTTGCGCGGCGGGCTTGCCGCCATCGAACTGCCAATTCGGCGTTCCATCCGCCTTCACCTCGAGATGGATCACCGGATCGACGAGCACGAAGCTGTCGATCTGCACATCGCCATGCAGAAGCGGCATGATTTTCAGCGCGGCGCGCATTTCGCCCATCGTCGCCATGTCGCGGTCCTTGGCCCAGGCGGCGTTGGACAGGCTCACATTCTCGACCTTGACGGCGAGGCGCGGGAAAAAGGAAAGGCCGACATCGCCGCCGATCGCGAGGTCGCGACCGGTCTGTGCCTTCACCAGCGACACGATGCGCTCCTTGTAGACGCTTGTGGGCACGAGCAGCGGCACGGCCACGACCACGGCGACAAGCAGCACCAGGATTCCGACCAGGATGGCAATGAGCCGTGACATGATATCTCCCCTTCCAGAGACGCTTCGCGAGTGCGCCGATTCGGTATCGATTATGGTCATGCGTTCGGCGTAATTGTGACCTGATCGGCGCGGGATGCGAAGCCGGATGTGAGTGGCGCTTTGTCTCCTTCGCTCACACGAGGGAACCCCGTGGGCGGAGCATCTACATTATTGCGGGACAGTCGATTACGACCAGCCGCCGGAGATCGACATCACCTGCCCGGTGACGAAGCCTGAATTGCCAAGTGCGAAGAACTCGACGGCGGCGGCCGCTTCCATGGGGTCGCCAAAGCGTCGCAGGGGTACGCGCGAGAGGATCTTGTCGCGGACCGTCGGCTGCTCGATCAGCGCCTTGGGGAAATAGGCTTCGGTGGCGATGAAATTGGCGGCGATCGCGTTGACTGAAATGCCCGACGATCCGAGTTCCATCGCCAGCGATCTGACCACGCCGGCAAGCGCCGCGCGGGAAGCAGCGTAGGCGCCGTAATTCGGAATGCCGCCGATGAAGCCAGCCGATGTCAGGAAGACGATTCGGCCTGCGCCCCGTGCCTTCATGTCTTCGACGGTATGCGCCACATAGGCCAGCGGCTCGATCGCCAGCTTTTCGAAGAAGGGCCGCGTTATATCTTCCGTCAGTTGCGCGGCGGGCGTCTTCGTCGCCGGAAGGACGCCGCCCGTGCACAGGATGTCGATACCATCGACGATCTCTCGGGCTCGTGCGACGGTTTCGGCGGGTGTCGTCTGATGAATTGCAACGACATTGCGATGCCTAGACTGAAGATCGGCGATGAGATTCGCGTCGCCGTCGTCAAAGGCGGGATCGGCGGCGACGACCCTGACGCCCTTTGCGGCGAGAGTTTCCACCACCGACGGCCCTATGAAGGACATCGCGTCGGTCACCAGAACGACGTGCTTTTCTTCTTTCATTTTCTCACCGCTGCTGAATGGCGATCCCGGTGGCGGGGTCTAGGAATCCCCGCCTTCTCCAAGAAGTATCTGTCCGCGAAGCCCTGCTTGCGGCACGGGGCGGCCCTCAATCCAGGCGCCGATCATCGCATTGACGGCTTCCGGCGCTTCCTGCTGCACCCAGTGCGAAACCTGCGGCAGGTAACGGATCGTGAAATCCTTCACGAGTGCGTCGGTGCCGTAGGTGAGTTCGCGGCCGAGGGCCGCGTCCTCCTCGCCCCAGATCATCAGGGTCGGCGTTTCGAGGAGGGGTGGATTTTGCAGCGCTTCCGAGGCAGCCTGATTGCGGAAGGCCGCGCGATAATAGTTGATCATCGCCGTCATCGCGCCGGGCAACAGCGCGGATTTACGATACTGATCGAGAACGCTATCCGGAAAGCGGCTTTTGTCCACGGCCATGCCGCGGAACGCTTGCGCCACCGCTTCGGCGTTGCGCATGGTGAAGATCTTTTCGGGGAGCCAGGGGATCTGAAAGAAGAAGACGTACCAGGAGCGTTTGATCTGCGCCCATGTCTTCAGCGCCTTCAGGAAAAGCGTCGGGTGGGGAAGGTTCATGACGATGAAGCGCTCAAGCGGCCGCGCGCCCGATAGCACGAAGCTCCAGGCGATGGCGCCGCCCCAGTCATGGGCAATGAGGGTTGTGGGGCCGTCGATCCCGCGTGCCCGCGCCGCATCGATCAGCGCGGCGACGTCGGCCGTCAGATGCTCCATCCGGTAGGCTTCGACGCCCTGCGGCCGGGTGGTTCCGCCATATCCCCGAAGATTAGGCGCCCAGGCCGTGTAGCCGAGTTCGGCGAGCAACGGCAGTTGGTAGCGCCAGGAAAACTTGTTCTCCGGAAAACCATGCAATAGCAGCGCGAATTTCCGCCCGTCGCCGCACATGTCGACCTCGAAGGCGAGCCCGTTCGCCTCGATATAGGCGGTCTTGATTGGATGAGACGTCATGTTTTCCTGCCCTGCCGCTTGCGGATTCCCGCTGATTCCGGGGGTTACTATACATGGCTGGCGGACCGGGGCGGCAAGTCCGGCCGGGACCGGCGGAGCCTCAAATCCCGAGGCTTGCCTTCGCAATCCCGTCGAATTAAGTTCCCGGCTTCGCGGAACGGGCCCCTTCGGGCGGCTCGCCTTCCGTCGCCGGTGCAGGCGTAGCTCAGCTGGTTAGAGCGCTAGATTGTGGATCTAGAGGTCCCCCGTTCGATCCGGGGCGCCTGTACCAAATTCCCCGCGGGGGCGTTCAGTCGCCTGTCCGGCTATCCAGCACTTGATGTATGGCGTTAAATTCCGGCCGCGCAGCTTGCGCCCGTGGCCGCCGCCGCGCAGGATCGCAGGCCATAAATCCAAGAATAAATCCAAAACAGAGAATCGGGGAGGACTGAATGGGATTGATTGTCTACGGGGCGGCGCTGTCGCCTTTCGTACGGAAAACGCGCGTTTTTCTGGCCGAGAAAGGGCTCGACTACACGCTCGAGCAGGTGAACATCTTCCCGGCGCCGGACTGGTTCAAGGCCTTGTCGCCGCTCAAGCGCATTCCGGTGCTGCGCGACGAGGAGGCGGGCCCCGACGCGACGCTGCCCGACAGTTCGGTCATCTGCGCCTATCTCGAACGCAGGAAGCCCGAGCCCGCCCTTTATCCAAAGGACAATTTCGCCTATGCCCGGGCGCTCTGGTTCGAGGAATACGCGGATTCCGAGCTCGCCGGCAATGTCGGCATGGGCATCTTCCGCCCGGTCGTCGTCTCGAAGCTGATGGGCAAGGAGCCCGATCGCGCGGCGGCTGAAAAGACGCTTACCGAAAAGCTCCCGAAATATTTCGACTATCTCGACAAGGAAATCGGCGGCAATGCCTTCCTGGTGGGCAATGCGTTCTCGATCGCCGACATCGCGGTCGCGACGCAGTTCGTCAATCTCGCCCATGCGGGATATGCGCCCGACGAGGCGAAATGGCCGAACCTCAGCCGCTATCTGAAGCCGATCCATGCACGCCCGAGCTTCGCAGCCTGCATTGCCGAAGAGCGCGATGTGCTGTCGAAATTCGGATTCTAAGGGTTCCGCGAGGTGAGGCGCCTGGCGGTCTTCCGCCGCCAGGCGCTATCTCATCTTCAAAAAGCGGCCGAAAACCGCTATTTGAATAACAAGCAAAAATATCAAACGAGTATTCGGGAGGTTCAGAATGGCCGACACGTCTTGGCCCGCCATGAGCATTGCGGACGCAAACCGCATCCTCACCGCGCCGGGCATGCCCTTCGAGATGGAAACGCTGACCATCCGCGGCATTCCCACCCGCGTCTACAAGAACGCGCCGCCGCATCTGCGCTTCATTTTCGAGGCCGGCCGCGCTCATGGTGCCCGCGACTTCATCGTCTATGAGGGTGAACGCCTCTCCTTCGAGAACCATTACCGCGCCGCCGTCGCTTTCGGCCGGGTGCTCGCCGACAAATATGGCGTCAGGAAAGGCGACCGCGTGACGATCGCCATGCGCAACTTCCCCGAATGGTCGATCGCCTTCTGGGCCGCTGCCGCGCTCGGCGCCGTCATCGTGCCGATCAACGCCTGGGGCACAGGGCCCGAACTCGAATATTGCATCACGGATTCAGGCTCGAAGGTCGCCGTGATCGACGGCGAGCGTCTCGATCGGCTGAAGCCGCATCTCGCGAACTTGAACCTTGCCGGCCTCGTGACCGTGCGCACGCCGCGCGAATTGCTCGACGGCGCCGAAGCCTTCGAGGACCTCATCGGCAAGCCCGCCGATTACGCGAAGCTCTCCGATGCGGCGCTGCCCGATCCCGGGCTCCTGCCTGAAGACGACGCGACGATCTTCTATACGTCCGGCACCACGGGCAAGCCCAAGGGCGCGCTCGGGACGCAGCGCAACATTCTGACCAACCTCATCAGCGCCGCCTATGCCCCCGCGCGCGCCTATCTGCGCCGTGGCGAGCAGCCGCCGCAGTCCGATCCCAACGCGCCGCAGCGCTCCATGCTTCTGTCGGTGCCGCTCTTCCATGCGACGGGTTGCCATTCGATCCTGGTGCCGATGTATGCAGGCGGCGGCAAGCTGGTCATCATGCACAAGTGGCAGCCGGAACGAGCGCTCGAACTTATCGAGCAGGAAAAGATACAGGCTTTCGGCGGCGTGCCCGCCATGGTCTGGCAGGTGCTCGAAAGCCCCGACTTCGCCAAATACGACACGTCGAGCGTCGAATCGGTGTCCTATGGCGGCGCGCCGTCGGCGCCCGATCTCGTCCAGCGTATCAAGCAGCAATTCCCGAAGGTCCATCCCGGCAATGGTTACGGGCTGACGGAAACCTCGTCGATCACGACGCAGAACTCGGCCGAGGATTACGTCAACCGGCCGGAAAGCGCCGGCCCGGCCGTTCCCGTCTGCGATCTCAAGGTCGTCGATGAGAATGGAAAAGACGTACCCACCGGACAGGTGGGCGAGCTTTGGATCAAGGGGCCGAATGTCGTGAAGGGCTACTGGAACAAGCCCGAGGCGACGCAGGCCGCGATCACCGATGGCTGGCTCCATTCGGGCGATCTCGTGCGCATCGACGAGGAAGGCTTCGTCTTCATTCTCGACCGCGCCAAGGACATGCTGATCCGCGGCGGCGAGAACATCTATTGCGTCGAGGTCGAAGGCGCTCTCTACGCACACCCGGCCGTGATGGACGCGGCCGTGGTCGGCATTCCGCACAAGGTGCTCGGCGAGGAAGTCGGCGCCATCGTGCAGGTCGCGCCCGGCAAGGATGTGACGGAAGAAGAGCTGAAGGCGCATGTCGGCAAGCTTCTCGCCGCCTTCAAGGTGCCGATCCGCATCGAAATCCGCCACGAGCCGCTGCCGCGCAACGCCAATGGCAAGATCCTCAAGACGGTTCTGCGCGAGGACATCAAGAAGTTCGTCGGTCAGAGCGCGGCCTGAGGGAGGAACGGGGATGCAGATATCGCTTCAGGGCCGCGTCGCCCTGGTGACCGGCGGTTCGCGCGGCATCGGTCGTGCGATCGCCATTGCGCTCGCCGAAGCCGGCGCCGACGTCGCGGTCAATTATCGCCGCGACGAGGAGGCCGCGAACGAAACCGTCGAAGTCATCAAGAAGCTGGGCCGCAAGGCGAAGGCTTACGCCGCTTCGGTCGAAAATTTCGATGAGGACCAAAAAATGGTTGCCGACGTGCTGAAGGATTTCGGCTCGATCGGCATCCTCGTCAACAATGCGGGCATTGCCTCGCGCGGCCAGACGGTCGCCGAAACCGACCCTCAGGAGCTCGAGCGCGTATTGCGCGTCCATGCGATGGCGCCGCATTTCGTCTCGAAGCTCGTCGTCCCGCACATGCGCAAGGAGAGGCGCGGCGACATCGTGATCATCTCGTCGGTGGCGACCTTGCACATGGCGGCGAATGGCGGGCCCTACAATATGGGCAAGGCGGCGGCGGAAGCGCTGGCGCTGACGCTTGCGAAAGAAGAGCGGAAATACGGCATCCGCACCAATATCGTCGCGCCGTCGCTCACCGACACCGATATGGGCCGCCGTCTTGCCGCCGCGCGCATGGGCAAGAAGGAGATGGATATTCACGAACTCGACGATAAATATCCCTTCGGCCACGTCTGCTCGGCGGAAGAGGTCGCGGCGGCGGTCGTCTATCTGGTCTCCGACGCCAATCCTTACGCCAACGGGCAGAAGCTCAACATCGACGGCGGCGGAAATTAGAAGGACGTTGCTCTCGAATAAAAAAGGCCGGCGAAACGCCGGCCTTTTCTTTTTGCGGTCCCGCTTATTCCGCCGGTGACAGCGCGCCGCTCGGCTCTTCTTTCCTGCGCCGGAAGAGCGAGGGCAGCACGTTGATGAAGGAGAGCAGCACCGCCGCCGCGTAAGGCACCGACTGCACCAGCAACACACCGATCCACAGCCGCGACAGGCTGTCGGCGAAATTGGGGTTGAGGAAGAAGGTGATCGCGAGGCCCCAGAGGAACGTCAGCATCACAGCTTCCTCGCGCACCTGGATCAGGGCGGCCGCAAGCGGCGGCTTGTCCTCGCATTTCGGCGTGCGGAAGAAGGGTTTGCCGGACGTCACCATACCGTTGAGCATCGCCTTCGCGACGGTATGGGTGAGGCCGAGCGCCGCGACACCGGCGCCGAGGCTTTCGATGAAGCTGCAATCCTTGATGCGCACGGCATAGAGCCAGAGCGAGCGCACGAATTTGAAGACGAAGCTGCCGATAGTCGGAATGAGGAAGGCGGCGACCGGAAGCTGCACCATCTTTGGCGCATAGAGCGCGAAGAGCGACAGACCGATGCTCGTGATCGTGAAGAGGAGCGCGAGCCCATCCGCGAACCAGGGCAACCAGCCTGCGAGGAAGTAATAGCGCTGGGCCGGTGTGAGCCCGCCCTTGCGCGACCAGGGCGCAAGCGCCTTCCAGTGATGCTTGACGATCTGCACCGCGCCATAGGCCCAGCGAAAGCGCTGGCCGATATAGCCCGCCAGCGTATCCGGTGTCAGGCCGCGTCCGAAGGAGTGGTTGACGTAGACGCTGTCGTAGCCGGCGCGATAGAGCTTCACGCCGAGTTCCGCGTCCTCGCAGATGCACCACTCGGCCCAGGCGCCGACTTTTTCGAGCGCGGATTTGCGCACCAGCGTCATCGTGCCGTGCTGGATGACCGCGTTGAAGTAGTTGCGCTGGACCATGCCGATATGGAAGAAGCCGGCATATTCCCAGTAGCACATGTTCTTGAACATGCTTTCGTGGCGGTCGCGGTAATCCTGCGGCGACTGGACGAAGCCGACGTCCTCCTTCTCGAAGTAAGGCACCATGGTTCTGAGCCAGTTCGGCTCGACCTGATAATCGCTGTCGATGACGGCGATGATGTCGGCGTCCGGCGCCGTCATCTTCAATCCGAAGTTCAGCGCGCCCGCCTTGAAACCCGGCCAGTTCTCGAGATGGAAGAAACGGAAGCGGGGTCCGAGCTGCGCGCAGTAGTCGCGC
>NZ_DATKFR010000377.1:0-3505 GCF_035511255.1 Parvibaculum sp.
CGCCAATTACGAGCCGCCGGTGATGACCCGCGTTCATGCGGGCGACGGCGAACTGATTGCCGAATATGCGCGCGAGCGGCGTCTCTACGTGCCGATCAACGCCATCCCGAAGCGGTTGATCCAGGCTTTCCTGGCGGCGGAAGACAAGAATTTCTATACGCATAGCGGCGTCGACCCTGTCGGCATCGCGCGTGCGATGGTCGACAACGTCTTCAACGTCATCCGGGATCGCCGTCTCGTCGGCGCCTCGACCATCACGCAGCAGGTGGCGCGCAACTTCCTCCTGACGCGCGATCGTAACGCGCAGCGCAAGATCACCGAGATGCTGCTCTCGCTGCGCATGGAGAAGGCCTACACGAAGGACAAGATTCTCGAGCTCTATCTGAACGAGATCTATCTCGGTACCGGCAGCTACGGTGTCGCGGCGGCGGCCCTCAATTATTTCAACAAGCCGCTCGACCAACTGACCATTCCGGAAGTCGCCTATCTCGCGGCCTTGCCCAAGGGACCGGAGAACTACAACCCCTATACCCATCGTGACCGCGCCATTGCCCGCCGCAACTGGGTGATCGGCCGTATGGCGGAAGACGGCTTCATCACCGACGAGGAAGCCGCGCAGGCTCAGGCGGAAGAGTTCACGACGGTCCAGCGGGCCGTGGGGCTGCAGCTCGTCGATGCCGAATATTTCGTGGAAGAAGTGCGCCGCGAACTCTATGCCCAATATGGCGAGGCGAAGCTCTATGAGGGCGGCCTCTCCGTTCGCACCACTATCGACACGCACCTGCAGGCGATCGTGCGTCGGTCGCTGCGCAAGGGGCTCGTCGATTACGATCAGCGCCACGGCTATCGCGGACCGGTTGCCAAGCTCAACCCCGGCGAGAATTGGCAGGAGGCGTTGCAGAAGCAGGACTTCGCGGAGGATCTCGCGCCCTGGACACTCGGCGTCGTGCTCGACCTGACACCCACCAGCGTCAAGATCGGTCTGCGTCCCGACCGCTTGTCCAACGGTAAATTTTCGACCGAGGTGAAGACCGGCGCCATTCCCTTTGCCGAGATGAGCTGGGCGAGGCAGTCGATCAAGGACATCTATCTCGGACCGGTTCTGAAGCAACCTTCGGATGCGCTGGCCGTCGGCGACGTCATCTATGTCGAACCGATCTTCAAGAAGGGCGAGCGTACGCCCGATCATTATGCCATGCGGCAGATTCCCGCCGTCAACGGGTCGGTGATCGCGATGGACCCGCATACGGGCCGTGTGCTTGCGATGCAGGGCGGCTTCAGCTTCGACAAGAGCGAGTTCAATCGCGCCACGCAGGCGTTGCGCCAGCCGGGCTCGTCGTTCAAACCCTTCGTCTATGCGGCGGCGCTCGACAATGGCTTCACGCCCGCAAGCCTCGTGCTCGACGCGCCCTTCGTCATGGATCAGGGGCCGGGGCTCGCGCTCTGGAAGCCGGAAAATTACGAGCGCGATTTCTTCGGGCCTTCGACGTTGCGCTTCGGCCTCGAGCATTCGCGCAACGTCATGACGGTACGGCTCGCGCAGGCGGTCGGCATGGACAAGATCGCCAATTACGCGCATCGCTTCGGTATCACCGACAATATGTCGCCGGTTCTGTCGATGTCGCTCGGCGCGGGCGAGACGACGCTGATGCGGCTCGCGGCCGCCTATGCGGTGTTTGACAATGGCGGCAAGAAAGTGACGCCGACGCTGATCGACCGTGTACAGGACCGGTGGGGGCGGACGATCTACAAGCACGACAATCGACCGTGCCCTGACTGTAACGCGGATTGGTCGAACCAGTCGCCGCCCGAGCTGCCGGACGACCGGGAGCAGATCGAAAGCGCGCAGACCGCCTATCAGATCACGTCGATGCTCGAAGGTGTCGTTCAGCGCGGAACGGGATCGGCGGTGAAGGCGGTTCCGGTGCCGCTCGCGGGCAAGACGGGAACGTCGAGCGACGAGCGCGACGCATGGTTCATGGGCTACTCCCCGAACCTGGTCGTCGGCGTCTTCGTCGGTTACGACAATCCAACCCCCCTCGGCAAGGCGGAGACCGGAGGGCGCACGGCGGCGCCCGTCTTCCGCGACATCATGCAGGCCGAGATCGGCAGCGAGCCGGCAATCCCGTTTCGGATTCCGCCCGGGATCAGCCTCGTGAAGGTCGATCACAGGACGGGCCAGCTTGCGTCGTCGAGCGATCCGGACGTCATTCTCGAAGCCTTCAAGGAGGGCACCGAGCCGCAGAGTTCCTCGTCCTCGTCGCTCGGCGTCGTCACGGGAACGCCGGTGACAGGTCTCGACAGCGGTGCGCCGGGCGGGAATTCGAACAGCTCGATCGACTCAGGAACCGGCGGCCTTTACTGACACGCCCGTGCCGCAACCAATCGATGCGAGGCACTGCGTGCGCGACGGGTTTACACCCGCGCTCGTTCGGCCTATTTTCCGCTCCGCATTTACGGAGGCCATGATCGATGCGCGCCGAGACCCAGAATATCGCCGATGAAATCAAGCAGTCCCTGGGACTGCTGAGGAGGCATCTTTGACTGGGATTCTGCCCGCAAGCGCCTCGATGAACTGAACGCGCGCTCAGAAGATCCCAATCTCTGGAACGATCCTGCCAAGGCTCGCGAACTGATGGCGGAGCGGACCCGTCTCGACGAGGCGATCAACGCCTATCTGCGTCTCGAGTCCGGCCTCAGCGACAATCTCGAACTGATCGAAATGGGCGAGGCCGAAGGCGACGACGGCGTCGTCAAGGAAGCCGAGACCGCGCTCAAGGCCGTGCGCGAAGAGGCACGCAAGGCGGAGATCGAAACGCTGCTCGCTGGCGAGGCCGACGGCAACGACGCCTATCTCGAGGTTCACGCGGGCGCCGGCGGTACGGAGAGCCAGGACTGGGCGCAGATGCTGCTGCGTATGTATACGCGCTGGGCGGAGCGCAAAGGCTACAAAGTCGAGTTGGTGGAGCGGCACGATGGCGAAGAGGCCGGCATCAAGTCGGCGACCATCCAGGTCAAGGGCCATAACGCCTTCGGCTGGCTGAAAACGGAGTCGGGTGTCCATCGGCTCGTGCGCATTTCGCCCTACGATTCCAATGCGCGGCGTCACACGAGCTTTTCGAGCGTCTGGGTCTATCCGGTGGTCGACGACTCGATCAACATCGACGTCAAGGAAAGCGACTGCCGCATCGATACCTATCGCTCGTCGGGCGCAGGGGGTCAGCACGTCAACACGACGGACAGCGCCGTTCGTATCACCCATGTCCCGACCGGCATCGTCGTTGCCTGTCAGAACGAGCGCTCGCAGCACAAGAACCGTGCGACAGCCTGGAACATGCTGCGCGCGCGGCTTTACGAACTCGAACTCGAGAAGCGCGAAGCCGTGGCGCAGGCGGAAGCCGCCGGCAAGACCGACATTGGCTGGGGCCATCAGATCCGCTCTTATGTTCTGCAGCCCTACCAGATGGTGAAGGACCTGCGCACCGGAGTCGAAAGCCCGACGCCG
>NZ_DATKFR010000378.1:0-4984 GCF_035511255.1 Parvibaculum sp.
CGCTCATGGCCGAGGAGATAGTTGGCGTAGGTCCAGCCCTTGCCTTCCTCGCCGATGCGGTTCGCGGCCGGCACGCGCGCCTTCTCGAAGGTGACGCTGTTCAGCGAATGCTTGCCATCGATGGTGATGATGGGGTTCACCGCGACGCCTGGCGTCTTCATATCGATGCAGAGGAAGGTGATGCCTTCCTGCTTCTTGCCGGAATTGTCGGTGCGGAGCAGGCAGAAAATCCAGTCGGCATACTGGGCGAGGCTCGTCCAGATCTTCGTGCCGTCGACGATATAGTCGTCGCCGTCGCGCACCGCCGCGCATTGGAGCGAGGCGAGATCGGAGCCCGAGCCCGGCTCCGAATACCCCTGCGCCCAGAAGGTTGTGCTGTCGAGAATGCCGGGCAGCCAGCGTCTCTTTTGTTCCTCCGTGCCGAAGGTGTAGATCACGGGGCCGACATAGAGGAGGCCCATCGGCACGACATTGAGCGCGCCGGCGCGTTCGAGCTCCTCGTCGAAAATGTATTTCTGATTGGCCGTCCAGCCGGTGCCGCCATCCGCCTTCGGCCAGTTGACGGCGAGCCAGCCCTTCGCGGCCAGCGCGCGCTCCGATCGCTGATAATCCTCTTTCGACGCCGATTGGCCCCGCGCCATCTTCTCGACGATGTCGCGCGGATAATCGTGTTCGAAGAAGTCCCGCACCATCAGCCTGAACTCTTCGTCGGCTTTCGAGAATGAGAAGTCCATCGGTCCGTCCCTTGATCAATTTCTTGTTGGGAGAATTCTAGCGGTTCGCCGGGACGGCATCCAAAGCAAAAGGGCCGGCGTTTCCGCCGGCCCTTCGCATTCCGTAGCGTCAGTGTGGAAGGACTTAGAAGTCCATGCCGCCACTCGAACCGGCTTGGCCGGTTCGAGCCATCTTTCGATGATGGGCGGCTTTATGGACTTAGAAGTCCATGCCGCCCATGCCGCCCATTCCACCCATGCCGCCGGGCATGGCGGGCGCGGCGCCTTCCTTCTTCGGCGCTTCCGCGATCATGGCTTCCGTCGTGATCAGGAGCCCGGCAACCGAGGCCGCGTCCTGAAGCGCCGTGCGCACGACCTTGGTCGGGTCGACGATGCCGTTGGCGACGAGGTCGACATACTCTTCGTTCTGCGCGTCGAAGCCGTAATTGGCGGTCTTCGACTCAAGGACCTTCTGCACGACGATCGAGCCTTCAACACCGGCATTCTCGACGATCTGACGGATCGGAGCCTCGAGAGCCTTGCGGATGATGTTGATGCCGGCCTGGATGTCGGCATTGTCGCTCGTGAGCTTCGAAACGGCCTTGGTCGCCATCAGGAGAGCCGTGCCGCCGCCGGGGACGATGCCCTCTTCGACAGCCGCGCGGGTCGCATTGAGCGCGTCGTCGACGCGGTCCTTGCGCTCCTTCACTTCGACTTCCGTCGCGCCGCCGACCTTGATCACCGCAACGCCGCCCGCGAGCTTCGCGAGACGTTCCTGCAGCTTCTCCTTGTCGTAGTCGGACGTCGTCTCTTCGATCTGCCGCTTGATCTGGCTGACGCGAGCTTCGATGTCCTTCTTCTTGCCGACGCCGTCGATGACGGTCGTGTCGTCCTTCGTGATGCGGACGCGCTTGGCCTTGCCGAGCATGTCCGGCGTCACGTTCTCGAGCTTGATGCCCAGTTCTTCGGAGATGACCTGGCCGCCCGTGAGGACCGCGATGTCCTCGAGCATGGCCTTGCGGCGATCGCCGAAGCCCGGCGCCTTAACGGCCGCGACCTTGAGGCCGCCGCGCAGCTTGTTGACGACGAGCGTGGCGAGCGCCTCGCCTTCGATGTCTTCCGCGATGATGAGGAGCGGACGGCCCGACTGCACGACCGCTTCGAGGATCGGCAGCATCGGCTGAAGGTTCGTCAGCTTCTTCTCGTGGAGAAGGATCAGCGGCTCGTCGAGCTCGGCGACCATCTTGTCCGCGTTGGTGATGAAGTAGGGCGACAGGTAGCCGCGATCGAATTGCATGCCTTCGACGACATCGAGCTCGCTGTCGAGGGACTTGGCTTCCTCGACCGTGATGACGCCTTCATTGCCGACCTTGGCCATGGCCTCGGCGATCATCTTGCCGATTTCGCTTTCGCCGTTCGCCGAGATCGTGCCGACCTGGGCGATCTCTTCGTTCGACTTCACTTTCTTCGAACGCTTCATCAGGTCTTCGATGGCCGTCTTGACGGCGAGTTCGACGCCGCGCTTCAGGTCCATCGGGTTGAGACCGGCGGCAACCGCCTTCGCGCCTTCGCGAACGATCGCCTGGGTCAGAACCGTCGCCGTCGTGGTGCCGTCGCCGGCGGTGTCGTTCGTCTTCGACGCGACTTCCTTCACCATCTGGGCGCCCATGTTCTCGAACTTGTCTTCAAGCTCGATTTCCTTGGCGACCGTCACACCGTCCTTCGTGGTGCGCGGGGCACCGAAGGACTTGTCGATCACGACGTTTCGGCCCTTCGGACCGAGCGTCACCTTTACAGCGTCGGCGAGAATGTCCACGCCGCGGAGCATGCGCTCGCGGGCCGAACGGCCGAATTTGACTTCCTTAGCCATTGTTTTGCTTCCTCTTGAATTCTGAGCAGGGTCGGACGCGGGACATCAAAAAAGCCCGCGAACCGTTCACCGGTTTCACGAGCCTTATTCGGCAGCGGCCTTCTTCTTGGCGCCTTCGACGATGCCGAGAATGTCGGACTCTTTCATGATCAGCAGGTCCTGGCCGTCGATCTTGACTTCCGTGCCGGACCATTTGCCGAAGATCACCCGGTCGCCGACCTTGACGTCGAGCGCGACGATCTTGCCGTCTTCGCCGCGGGCGCCGGGGCCCACCGCGAGAATTTCACCCTGGGAGGGCTTTTCCTGAGCCGTCTCGGGGATGATGATGCCGCCGGCGGTCTTGGTATCTTCCTCGACGCGCTTAACGACGACGCGGTCATGCAGAGGACGGAATTTCATCTCTGGTCTTCTCCTGTTTCGGAACCGCGGTTTCCGCGGGAAACTTTGGGGATTGATGGGTTGTTAGCACTCACCCTCAAGGAGTGCTAACAACCCGCCGAACACATAAGACTGCCGCCCGGCAGAGTCAAGGCGCGGCATAAAAGCTTCATGTTTTCAAAGGTTAACGGCGCGCCGTCAGGCGGATTTCCGCAGGCCCCGAAGGCTCAGGCGGACGATCCGGGCGAGCCGGTCGCGGAAGTCGGCCTCGTCCCTCGCACCGTTCTCGGCGCCATGAGCGGCGGCGATCAGAGTATCCGTCGCGCCTTCGAGCGAGAGGCCGGCCGATTTCAGGTCCAGTTCGCCGCTGCGGACGCCGTCTTTCAGGGCCTTGGCGATGGATGCCCGGAAGCTCTTGTCGACGGGACCGAAAATGTCTTCGGAGAGCTCGACCTTGGAGTCGAGAAGCTCCGCGGCATGGGGGCTCGACAGAATCCAGCGATACATGAAGCCGAGCTTCGCATCGAGGAGAGCGAGTATCTTCGCCTCCGTTCCGAGACCCCGCTCGGCAACCGATTTCAGATCCGCCTCGACGCGCTCGGCAAGCTGGCGGGCCAGCGCCTCGAAAAGCTCGTCCTTGCTTTTGAAGTAGATATAGAGCGTGCCCTTGGCGACGTTCGCCGCTCCGGCGACGTCTTCCATCGAGGTGCGGCGGTAGCCGTAATGGCGAAAAAGGTTCAGCGCGGCATCGATGATCAGCGCGCGCTTGTCCGCGCCGCCCGTCCTGATCGCCGTTTCCTCGTTTACGCGTGCTGCCATGCTTTTCTCGCGGGTGGGGCTGCTGACCCCTTTGACCGGTACCGTCCAATTATTCTCATATCGCAGACCGCGCGCAAAGTCGCGGGGGCTTGCCGTCGCAGTCCGTTACGGCCCGGAGCCCGTTGCGGTTTCAAAACCTGCCGTTAGGATGGCGCCAGATTTTTTCAGTCGTCTGCAGTCAGGGAGAACGCGTATGGCCGGCCGTTTCGTCAATGAGGCCCTGATCGGGAAGCCGGGTTCTCGCGGTAAGCTTCAGACGCCGGCCCTCGTGCTCGATCTCGACGCCTTTGAGCGCAACGTGGCCGCCATGGCCGAACATTGCACGCGCAGCGGCATCCGCATCCGGCCCCACGCCAAGACGCATAAATGCGTCGCGATCGCCAGGGCGCAGATGGCCGCCGGCGCCATCGGCCAGTGCTGCGCCAAGCTCGGCGAGGCTGAAGCGATGGGAGAGGGCGGCATCGAAAGCCTGCTCATCACCTCGCCGGTCGTGACCGAGGGCGCGATCGCCCGGCTGATGGTGCTCAACGCGAAGATTTCCGATCTGATGGTCGCAGTCGACAATCCCGCAAATGCCGAGCGGCTCGCCGCCGCCGCGAAAGCCGCTGGCAAGAAGCTCAAGGTGCTGGTCGATCTCGATCCGGGCCTTCACCGCACCGGCATCGCCCCGGGCGAGCCTGTGCTTTCGCTGGGCAAGCAGGTCCACGCCTCGGAATGGCTCGAACTGCGCGGCCTCCAGTGCTATGCGGGCCATGTCATGCATATCGAGGATTTCGCCGACCGGCGCGAGAAGTCTCTGAAGGCGATGACACTCCTCGGCGCGACGCGCGACGCCTTCAAGGCGGCGGGGCTTCCGACCGATATCGTTTCGGGCGGCGGCACGGGCAGCTTCAACATCGACCCGGAAGCCAAGGTGCTCACGGAGCTGCAGGGTGGTTCCTATGTCTTCATGGACAAGCAGTATAACGACGTCCATGTCGGCAATGGCGCGCCGATCCCCTTCGAGACGTCGCTCTTTGTGCAGATGAGCGTCGTCTCGAACAACACGCCCAATCTCGCGACCACGGATGCGGGCTTCAAGGCCTTCTCGACGGATGCGGAAGCGCCGGTCCTGCTCTCCGGCGCGCCGGAAGGTTCGGCCTATTTCTTCTTCGGCGACGAGCAGGGCGGCATCGCGCTCCCGCAAGGCGCTTCCTTGCCGCTG
>NZ_DATKFR010000379.1:0-17241 GCF_035511255.1 Parvibaculum sp.
CCCTGCACGACGAGATCGTTCACGGACATTGCGACGAGGTCGATGCCGACCGTGTCGTGGATGCCGGCTTCGATGGCGACCTTGAGCTTGGTGCCGACGCCATCATTGGCGGCGACCAGCACCGGGTCCTTGAGCCCCGTCGCCTTGAGGTCGAAGAGGCCGCCGAAGCCGCCCAGCTCCGCGTCGGCACCGGGCCGGCGCGTCGATTTCGCCAGTGGCGCGATGGCCCGGACGAGCGCGTTGCCCGCGTCGATGTCGACCCCGGCCTGGGCGTAGGTGTAGCTGTTCGGGCGGTCCTTGCCGGAGCTTTGGGTCATGGGCGAGAGGGTCCGTTCGGGGGGAATCATTGGGGCACAAAACACCCGAAATCGCAGTCCCGCGCAAGGCGCTCCGGGCAGAAAAGGGACGCCGCCGGAAAACGACTTATCCCCGCTTCGCGTGGCCCGTGCGATACTATAGCCTGCGATGCGGAAAAAGGGGTCCCGGCGGGGCTAAAAGTATTATGAATCAGGGGCTTGGGTCGATGAGAGCGGCGTTTGGACTGGTCACGGGGCTGTTGCTGGCGGTTTTCGCGGTGGCACCCGCGGCGGCGGGCGATCTTTATACGGTCAAGGGCGTCCATGTGGACGAAACGGCCAAAAGCTCGGCCGAAGCCCGGACCGTCGCGCAGGCGAAGGCGCAGCAACTGGCGTTGGGCGAGCTTCTGAAGCGGCTGACGCTGCCGGAAGACTGGCCGTCGCTGCCGCAGGTGGATGCGCGGACGGCGCAGGACGCGGTGCGGGGCTTCGCGGTCGCCAGCGAGAAAACGAGCTCGACCCGCTACATCGCCGACCTCAATGTCAGCTTCCAGCCGGATACGGTGCGCCGGATGCTGAGGGCGCGTAACATAGCCTTCGGCGAGACACAGGCGAAGACGGCGGTGTTGCTGGCGGTGCTCGACAAGCCCGGCGCGCGGCTGCTCTGGGAAGACCAGAACCCCTGGCGCGACGCCTGGGCCTCGGTCGATCTTGCCGACGCGATGACGCCGCTGGTGATGCCGATGGGCGATGTGCAGGAATTCACGACGGTGACGGCGGCGCAGGCGGTGGCCGGCGACAAGGCGGCGCTGGCGGCGCTTGCCACGCGCTACGGCACGGACGAGGTGGTGGTCGCGCAGGGCGTCACGGACGCCGCGGGTACGAAACTCGACGTGACGCTGACGCGTTATGGCGCGGGGGGCGCCGAAGCGCCGATCAGGAAGACGTTTGCGGGGCAGGGGGCGGATTTTGCCGGCCTCGCACGGAGTGCCGCGTCGGCCTCGCTGCTGGCGCTGGGCGAACCCTGGAAGCGCGAAACGGCTGTGCGGGCGGGCGAGAAAGCGCAGCTCACGGCGTCGGTGTTCTTCTCGGGGCTCGACCAGTGGGAGGCGATCCGCAAGGCTCTCGGCAGGGCGGCGCTGGTGGAAGGTATGCAGGTCGAAGGCATCGCCGCGAACGGCGCGGAGGTGCAGATCAATTATCGCGGCACGCCGGACAAGCTCGCGCTGTCGCTCGCCCAGGCCAATATTGCGCTGGCGCAAGATGCCGACGGCTGGTCGTTGCGGCTGAGATAGAGAGGATTTCATGAGCATACAGCGCCAAACCGCCATCTGGATCGGCGGCGTCATCGTTTTCGCGCTGATGCTCTGGCTGCTGAAGGGCATCCTGCTGCCCTTCGTGGCGGGACTGGCGGTCGCCTATTTTCTCGACCCCTTCGCCGACAGGCTCGAGGCGCGCGGACTTTCGCGGCTGATGGCGACGACGGTCATCTCGGTCTTCTTCACCGTCGTCGTGCTTGCCGTCGCGATCCTCTTCCTGCCGCTGCTCTATCAGCAGACGATCGCCTTCATCGACGTGTTGCCGAACATCGTCACCGGCGCGCGCAGCGCGCTCAACGATCTTAGCCATGGCAAGCTCGCACATCTGATCGGCAGCAATTCCGACGTCCAGAAGGCGGTGCGCGAAGTCGCGAGCGGGGGGCTGTCCTGGCTTCTGAGCCTGCTGCCGACGCTCGGTTCGCAGGGCCTTGCGCTGGTCGGCCTGATCTCGCTCATCGTCGTGACGCCGGTCGTCGCCTTCTACATGCTGCTCGACTGGGACCGGATGGTCGCGCGGCTGGACGAGCTTCTGCCGCGCGAGCACGTGGAGACCGTCCGCGGCCTGGCGCGGGAGATCGACGAGGTGCTCGCGGGTTTTCTGCGCGGACAGGGACTGGTGTGTCTGTTTCTCGGCACCTTCTACGCGGTCGGGCTGTCGGCGGCAGGGCTCACATTCGGCCTCGTGGTCGGCATCATGACCGGCATTCTGAGCTTCATTCCGTATCTCGGCACGGTGACCGGCTTCGTCGTTTCGGTGATGCTCGCCTGTTTCCAGTTCTGGCCGGATTTCGTCAGTATCGGGATCGTCATCGGTATTTTCGTGGCCGGCCAGTTCATCGAAGGCAATTTTCTTCAGCCCAAGCTCATCGGCGACAAGATCAGGCTGCACCCTGTCTGGGTGATGTTCGCCCTTTTCGCCTTCAGCTCGCTCTTCGGTTTCGTCGGCGCGCTGCTGGCCGTGCCTGTCGCCGCGGCGATCGGCGTGCTGGCGCGGTTCGGGGTCGCGAGCTACGAACACAGCAGGCTTTACCGGGGCGCAGAGATGCCGCGTCCGGCGACGGCCGAGGCGGCGGGCAGGGACGCGGACGAGGGCTGAATGGAACGCCAGCTCGTCTTCGAACTTCGTCATCGCATCGCGCATGGCCGCGAGGATTTCCTTGTGGCGCCGTCGAACGAGGCGGCGGTGGCGCTGGTCGACGCCTGGCCGGACTGGCCCGGGCCGACGATCGCGATTTCCGGGCCGGCGGGAAGCGGCAAGACGCATCTCGCGGAAGTCTGGCGGGCGGCGAGCGGGGCCGCGAGGATCGAGGCCGGGGCGCTTACCGAGGCCGATGTGCCGGCATTGGCGGCTTCCCGCGCGGTCATCGTTGAAAATCTCGGCGCGCTGACGGATGCGGGCGAGCGCGCTCTCTTCCACCTTCTCAACCTCGCCAAGGAAGAAGGCGCCTTCCTGCTGGTGACCGGGCGGGAGGCACCGGCGCGGCTCACGACGCGGCTACCCGATCTCGCGTCGCGGCTTCGGGCGCTCCCTCACGCCGAGCTCGGCGCGCCGGACGACATGTTGCTTGCCGGCGTGCTGGTAAAACTCTTCGACGACCGGCAACTCCGCGTCGCCGAGCCGCTGATTGCCTATCTCGCCGCCCGCATCGAGCGTTCGATCGCGGTGGCGCGCGACGTCGTGGATGCACTCGACCGGGCCTCGCTTTCGGGCAAGCGGGCGATCACCGTGCCGCTGGCGACGGAGGTGCTGCGTTCGATGGAGAAGTGACCTTCTCTCCGCCTGAGCCGCCGGCCCCCGCAAGTCATGACTCAGTCATATGTTTGACGTAATCTTCGGTGAAAAGTGGTCGACTCCACAGAACCGCATCGGGCTTTTTCCATGAGCACCACGCCGCGCCATATTGCGACCGACGAGAAAGAGACGAAGCCCGTGAAGCCTCTGCCGCCGCTTGCCCGCAAGGCGGAGCCCGTGTCGGTTTCAGCCGCGCCGGAGCCCGAAAGCCTGCCCATCGAGGAGAAGCCCGCGCTCTCAATCGAGGTGAGTGCGACGGAGCGCTTCATCAATCGCGAACTTTCCTGGCTCGCTTTCAACATGCGTGTGCTGGAAGAGACGGCGAACGTCAATCATCCGATGCTGGAGCGGTTGCGGTTCCTTTCGATCTCGGCGTCGAACCTCGACGAGTTCTACATGGTGCGTGTCGCGGGCCTGCGTGGGCAGGTGCGCGCGGGCGTCGAGACGCTGAGCCAGGATGGGCTCACCGCGGCGCAGCAGCTCGATCTCGTCAACGATGCGGCCAACAAGCTGATGCAGGAGCAGCAGCGGCAATGGCTGCAGATCGGCGGCGAGCTGCGCGAGGCCGGCCTTTCGCTGCTCGCCCCCAACGAAGTGACGCCGGAAGAATTCGCCTGGCTCGAGAACCGATTTCTCGAACAGGTCTTCCCGGTGCTGACGCCGCTGGCCATCGACCCGGCACATCCCTTTCCGTTCATTCCAAATCTCGGCTTCGCGCTCGCGCTGCAGCTTCAGCGGCAGACGGACGGCAAGCTGATGGATGCGCTGCTGCCGATCCCGACGCAGGTCGAGCGTTTTATCCGGCTGCCCGGCCGCGAGACGGGCGAGGCGGCGGGCCAAATCCATTTCATGTCGCTCGAAGACATGATCGGGCTTTTCCTCGATCGGCTTTTCCCCGGCTACAAGGTGATCGGGCAGGGCGCGTTCCGCCTGCTGCGCGACAGCGATATCGAAATCGAGGAAGAGGCCGAAGACCTCGTGCGCTATTTCGAATCCGCGCTGAAGCGCCGCCGCCGCGGCAGCGTCATCCGGTTGAAAATCCAGGCATCGACGCCGCCGTCGCTGCGCGATCTGGTGGTGAGCGAACTCGGCGTGACGGACAAGGAGCTCGTCATGGTCGACGGGTTGCTCGGTCTCGCGCAGACGAGCCAGCTCATCGTCGACGACCGGCCCGATCTCAAGTTTCCGCCCTACAATGCGCGCTTTCCCGAGCGCATCCGCGACCATGGCGGCGATTGCCTCGCGGCCATCCGCTCGAAGGACATCATCGTCCATCATCCGTATGAATCCTTCGATGTCGTCGTGCAGTTCATTCGCCAGGCGGCGGCGGACCCGGATGTCGTCGCGATCAAGCAGACGCTTTACCGCACATCCAAGGACAGCCCGATCGTGCAGGCGCTGATCGAAGCGGCCGAGGCCGGCAAGTCGGTGACGGCGCTGGTGGAGCTCAAGGCGCGGTTCGACGAGGCCGCGAATATCGTCTGGGCGCGCAATCTGGAACGCGCCGGCGTGCAGGTCGTGTTCGGTTTCATCGAGCTGAAGACGCATGCCAAGCTTTCGCTGGTGGTGCGCCGCGAGGGCGGGGCGCTGCGCTCCTACGTCCATTTCGGTACCGGCAACTATCATCCGGTGACGGCGAAGATCTATACCGATCTTTCGATGTTCACCTGCGACCCGCTGCTCGCGGCGGATGTGTCGCAGATCTTCAACTTCATCACCGGCTATGCCGAGCCCAAGCACCTGAACCTGCTTGCGGTCTCCCCGGTCAGCCTGCGCAAGCGGCTCCTGTCCGATATCGGAGAGGAGATCGCGCATGCGAAGAAAGGACGGCCGGCGGCGATCTGGGTGAAGCTCAATTCGCTGGTGGACCCGGAGATCATCGATACGCTTTACGAGGCGAGCCGGGCGGGCGTGAAGATCGAACTCGTCATTCGCGGCATCTGCTGCCTGCGGCCGGGCGTGCCGGGGCTTTCCGAGAACATCCGTGTCAAGAGCATTGTCGGGCGGTTTCTCGAACATTCACGCATCATCTGCTTCGGCAACGGCCACGGCCTTCCGTCCGACAAGGCGAAGGTCTATATCTCCTCGGCCGACTGGATGCCGCGCAATCTCGACCGCCGCGTGGAAGTTCTCGTCCCCATCCTGAACCCGACCGTTCACGACCAGGTCATGGACCAGATCATGGTTGCGAATCTGAGGGACAATCAGCAAAGTTGGCAGCTGAGGTCGGACGGGTCTTATGAGCGCATGTCCGTGCCGGAAGGGGAAGAACCCTTCAATGCGCATACCTATTTCATGAACAATGCGAGCCTTTCCGGTCGTGGGACATCCTTGCGCGACAATCTACCCCCAACCTTCGACGTCAAAAGCGGTGACGCGAGGGCGGCCAGGGATTAGGTTCTCTCCTGCGAATTACAGACTCGTGGGGTTCCTTTGAGCGGCGGCAGGAAGTCGACCGGCCGGTTCGGCATCATCGATCTTGGCTCGAATTCCGTCCGCCTCGTCGTCTATGCGGCGGCGGTGCGGAGCCCCGTGCTCGTTTTCAACGAGAAGGTCCTGTGCGGCCTCGGTCGTACGCTGTCGAGCACGGGACGCCTCGATCCGAAGGGAATCGAGCGGGCGCTCGATGCGTTGCGCCGCTTCATCGCACTCAAGGAGCAAATCGGCATTAGGCGGCTCGTTGTTGCCGCGACGGCCGCCGTGCGCGATGCTGAAGACGGGGCGGAGTTTCTCGCTCGTGCCGAAAAGATATGCGGCTTCAAGATTCAGCTCGTGTCCGGCGCCGAGGAGGCGCGGCTGTCGGCGCAGGGCGTATTGTCGGGCATTCCCGATGCCGACGGCGTGGTGGGCGATCTCGGCGGCGCAAGCCTCGAACTCGTGGGCGTCTCGGGCGGCAAGCGACTCGGCACCGGCGCGACGCTACCTCTCGGGCCTTTACGCATCATCGATCAGTCGAAAAACAATCTCCAGGCGGCCGAGACGATCGTCGACAAGGCGTTGAAGGGGCTCGACGTCCTGAAGGACTGCCAGGGAAAGCGTCTCTATGTGGTCGGCGGCGTCTGGCGCAACCTCGCGCGCATTCACATGGCGCAGCGCCATTATCCGATCCATGTGCTGCATCAATATGTGATCCCGGCGCGCGACGCGGCCGACATCGCGAAGGTTATCGAGAAGCTGGGTCCCAAGACGCTGGCGCAGATTCCCGATATTTCCGAGCGCCGTATCGATACGCTGCCCTTCGGCGCGCTGGTTCTCGAAAAGGTCATCGCCGCGATGAAGGCGAAGGAAGTCGTCGTCTCGGCCTATGGGCTTCGCGAGGGCATCCTCTTCGACCAGCTTGAAAAGCGTGAACAGTCGAAAGACCCGCTGATCGAAGGTTGCCGCGATCTCGCCGAAAGGCTGGCGCGCTTTCCGCAGCATGGCGACGAACTGACGCCCTGGACGGCGCCGCTTTTTCGCGATGACGTCCTCGGCGAAACGCGGGAACAAGCGCGGCTCAGGCACGCCGCCTGCATCCTCGCCGATATCGGCTGGTATGTGCATCCCGATTACCGGGCGCACCATTCGATGACGCAGATATTGCTCGCGCCTTTTTCGGGCGTCGACCATTCGGGGCGGTTGTTTCTTGCGCGTGTCGGCTATCACCGGCATGAGGGACGGGGCGAGCCGGAGCTCATCGGCGATCTTTCCGGCATTCTAACGGAGACGGAAAATTACCGCGCGCTGGTGCTCGGCCTTGCGCTCCGGCTTGCCTTCACGCTCTGCGCGGCGACGACGGGCATGCTGCCGAAGACGAAGCTCGAGGTAACGAAAAACACGGTCACGCTGGTCGTGCCCAGGCGTTACGAGACGCTGCTCGGTGAAGTCGTGCAGCGCCGGCTCGCGGCGCTCGCCCGCGCCATCGACCGCAAGGGCGAGATGCGCGTCGGGCGGTGAGTCATTCCGCCGCCTGCCTTCCCAGCAATCCCTGCTCCCTGAAACTCACGTGGCCCGACCGCCCCATGACAAGATGGTCGAGTACGCGGACGCCGAGGAGTGCTCCGATCGACGAGATTTTTTCGGTCATGTGAATGTCGGCGAGAGACGGAGTGGGGTCGCCGGATGGATGATTATGGACGAGGATGACGGACGAGGCATTGAGCGCCAATGCGCGTTTGACGATCTCGCGCGGGTAGACCGGCGCATGGTCGACGGTGCCCTCGATTCGAGTTTCGCCGATCAGCATGTTCTTGCTGTTGAGGAAGAGCACGAGGAAGCGCTCCACACGAAGGCGAGAAAGGGCGACGCGGCAATAGTCGATCAGCGCATCGGTAGAGGATATCGCATGGCGCTGCCGAACCCGGTTTCTCGTCAACTGAACGGCGATCGACTGGACCAGACGAAAGAGGAGTACTATCTCCTCATCGACATTTCTCGTTTCGAGCAGCAATTCGGTGTCTTCGGCGATGACGTCGCCGAGAGTGCCGAAACGCTCGATAAGGGTTTTGGCCTGGCGCCTAGCCTTTGCCTTCTGCCCGGAACCGAAAGCAAGAAGAGCTTCCAGCAGTTCTCGGTCGCTGAAATTTGCCGTCTCGCCCGCCAGCAGCCGGGCCCGGATGCCGCCATCCGCGTTCGCGAGTGCGCCAGCGGCATCAACCCAAGGCCCGTTTTCACCACGCTCTCGTCCGGCTCGCTTTGAACGCACTAATCTACCCCAGCGGTAGGTACTGCAGTCGAATATCCGAGGTGTGATTGAAGTTTATTGTCTCTTCACCATCTAAAATACTCAGACTATTTGCTATAATACATGATTTCCCAGAAATTTAAATTGGCAATTTCTTCAACAATGCTCATACGAAATCAACTTCGTACGGACGACCTCTCAGCGCTCGCCTTTACCCGTCTCGATCAGGACGATGCGCTTGCCCTTGGCGCTCAGAGCCAGCTCGCCGCGCTTGAGGCGGAGTGCGTCGGCGCCGAAGACTTCGCGGCGCCAGCCCTTGAGGGCGGGGACGTCGGCTTCGTCATGAGCCGCGATGTGTTCGAGGTCGGAGACCTTGGCGATCAGCTTCTGCGCCACTTCGTGCTCCTCGCAGCGCATGGCGAGGAGGACCTTCAGAAGTTCGACGAGAGGCCCGATGCCGGGCGGGAGCGGTTCGGCATCCTTGACCACCGGGATCTGCGCCTCGGGCATGGCGAGGCCGCGCTCGATCGCTTCCATCAGGGCGGCGGCGGAGCGGCTGTTCGAGAGGCCCTTGGGCACGGCGCGCAGGCGGTCGAGATCTTCGGCGGAACGCGGGATCTGCGTTGCGATTTCGGCCAGCGCGTCGTCCTTGAGGACGCGGGAGCGGGGCAGGTCGCGCTCCTGCGCCTGACGCTCGCGCCAGGCGGCGACTTCCACCAGCACGGCGAGGCCCCTCTGGCCCTTGAAGCGTGTCTTGAGGCGTTTCCAGGCATCTTCCGGGCGGACGGCGTAGGTTTCCGGATCCTGCAGAATCGCCATTTCCTCGGCAACCCAGCGGGCGCGGCCGGTCTGGGTCAGGCGGCGGGCGAGGACCTCGTAGATCTTGCGCAGATGGGTGACGTCGCCGGTCGCATATTGAAGCTGTTTGTCGGAAAGCGGGCGGCGCGACCAGTCGGTGAAGCGCGATGACTTGTCGACGCTGCCGCCGGTGAGACGCTTCACCAGCGTTTCGTAGCCGACGCTGTCGCCGAAGCCGCAGACCATGGCCGCGACCTGCGTGTCGAAGAGGGGATCGGGGATCGTCTGGGCTTCGTGCCAGAAGATTTCGATGTCCTGCCGCGCCGCATGAAAGACCTTCACGACCTGCTTGTTGCGCATCAGCTCGTAAAAGGGCGCGAGGTCGATGCCGGGGGCCAGCGGGTCGATGACGAAATCGTCGTCGGGGCCGGCAAGCTGGATCAGGCAGAGCTTCGACCAGAAGGTCGAGTCGCGCATGAACTCGGTATCGACCGTGACGAAGCCGGCTGTGGAGAGACGTGCGCAGGTGGCCGCGAGGGCTTCTGTGTCTGTTATTATATTCATGGAGCGCTTCTATAACCCATCGTCGCGGCCCTGTCGCGGCGCGAGAGCGGCGCATCCATCAAGCCTGTTCACTGCCTCCCGTCCGGGCCGCGCCCGAAGGTAGAACGCCACGCAACCCAACAAACCCGCCCGACTCTTGACAAGCCGGGCTCTTCCATGCGCTTTTCGCCCGTCGGGGCGTAACATTCCGTTACGTTGCGGCGATTCGTTCTGGATTATCAAGGCTTTATAGAGATGAACCTCTATCGCAGCCACACCTGTGGCGAGCTCCGTAAATCTCATGTCGGCGAGAGCGTCCGGCTGTCCGGCTGGGTGCACCGCAAGCGCGACCATGGCGGGCTGCTTTTCATCGATCTCAGGGACAATTACGGGCTGACGCAGCTCGTCTTCGATCCGGATCACGCAGCCGCTTTCGGCATGGCCGAGAAGGTGCGCGCGGAGTGGGTCATCAAGGTCGAGGGCAAGGTCGTCGCGCGGTCGGGCGAGACGGTGAACGCCAATCTGGGCACCGGCGAGATCGAAATTCAGGTGACGTCGCTCGAGGTGCTGTCAGAGGCGCTGGAGCTGCCGCTGCCGATCTTCGGCGAGCCCGACTATCCCGAGGACATTCGCCTCAGCTACCGCTTTCTCGACCTGCGCCGCGAGACGCTGCACAGGAACATCCTGCTGCGCTCGAAGATCATCGCCTCGGCGCGCCGCCGCATGACGGAGGCGGGCTTCAACGAATTCCAGACGCCGATCCTGACGGCCTCATCGCCTGAAGGCGCGCGCGACTTCCTGGTGCCGAGCCGTATCCATCCCGGCAAGTTCTATGCGCTGCCGCAAGCGCCGCAGCAGTTCAAGCAGCTCATCATGGTGGCGGGCTTCGACCGCTACTTTCAGATCGCGCCCTGCTTCCGCGACGAGGATGGCCGTGCCGACCGCAGTCCGGGCGAGTTCTACCAGCTCGACGTCGAGATGAGCTTCGTCTCCCAGGACGATGTTTTCTCTGCGATCGAGCCCATTCTTCATGGATTATTCGAGGAGTTCGCGGACGGCAAGACGGTGACGCCCTATCCGTTCCCGCGCATTCCCTATGCGGATGCGATGCGGAAATACGGCTCGGACAAGCCCGACCTGCGCAATCCGATCGAGATGTCGGAAGCGACGCATATCTTCCGCGGCTCGGGCTTCAAGGTCTTTGCCGGAATGATCGAGAAGGACCCGAAGGTCGAGGTCTGGGCGATCCCGGCGCCGGGCGGCGGCAACCGCGCCTTCTGCGACCGGATGAACTCCTGGGCGCAGGGCGAGGGCCAGCCGGGGCTCGGCTATATCTTCTACCGTTCCGAGAACGGAGCGCTGGAAGGTGCCGGCCCGCTTGCGAAAAACATCGGTCCTGAGAGAACGGAGCAGCTTCGCGCCGAGCTCGGATTGAAGGAGGGAGACGCCGTCTTCTTCGTCGCCGGCCAGCCGAAGAACTTCACCGCCTTTGCCGGCGCGGCGCGGACGCGCATCGGCAAGGAACTGAGCCTCATCGAGGACGGCATCTTCAAGTTCTGCTGGATCGTCGACTTCCCGATGTTCGAGTGGAACGAAGACGAGAAGCGGGTCGACTTCTCGCACAACCCGTTCTCGATGCCGCAGGGCGGACTCGAGGCGCTCGAAAATCAGGACCCGCTGACGATCAACGCCTATC
The DNA here is from genome assembly GCF_035511255.1 of Parvibaculum sp. GTDB lineage: Bacteria > Pseudomonadota > Alphaproteobacteria > Parvibaculales > Parvibaculaceae > Parvibaculum. Next base: position 11,108 of record NZ_DATKFR010000379.1, read on the forward strand.
AGTACGATATCGTCTGCAATGGCGTGGAGCTGTCCTCGGGCGCGATCCGGAACCACAAGCCGGAGATCATGTACAAGGCCTTCGCCATCGCCGGTTACGAGAAGGAAACGGTGGAGACGAAGTTCGGCGGCATGCTCAATGCCTTCAAATATGGCGCGCCGCCTCACGGCGGGCTCGCGCCGGGCATCGACCGCATGGTGATGCTGCTGGCGGGCGTCGAGAACCTGCGCGAAGTGACGATGTTCCCGATGAATCAGCAGGCGCAGGACCTGCTTATGCAGGCGCCGTCGGAAGTGACGCCGAAGCAGCTGAAGGAACTTCACATCCGCGTCGTGCCGCCGCTCGACAAGAAGGGCTGATCGCCCGCGCCGAAAACAGGGCCGGGGCCGGAAGGCTCCGGCTTTTTTCGTTGAGGCCAGTCTTTTTCCCTGAGGGAAGCCCATGCTGCGCAGCACGAAGGAGCGGGTGTTTCAGGCGGTGCTCTACGAGGCGATCGGGCTTGCGCTCCTGACGCCCGCCTACAGCTTCGCGATGGGCCTGCCGCTCGACAATTCCTTCATCACCATGGCCTGGATTTCGACGGTCGTGGTTGTCTGGTCGGCGATCTACAACGCGGTGTTCGACCGGTTGCTGTTGCGCTGGACCGGTCGGCCGGCGCATCTGAAGACCTTTCGCATCCGCCTGCTGCATTCGGCGCTTTACGAGGCGTCGATCACGATTTTCGCCGTGCCGATCATCGCCTTCATGAGCGGCGAGGGCTGGTTCGTCGCCTTCATCGCCGATCTCGGCTTCACGGCGGTCTATTTCGGCTACACCTATCTCTTCCATCTGGTCTACGACCGGGTGAGGCCGGTGCGGGCGGTGAAATGAAAAAGGCACTTCCCACGGGGGAAGTGCCTCATTCATAGGGGCATATGTCGCTGAAGGGGTTTACTGGCCCGGGGCCTGGAGGGTGCCGGCGGCGGGGGCCGTCTGCTGGCCGGACGACGGCGCTATGCCCGATGTCGTGTCCTCGCTCTGGGAGAAGACCGGCGTCGGCAGGCTGCTCACCGGCACGATGATGCCGTTCGAGGCCTCGATTGCGGAGCCCGCCTGATCAGCGCCGAAATCGCCGCCATAGTGCAGGCCGTTGGCGCCCGGCGAGATCGTCACCGGATCCTTCTGGAAGGTATTGATGGTCTTGCCCGCGCCGACGCTTTCGGCGGTGATGCGTCCGGGGACGATCTGGTAGAGCAGCAGCGCCTGCACGTTCTGCTTGTCGCTCGGGTTCGACGGATTGGTCATGTCGTCGTAGCCGCCCTTGATCTTGTCGAAGGCTTCGTTGGTGGGGGCGAAGACGGTGCGCGGCGTCGAGGCCGTGTACTGATATTTGACGCCGTTCGCGTCGATGACCTTCACGAGGGTCGAGAATTGCGGGTCCGACTTCAACGTGTCGTAGATCGTGCCGGCGGCTAAGGCGGGCGCGCTGCCGATGGCGACGAAGGCCGCCGCGGCGAGGAGCATCCTCAATTTCGCGGGTTTCGAAGGGGTGTGCTGGTTCAGGTTCTGTGTCATGGGCTTTGTACCTCGGCAGGGAGGAGAAGGGCCGCGTCTTGTTCAACGCCGTTCAATCTAGGTACGCAATTTGACTGAAATGAGACGGCAAATAGGCGCACCTCGGCGGTAAACGCACGAGAACGGGGTTTTGCTCCCGGAGCCGACGACGTTCTGTCCACGTTCTTTCGCGCCGGATTGGACGGGTCTTACCGCGACCGATGCGTCTCCATTCGGGAAAATGAGGCAGGCAGCGGAAGGGGCCTTTCATGGCAGGCAAGACGCGCAATCTGATCCTCGTCAACCATCCGGGCGGGCAGTCGCGGCAGGATCTCGAGGAAATCGCCGCGAAAGTCGTCGCGCTGGCGCCGGAGGTCGACGTTCACATCGCGGCGCACAACGCCACCGCCGCCGAGAACGGGCTGCCGGAGGAGATATGGACCCGACCGAGCCTCACGGTCTCCTTCCGCTGGCCGGAGAAGTTCAGGCCGAAGCGCGGTCTCGTCTATACCGGGCGGCCGGTCTACAAGCTGAAGCAGCTTCAGATATTCCAGAAGGCGGGACTCAATGTGCCGCGAACCATCGCCTATGAATTCGGCCGGCCCCTCGCGCGCAACTTCTGGGGCGAACATGTGGTGATGAAGCCGACGGTGACGGAAATCGCATCTCGGGGGCGCTTCACCTATTTGCTGCGGACGGAGGCGGTGGCGCCACTGGCACCGCGACTCTTCCCATCGGAGCATCCGGTGCGCAAGGGACCTGTGCTGGTGCAGAAATATGTCGATACGGGCGAGTACGCGACCTGTTACCGCGTCCTGACGCTGTTCGGCGAGCCGCTCATGTGCTTGCTCAGCCGGGCGAAGGAAAAGCGGCCGCCGCTTGACGCACCCGACGAGGTTTTGTTGCGCTCACAGGTCGCGGCCAATGCGCAGAGCAGGATGATCAACGATCTGGTGGCGCCGCCCGACATCCTCGACTACGGCCGCCGCGTCGCGCGCACCATGGCCGGTGTGCCGTTGCAGGGGGTCGACCTCATCCGCGAGGAGAAGACGGGCAAACTTTACGTGCTTGAGAACAATTCGGGCGGCAATACCTGGAACTTCTCATCCGCACTCGCCGCGGAGAGTCGCCAGTTCATCTCCCGTGAAGAGCGTATCGCTCAATTCGGGGCCTGGGACATCGCCGCCCGCGTCCTGACGGAGCGGGTGCTGAAGGAAGCGCGCTAGCCGTTCCGGACACCGGCGAGCTTACGGTTCTCGACATGTCCGGGGCTGCATCTGACTGGGCGTCGTCAGTTTCGGGAGAAGACAAATTGGTCGTGAAGACGCGCAATCTCATCCTCGTCAATCATGTAGGCGGGCAATCGCGACAAGATCTCGAGGAGATCGCCGCGAAAGTCACCGCGTTGGCGCCGGAGGTCGATGTTCATATCGCGGCCCATGACGTCGCCGTTGCCGAGAGCGGATTGCCGGAGGAGATATGGACCCGGCCGAGCCTGACCGTCTCCTTTCGCTGGCCGGTAAAGTTCAGACCGAAACGCGGCCTCAGCTATGCCGGACGGCCGATCTACAAGCTCAAGCAGCTTCAGATATTCCAGAAGGCGGGGCTCGATGTGCCGCTAACTATCGCCTATGAATTCGGCCGTCCGCTGGCGCGGGGCTTCTGGGGCGATCATGTGGTGATGAAGCCGACGACGCCGGACACCGCTTCGCGCGGGCGCTTCACCTATCTGTTGCGCACGGAGACCGTGGGCCCCCTTGCGCCGAAGCTCTTTCCGCCACATCACCCGGCGCGCAAGGGGCCGGTGCTGGTGCAACGCTTCATCGATACCGGTGAATACGCCACCAGCTATCGGGTGCTGACGCTTTTCGGCGAGCCGGTCATGTGCGTCCGCAGCCGGGCGAACGAAAAGCGGGCGCCGCTCGATGCGCCGGATGACGCGTTGCTGCGGTCGCAGGTGGCAGCCAATGCGCAAGACAGGGCGACGAACGAGTTGGCGGCGCCGCCGGACATTCTTGCCTATGGCCGCCGCGTTGCGCGCGCCATGCCCGGTATTCCGCTGCAGGGGATCGACATCATCCGCGAGGCGGGAACGGGCAGACTCTATGTGCTCGAGAACAATTCCGGCGGCAATACCTGGCACTTCTCGTCGGACATGGCGGAGGAGGGACGAAAGGTCATTTCGCGGGAAACGCGCATCGCGCAGTTCGGCGCGTGGGATGTCGCCGCGCGCGTGTTGGCGGAGCGAACGCTCAGGGACGCGCGCTGACCGGCCCGCGGCCTAGTCGCAACTCCTGACGCCGGCGAGTTTGCAGTTGTCGATCATCTCCTCGGCGGCCTCGGTCTGCTCGGGCGTCATCAGTTTTGCGATTTCTCTGCTGTAACGCGCGGCCTGTGCGCCTTCCGCGCCGGTGAGGCCCGCCTTGCTCATTTCGGTCCACATATAGGCGCGCGGATAATCCTGCGCGACGCCCTGACCCTGCCGGTAGAGGATGCCGAGATTGAGTTGCGCGAGCGCGTTGCCCTGTCGCGCGGATTTGTCGTACCAGCTCACCGCCTTGGCCATGTCGCGGGCGACGCCGCCCTGGCCGTTGTTGTAGATCACGCCGAGATTGTATTGCGCCGAGGCGTCGCCGGACCAGGCCAGCGGTTCGAGGATTTTCAGCGCCGCCGCCATGTCGCCGCGCTCGAAAGCGGCACGGGCGTCGGCCTGCGGATTGTCCTGCGGCTGGGAGGCCTCGGGCGTGCCGATGCGGAGCGTATTGCCGTCCTCGGCGAGGGCGGCGGTGGAGAGGAGGGCGCTGAACAGGAGAGCGGTGGTCAAGTGTTTGAGATGCATCTGGCTCGGCGTCCTTCGTTGCGGGCGGCGGGCGATCCCGCGCCGCTTTCTGTTCAGCCGGATCAGAGAAGACGTGGATACGCGGGTCAAGCCCGCGCATGACGATTTTGGGGGGAGTGGTTGAAACCGCTAAACGATCAATTCCTCAGATTCGTTTGTCTGTTAATTAGTGGCAGGGTGGAATTGTGTTGAGTTGCTACATCACAGCATCATTTGGTTAGTTCTTCGTAGTCTTCTTTTGTGAGGAGCGGGTTGCGATGACATGAACTCCTTTTTTCGCAAACCTGCCCTGGTTATCTGGCTACATGCTTGAGAGGCCAATTGGAAAGATCATCACAGATGAAAAGAAGGATCTCGCAATGGTTGACCAACAATTTTGCCAACGCGATCTCGATTGCCGCGCTGCTGTTGTCTGGCTTTGCGCTCTATTTTCAATTTTTTTATGAATCTTCGGAGACTTACGTTTCAATCTCTCGTCCAGAGTGGAGCATCGCGGAAGGGCGTTTTGGGAAAGGTCCGCTGCTGGGATTTGTCGGCATCTTCGTGAATGTGGGCAACAAGCCGATAGTTGTAGAAAACGTAACGCTATCGGCCGAGCCCACTTCGTCCGAACTTTCCGACGCCGCTTGTATACTCAGTAAGGGTAATTTGGGCTTGGAATGGAACCGGTCCTTTGACGGAAAGAATGTAAGCCGGGCAATAGCTGTTGCGCTGACAGGAGGCCAAGTTTTAACGGGCTTTTGGGACTTTGAACCATTACCCAATATGATTAGAGACGCTCCCGAGTGTCAGTCGTCGAAGGGGGAATATAGCGTGGCTCTAGAATTCGACACCATTGACCACGCCGGAAATCGAAAGAGTACGGAATTTCTTCTTGGAAGATTGGTCTATACGGCAAAGCGCATATATCTATTTGAAGGGACACCGAACACTCGACGGCTGATAAAAATTTCCAACTAGCTCCTCTCTTACCGTACGACCTCAGCTACACCCGCTCGTCCCGCCGCAGGTGTCGCATTTCAGGCAGGTCCCGTTCCGCACCATCGTGAAGTTGCCGCATTCGCCGCAGGCTTCGCCTTCGTAGCCTTTCAGGCGGGCTTCGGCGACGCGGCTGAAGGAGACCGTGGTGCTCTCGGTGCGGAGGGTGGCCTGAAGGGCGAGTTCTTCGGCATGTTCGGAGGCGTCGAGGATGGCCGCCGTGGCGGTCGCGCCCGCGACCTGCGCGCGCATGGTGGCCGCACCGCCGCGCACGATATAGAGGTTCGCCATTTGCGGATTGCGGGTGAAGCCGGGGCTCACCACGCTCGAGGCCGGAAGCTTGCCTTCGTCGGCGCCGCTGCCCATTGCGTCGAAACCGATATCCTTCGGATCGACATGGCCAAGATCGGAACGGCCGAGATAGGAGACGGCGAGTTCGCGGAAGACATAGTCGAGGATCGAGGTCGCGTTCTTGATGCGGTCGTTGCCCTGGACGAGACCCGCCGGCTCGAAGCGCGTGAAGGTGAAGGCGTCGACATATTCCTCGAGCGGCACGCCATATTGCAGGCCGAGCGAGATCGCGATGGCGAAGTTGTTCATCAGCGAGCGGAAGGCGGCGCCTTCCTTGTGCATGTCGATGAAAATCTCGCCGATCTTGCCGTCTTCATATTCGCCGGTGCGGAGATAGACCTTGTGGCCGCCGACCAGCGCCTTCTGCGTGTAGCCCTTGCGGCGGTCGGGAAGTTTCGCGCGTTCGTTGGCGCGCTCCACGACGCGCTCGACG
>NZ_DATKFR010000380.1:0-3652 GCF_035511255.1 Parvibaculum sp.
GCCGTCTTCGCCGTGCTCGACGAACCGGCCTTCGCCGACATCTTCGGACCCGCCGGCCGCGCCGAAGTCGCCGTGGTCGGCCGCATCGAATTCGCCGGAAAGCCGACGCTCATTTCCGGCCAGATCGACCGGCTCTGCGTCGGCGAGGAGCGCGTCACGGTCATCGACTACAAGACGAACCGCCCCTCGGCGCAGGCCGTCGCCGAAGTGAGCCCCGCCTATCTTGCCCAGATGGGCGCCTACCGGGCGGTTCTCGCCCAGATCTATCCCGGCCGCGATATCGTCTGCGCGCTTCTCTGGACCGACGGGCCGCGCCTGATGGAACTTCCGGCGGCACTCCTCGACGAAGCCCTGAAAGCCCCTATTGCACAAGAAAAACGCGGCCTTTCAACGCCTTGACCTTGGGGAGGCCGGTTCCTAGATTCATCCCAACGCAGTCTTCAGAGCCCCCTCGGACGGGGCGGGCTGGTTGGCCCGGCAGGGGCCTCCGCCCACAGGAAAGGAACGACGATGTCAACGGACAAGGTAACCGACGCCACATTCGAGTCGGACGTGCTGGATGCGGATGGCCCGGTTCTGGTCGACTTCTGGGCGACCTGGTGCGGCCCGTGCAAGCAGATCGCCCCGGCGCTGGAAGAGATCGCCAAGGAATATGGCGGAAAGCTGCGCGTCGCGAAGATCGATATCGACGAGAACCCGAACACACCGACCAAATATGGCGTGCGCGGCGTCCCCACCATGATGATCTTCAAGGACGGTCAGGTCGCGGCCACCAAGGTCGGCGCGCTGCCCAAGGGCAAGATCGTCGAATGGATCGAAGGCGCGCTCTGAACCGCCACGGGTTTGAATGAAGGGGCCGGCCGAAAGACCGGCCCTTTTGTTTTGCGTCCTTCCAGTTCCCGCCGATCTTCTTGGACTCTCCCCCGTGAAGTGTGCTTGAGTTTCGCTCAAGGATCCGGCCTTCAGGGTCCGCTCTTTGGCCCCTGGGGAGGATGGTCATGGAACAACTCAGTCCAATGGACGCGTCGTTTCTCTATTTCGAAACGGCGAATGCGCCGATGCATATCGGCTCCGTCGCCATTTACGATCAGTCGACGGTCAAGGGCGGCGTTCTCGGTTTCAAGGAAATCCTGAAAAACTACGAAGCGCGGCTTCATCTCGCGCGGTCCTTCCGGCAACGCATTATCCGTGTGCCGATGAGCCTCGATCATCCCTACTGGCTTGAGGATCCGGATTTCGACCTCGAATTTCATGTCCGTCATATCGCCCTGCCGAAACCCGGCGACTGGCGCCAGCTCTGTATTCAGGTCGCAAGGCTTCATGCGCGCCCGCTCGATACGGGCCGGCCGCTCTGGGAATTCACGGTGATCGAAGGCCTCGACAATGTTCAGGGCTTGCCGAAGAGCTGCTTTGCCATCGTCTCGAAGGTCCATCATGCGGCGATCGACGGCGTCTCCGGCGCGGAGATGACGGCGGCCGTGCACGATCTCGAACCCGATGCGGTGCCGACGCCGCCGGAAAAGGCATGGCTCCCCGAGCGCGTGCCGACCGCCGTCGAACTCCTCTCGCGCACCTCCGTCAACAATGTCCGCCATCCGTTCCAGCTTGCCCGTGTCGTCGCGCAATCGGTGCCGGCGCTGGCGCGCCTCGGCGTCGGCCTCTCGGCGGGAAAGCTGAAGCGCGTCGGCCCGGTGCCGCGCACGCGTTTCAACGGCCAGGTCTCGCCGCATCGTGTCTTCGACGGACGCTCGTTCCGATTGAACGACATTCGCGCGATCAAGAACGCTGTCGAGGGGGCGACGGTCAACGACGCGGTCATCGCGATCATCGGCGGCGCGCTCAGGAAATATCTCGAATCGAAGCATGAACTGCCGAAGGATTCACTGATCGCCATGGCGCCCATTTCGGTGCGTGCCCCCGGCGAACAGAAGGCGGCCGGAAATCTCGTCAGCGCCATGTCGGTGGCGGTGCGGTCCGACATCGCCGATCCGCTGGAACGTCTCGTCGCGGTTTTCGAATCGACCACCCGGTCGAAGGAGATGACCAACGCCATCGGCGCGCGCACGCTCACCGATTACACACAGTTCATTCCTTCGACAGTGGCGGGCCTTGCCGCGCGGCTCTACACCAATCTCGGCCTTGCGAACCGCATCACGCCGATCTTCAATACAGTCATCACCAATATTCCGGGGCCGCAGGTTCCGCTCTACATGACGGGTGCGCGCCTCGTCACGCAATTCGGTCTTGGTCCGATCCTCGACGGCATGGGCATCATCCATCCCGTCTTCTCCTATTGCGGCGAGATCACGATCTCCTTCACCTCCTGCCGCGAAATGATCCCGGATCCGGCCTTCTATGCACAATGCATCGAGGAGGCCTTCGAGGAACTGCGTGAGGCGACGAAGGGCATGCATGTGAAGGCGGGGGCAGGTGCCCGCGCCGGTATTGCGCGTGCGGCCGTGCCGGCGGACGTCGCCGCCGCCGAAGCCGCCGCGATGAAAGCGAAACTCGAAAAGAAACCGGCGAAGAAACAGGCGGCGGCAAAGCGCGCATCGCCGAAGAAGCCGGCGGGCAAGCAAGCCGGAAAGCGTAAGCCGGCTCTCGCGGAAGGCGAGACGCCGCCGCGCATCGAGGCGGCCGAATAGCTCAGCCGTTTTCGCGCAGGACGGCGCCGGCGAGATAGAGCGACCCGCAGATCAGAATACGCGGCGGCTCGCTGTCCGCCCGCGCAAGCGCATTCGTGAGCGCCGCCTCGACCGACGGTGCCGGCGAGGCGTCGAGCCCCGCGCCGCGCGCGGCCTCGACCAGCGTTTCGGGCGAAAGGCAGGCCGGATCGTCCGGGATCGCCACCGTCTCGACATGGGCGACGAGGCCCTTGAAGGGCGCGAAAAAACCGCCCGCGTCTTTCGTCTCCTTCATGCCGACGATCATCGTGAGCGGGCGCGGATTGCTCTGCGCGAAATCCGCCATCGCATAGGCGACGACGCGCGCCGCCGAGGGATTGTGTCCGCCGTCGAGCCAGAGTTCGGCATGGGCGGGCAGCATCGCGACCAGCGGTCCATGCGTCAGCCGCTGCAACCGCGCTGGCCATTCGACCTCGCGCAAGCCCCGCGCGATCGCATCCTCGCCGAGCGGTAGCATCTGCGCCTGCCTCAGCGCACAGATCGCGACGCCCGCATTGTCGATCTGATGCCGGCCGGGCAGGCGCGGCAGCGGCAGGTCAAGCAGCCCGTGTTCGTCCTGATAGACGAGATGGCCCTGTTCCTCATGCGCGCTGAATTCCTGCCCCCAGATGAAGAGTGGCGCACCCACGCGCGCGGCCTCCTCCTCGATGGCGGCCCGGCCCTCGTCGGTCTGCGGCCCGATCACGGCGGGAACGCCGCGCTTCAGGATGCCGGCTTTTTCCCGCGCGATCAGATCGATGGTCTCGCCGAGAAACTGCTGATGGTCGAGATCGACCGGCGTGATGATGATGACGGCCGGATGCTCGATCACATTGGTCGTATCGAGACGCCCGCCCATGCCGACTTCGAGGATCAGCGCATCCGCCCTGTGCCGCGCGAAGGCGAGGAAAGCCATGCAGGTCGTGATTTCGAAGAAGGTGATGGGCTGACCGCCGTTGATGCGCTCGCATTCGTCGAGCAATGCCGCA
>NZ_DATKFR010000381.1:0-2988 GCF_035511255.1 Parvibaculum sp.
GTCGACCATCGCCGCTTCGCCCTCGCGTTCCATCTCGTCGGCAAAGCGTCCTCCGAGATAGGCGATGGCGAGCTCGCTGCCGAAAGGCCTGATCTGGAAGCTCACCGCATGGCGCGCCGGATCGCGTTCGTCCATCAGCGAGCCGTAGCTCGTATCGGGCAGTCCGAAGACGTCGCGCGAGAATTTGATCGCGACCTTGTTCGCGGCGCCCGTCGGCACGCCTTCGAGGGCTGCCTGCAATCGCGGAGGCAACGCGGGCGTGAAGCGGATGAGCCCGCGCGCCAGCACATTGGTCGACGTCGTGACGATGACGGCCTTCGCTTTGAGCCTACCTTTCGGCGTTTCGACGGCGACGCCCTGCCCGCTCCAGTCGATCGCCGTCACCGGCGTTTCGAGCGACACAGGTAGATGCGCGCCCATTGCCTCCACCAACGCGCCGTAACCGCGAAGGAGCGGCCAGTTCTCGCCGCTGTCGTAATAGCGATGGAGATCGACCGCCGAAATCCTCTCCGGCGGGAAGCCGCTGATCGCTTCGTGCACATGCTCGATGAGGCGATACCAGCGCCCCTTTCGATCGAGCGCCTCGACGACGGCCACGTCGCGGCCCGCCTCGCCCAGCGCCTCGACGGCGTCGAAAGCCGCATCTATCGATTTTTCGTAGTCGCGCTTTTCCTCGTCCGTCGCCAGGTGCGTTCCGAGATGGAGATGTCGGTCCGTAAAGCTCTCGCGTTTCAGGTAAGGATGCCCCAGCGCTTCGGCGACCCGCGTCAACGGATTGACCGCCGCCGAATGCAGCCAATGCGCGCCACGATCCCACGTCGCGCCGAGCGATGTCGTATCGGTGTGGCAGCGCCCGCCGATGCGATCCTTCGCTTCGAGAAGCACGAAAGAGAGACCGTAATCGCGGGCGCGCCGCGCGGCGCCGATGCCGGCTGCGCCCGCGCCGACGACCGCAACATCCACTTCACTCACGTGCGAACTCATGACGCGAGAAGCGCCGCCGCATGAAAGGCGATGTGGTCGTCGATGAAGGTCTGGATGAAGAAATAGGAATGGTCGTGGCCGGGCTGTCGGCGCAGCACCAGCTTCTGCCCGGCCTTTTCGCAGGCCTCCTCGAGAAGCTCCGGCTTCAACTGTTCCGCGATGAACTTGTCGGCCGCCCCCTGATCGACGAGGATTTTTTCGTAATGGCCTTTCGCGGCCCCCGCCTCGATCAGAAGCGTCGCGTCATGCGCGGCCCATGCGTCGCGATCCTCTCCGAGATAGGCGGTGAAGGCCTTCTGTCCCCAGGGGCAGCGCGTCGGAGAGACGATCGGCGCGAAGGCCGAAACCGAGCGGAAGAGCGAGGGATATTTCAGCGCCAGCGTCAGCGCGCCGTGACCACCCATCGAATGGCCGGTGATCCCCTGCCGCATCATGTCGGCGGGAAAATTCTGCGCGACGACCTCCTGCAGATCCTGCGCGATGTAGCTCTCCATCCTGAAATGCGGCGCCCAGGGCGCCTGTGTCGCGTCGACGTAAAAGCCCGCGCCCTGCCCCAGATCGTAGTCCGGATCGTCGGCGACGCCCTCCCCGCGCGGGCTCGTGTCCGGCGCGATGACGACGAGCTTCAGCGCCGACGCCTTCTTGTAGGCGCCCGCCTTCACGGTGAAGTTTTCTTCCGTGCAGGTGAGGCCGGAGAGAAAGGTCACGACCGGGAAAGGGCCGTCGCCGTCGGGCACATAGGCCGAAAAGCGCATCTGCGTTCCCGTCGCAGCCGACGAGTGACGGCAGACATGGAGCGTGCCTGAAAAGCAGCGATGGGATTCGATGATCTCGATGGACATGATACCTCGTGGACTTCAGGTCTTGATCCAGTAGCTGAGCTTCGGCTTGCCCGTCTCCGGGTCGCGCGGCGTCAGGCCGATAAGTTCGCCGCCATTGGCGAGAATGACTTTCTTCGACGCCTCGTTATCCGCGTCGCAGCTGACCAGCACGCGCGGCAGCCCCTCCGCCCGCGCCACCGGCAGCATCATTGCAAGCGCCCGCGTCGCATACCCCCGCCGCCGCTTCCAGGGCACGATCGTATAACCGATATGCCCCGGCACATGCGGTGGCAGATCTTCGCTGCCCGGCCGGTAGCGCAGTCCGATCGAACCGCAGAATTCGCCGTCCCATATCCAGAAAAGCCGGAACGGCAGACGCGGCTCCCGCCGCCCGTCCGCAAGCTCGACCATGCCCGTCTCGTCGTTCAGGTCGCGCAGAAACTCTTCCGGATCATCCTCGACGGCGGCGAGTTCGTCGGCGCTCACATCGCGCATCGTATTGGGAGACCAACCCGACCGCAGCGCCGCCGCATAGCTGTCGAGCAGCTCTGCATTCGGCGCGACGAGGCGGATGTCTGCGTTTTGCAATCAAGTCCTCCCATCGTCTTAAAAGCCCTCCCCCCTTGAGGGGGAGGGTTGGGAGGGGGGAGAGCAGCAGAAAAGAGTCTCGCGAAGAAGACCCCCCACCCGATCAGCTTCGCTGATCGACCTCCCCCTCAAGGGGGGAGGCAAAAGATTCATTCCTCAATAGACCACGACGGAGCGGATCGACTTGCCCTCATGCATCAGGTCGAAACCTTCGTTGATCCGTTCGAGCGGCAACTTGTGCGTGATGAGATCGTCGATGTTGATCTTCTTGTCCATGTACCAGTCGACGATCCTGGGCACGTCGGTGCGGCCGCGCGCGCCGCCGAAGGCCGAGCCCTTCCAGACGCGGCCCGTCACGAGCTGGAACGGCCGCGTCGAAATTTCCTGCCCCGCGCCCGCGACGCCGATCACCGTCGAGACGCCCCAGCCGCGATGGCAGCATTCCAGCGCCTGCCGCATCGTCTTCACATTCCCGATGCATTCGAAGCTGTAATCCGCGCCACCGCCCGTCAGTTCCACGAGATGCGCGACGAGATCGCCCTGAATGTCCTTCGGATTGACGAAATGCGTCATGCCGAATTCGCGGGCGAGTTTC
>NZ_DATKFR010000382.1:0-4889 GCF_035511255.1 Parvibaculum sp.
AGCAACGATCATGTTCGCCGCCGCCGATTTTCTGACGCTGGTCTCGGGCGGGCTCATCGGGCTGACGCTCGGCCTCATCGGCGGCGGCGGCTCGATCCTCGCCGTGCCGCTGCTGATCTATGTGGTCGGCGTCGCCTCGCCCCATATCGCGATCGGCACCAGTGCGGTCGCGGTCGCCGCCAATGCGCTCACGGGCGTTCTTCTTCATGCGCGGGCGAAGACGGTCAAATGGCCTTGTGCGCTGGTCTTCGCCGCATCGGGCGTCGCCGGCGCCTTCGCCGGGGCGAAGCTCGGCAAGGCGATTGGCGGCGAGTTTCTTCTCTTTCTCTTCGGTCTCGTCATGATTGGCGTCGGCGTCTCGATGTTCCTGCGCAAAAGCGCAGGCGGCAATCCCGACGTCCATCTCGATCAGGCGAGCGCACGGAAATTGCTCCCTTCGCTCGTCGCCTATGGGCTCGGCGTCGGCGCGCTGTCCGGCTTCTTCGGCATCGGCGGCGGCTTCCTGATCGTGCCCGGCCTCATCAATGCGACCGACATGCCGATCCTCAATGCGGTCGGCTCGTCGCTCGTTTCGGTCGCGGCCTTCGGCCTCGCGACCGCGGCAAGCTATGCGATGTCGGGCCTCGTCGACTGGCACATCGCCGCGCTGCTGCTCGCAGGCGGCGTCGCGGGTGCGCTTCTCGGAACGGCGCTCGCAGGCCGGCTTGCCACGCGCAAGGCCCTGCTCGCGCGGGTCTTCGCGGTCATTGTGGTCGCGGTCGGATTGTACGTGACGGCGCGCGGCGCGATGACGCTCTTCGGCTAGCCGTTGCCGGCTTCGATCGCGTCCTCATAGGTGCGCAGGCCGGCGCGCTTGGCAGAGACGAGCACGGCCATGTTGCCGGGCAGGTGCTCGTTCTTCCACATCTTCATATGGGCCTTCGGAATCTCGTCCCATGAGAGGACTTCCGACAGGCCCGGATCGATGCGGCGCTCGATGACGAGCTGGTTCGCGGCGGAGGCCTGCTTCAGATGCGCGAAATGCGAGCCCTGGATGCGCTTCTGCCGCATCCAGACGAAACGCGCGTCGAAAGTGATGTTGAAGCCGCTCGTCCCGGCGCAGAAGACGATCATGCCGCCGCGCTTGGCGACCATGCAGGAGACCGGGAAGGTCGCCTCGCCCGGATGTTCGAAGACGATGTCGGGATCGACACCCTTGCCGGTGATGTCCCAGATCGCCTTGCCGAACTTGCGCGCTTCCTTCATGAAGTCGTTGAACTCGGCCGAGTTGACCTTCGGGAGCTGGCCCCAGCAGTCGAAATCCTTGCGGTTGATGACGCCCTTGGCGCCGAGCGACATGACATAGTCGCGCTTGCTCTCGTCCGAAATGACGCCGATCGCATGCGCACCCGCCGTCGCGCAGAGCTGCACGGCGAAACAGCCAAGGCCGCCCGAGGCGCCCCAGACGAGCACGTTCTGCCCCGGTTCGAGCGTATGCGGACGATGGCCGAACAGCATGCGATAGGCGGTGGCGAGCGTCAGCGTGTAACAGGCGCTCTCCTCCCAGGTGAGATGCTGGGGGCGCTTCATCAGCTGCTGCGACTGCACGCGGCAGAATTGCGCGAAGGAGCCATCCGGCGTCTCGTAACCCCAGATGCGCTGTGTCGGCGACAACATGGGATCGCCGCCATTGCATTCCTCGTCGTCATGGTCGTCCTGGTTGCAATGGATGACGACCTCGTCGCCGACCTTCCAGCGCGTGACCTTCGAGCCGACCGCATAGACGATGCCCGACGCGTCGGAGCCCGCGATGTGATAGGGGATATTGTGGACGTCGAAGACGGAGATGGGCGTGCCGAGCGCCGCCCAGACGCCGTTGTAATTGACGCCGGCGGCCATCACGAGAACGAGCACGTCGTGGCTGTCGAGCTCCCAGGTGGGCACGACCTCGACCTGCATCGCCTGTTCGGGCGGGCCGTGGCGTTCGCGGCGGATCGTCCAGGCATACATCTTCGCGGGCACATGGCCCAAAGGCGGAATCTCTCCGACTTCGTAGAGATCCTTCTTCGGAAGGGGATTGTCGCTCACGGCCGCGGCCGCCATCTCGGTCTTCGCCATACTCTGTCCTCGCTCGTGCCCCCGGGGTTTCCGGCGTCATTCAAACGCTCGTCGGAAAACCACGATCCTTTTTATCCCAATCCCGTGTGGATGCGGCGCCGTTAGGCCGTTTTGCCGGATCATTGGGGCTTGCCGTATGGGATGCAAGGAATTTTTGCAGTGCAGCAATCGTGGCCTTTGTGACCAAAACCCCTTTTCGACCAGTTCGGATGGAGCTAGGCTTTCGATATTGCGGAGTTTAACTCCGCATTGGCCTTTGGGAGGAGGACCGGATGAGCTTCAGAAATATGTATGCGATCGCGCTTGATGGCAGCCATTGGGACGTGCCGCAGAATTACGACGCCATGTTCAACTGGAATTACGACCCCGAACGCACGGCGATGATGGGGCTCTACCAGAAGGGCAAGGAGATGCAGTGGGACGCCAAGACCCGCATCGACTGGTCCCAGGAGCTCGACGAGGACAATCCCGAGCAATTGCCCGACGAGATGCTGCCGATCAACGGCATGGCGCAGTTCGAGACGATGTCGCGCAAGGAGAAGGCCAATGTGCGCAAGCACTTCCAGGCCTGGCAGCTCTCGCAGTTCATGCAGGGCGAGCAGGGCGCGCTGATCTGCACCGCGAAGATCGTGACGCAGGTGCCCGACATGGATTCGAAGTTCTACGCCTCGACGCAGGTGATCGACGAGGCGCGGCATGTCGAGAGCTACAAGATGCTGCTTTCGAAATTCGCGATCGCCTATCCGATGACGCCGCCCCTCAAGACGCTGATCGACCAGACGTTGCGCGACAGCCGCTGGGACATGACTTATCTCGGCATGCAGGTCGTGATCGAAGGCCTCGCGCTTGCCGCCTTCGCGCAGATCCGCGACCACGCGCAGAACCCGCTGGCGGCCTCCGTCAACGCCTATGTGATGCAGGACGAGGCGCGCCACGTCGCCTTCGGTCGTCTTGCGCTGCGCGACTACTATCCGCAGCTCAGCGAGAAGGAACGCGACGAGCGCGAGGAGTTCCTGCTCGAGGCGAGCTATCTGATGCGCGATCGTTTCGATGCCGTCGAGGTCTGGCAGAATCTCGGCCTCGATCCGGTGCAATGCGCCGAGCACATGTATCACTCGGGCTTCATGACGAAGTTCCGTTCGTCGCTCTTCCAGCGCATCGTGCCGATCGTCAAGGATGTCGGGCTCTGGGGTACACGCATCCGCAAGGGATACGAGGATATGGGCGTGATCGAATATGCCGAGCAGGATGTCGAGGCGATGCAGTCGAATGATGACTTCATCGCGCGCGAATTCGACGCGCGGCGGAAGCATATTGAAAGCGTCGCCGCGCGGGCGACGGCCGCAGCCGAGTAAGCCTTTCAGGCAGACGAATATCAGGGTCTGACCTGGCGTCAGCGCCGGAACCGTTGAATCGGTTCCGGCGCTTTCGTCTGCAGACTTCAGCGGAAAGCGAGACCTTCGAACTTTCCGGAGTTCCGCCACTCGTTCAGATAGCGGAAATAGGCGGTCGCCCCTGCCGGATAGCCGACATTGTATTTGGCCGCCGGTCCGGCGGTCTGGCCTTCATTGTTGTAATAGCCGGGCGTGCAGTCGGGCGAGCCGATCATGCGGGGGACGCCGGTGAGCAGGAGCGCCACCCATTCATCCTGCGCTTCCTTCGTCACCTCGATTTCCTTCGCGCCGGTCTTTTGCGCGTGGGAAACGATGGCGGCGATGGTTTCGCCCGCCTCGGTGAGGTTGTGCGGCACGTTGGAAATGAGGTTCGCGCCCTGCGTCGGCTGCACGAGGAAGGCGTTGGGGAAGCCGTGAACATGGATGCCGTGCTTGGAGCGCATGCCCTCGGACCAGGCCTCGGAAAGCTTCAGGCCGTCGCGGCCGGTGACGTCGAAACCCGCACGGCGGGTGTGCTCCGTGCCGACTTCAAAGCCCGACGCATAGATGATGCAATCGACTTCATATTCGACGCCGGCGACGACGACGCCTTTTTCCGTGATCTTCTCGACGCCCTTGCCGTCCGTGTCGATGAGATGCGTGCCGGGCGTATTGAAGGATTGCAGATAGGCGTCGTGGAAGCAGGGACGCTTGCAAAGCTGGCGGTACCAGGCCTTGAGGTTTTGCGCCGTCGCATGGTCCTCGACGATCGAATCCACGCGGGCGCGGATTTCTTCCATCTTCTCGAAGTCGGAATCCTCGAAAGCCGCCATCATGTTGGCGGGCGTCATCTTATCGCGCGGCAGCTCCATGATCTTGGCGCGGATGCGGCGAGAGAGATCGGTCCAGCCGTCCTGCACCAGATCTTCTTCCACCACGTCACCGCCCTGATTGGCGGTGAAGTTTTCGAGCCACCGCTTCTGCCAGCCGGGCGTTGCGATGGAGGCGAACCATTCCGGGTCGAGCGGCTTGTTGGCGCGTACGTCGACCGATGAGGGCGTGCGCTGGATCACATAAAGCGTCCCGCAGGCCTTGGCGAGGTGCGGCACGGCCTGCACGGACGTTGCGCCCGTGCCGATGATGGCGACGCGCTTGTCGGCGAGCTTTTCCATCAGCGCGCCCTTCGGGTCGCCGCCGGTATAGTCGTAATCCCAACGGCTCGTATGGAAGGAATGACCCTTGAAGGACTGGATACCCGGGATGCCGGGCAGCTTCGGAACGTGCAGGGGGCCGGTGCCCATGCCGACATAGTCGGCGGTGAAGCGGTCGCCGCGATTGGTCTCGATCACCCAGCGCGCGTTCTCATTGTCCCATGTCAGGTTTTTCACCTCCGTGTGGAACAGCGCGTTGTCATAGAGA
>NZ_DATKFR010000383.1:0-2883 GCF_035511255.1 Parvibaculum sp.
GGCGCATGCCTACGATCCCTCCGACGATGTCGAGCGGCTGAAGGACATTGCGAGCGAGGCGCCCGTCATCCGCCTCGTCAATCTGCTGATCACCCGCGCCGTCGAGGCGCGCGCCTCCGACATCCATATCGAGCCGATGGACGGCGAATTGCGCGTGCGCTACCGCGTCGACGGCGTGTTGCAGGAGGTCGAGTCGCCGCCGCAGCGTCTGTCGTCGGCCGTCATCTCGCGCATCAAGATCATGGCGAAACTCAATATTGCCGAGCGGCGCCTCGCGCAGGACGGGCGCATTCGTCTCGCCGTGCGTGGCAAGGACATCGATTTCCGCGTCTCGACGACGCCGACCATTCACGGCGAAAGCGTCGTGCTGCGCATTCTCGATCGCGGCAGTCTGAAGCTCGATTTTGCGGCGCTCGGTTTCGACGACGAGATTCTCGGCGCCTTCCGCGACGTGCTCGACCGGCCGCACGGCATCTTGCTGGTGACGGGGCCGACCGGCAGCGGCAAGACGACGACGCTCTACACCTCGCTTCTCGAACTCAACACGCCGGACAAGAAGATCCTCACCATCGAGGATCCGGTCGAATACCAGCTCAAGGGCATCAATCAGGTTCAGGTGAAGCCGCAGATCGGCCTCACCTTCGCGACGGCCCTGCGCTCCTTCCTGCGCCAGGACCCGGACATCATGATGATCGGCGAAATCCGCGATCTCGAAACCGCCGAGATCGCGGTGCAGGCGGCGCTGACGGGCCATCTCATTCTCTCGACGCTCCACACCAACGATGCGGCGAGCGCGGTCACGCGGCTTCTCGACATGGGCGTCGAGGATTATCTGCTGACCTCGACTATCAACGGCATCGCGGCGCAGCGTCTCGTGCGCAGGCTTTGCACGCATTGCCGGCAGCCTTACGAGGCCTTGCCCGAAATGATGGAGCGGCTGGGCCTCGGCGCGTTTGCGGCGGGACGGACCGTCACGCTTTACCGCGCGACCGGCTGCGCCCATTGCAGCCATACGGGCTATCTCGGCCGCAGCTCCGTTCTCGAAGTCCTGACGATGACCGACAGGCTGCGTCAGCTTGTTCTCGCGCATGCCGAAGCGGGCCTCATCCGCAAGGCGGCGATCGAGGACGGCATGCAGACCATGCATTTTCACGGGCTGAAGAAGGTGCTGGCGGGCGAGACGACGGTCGAGGAAGTCTTGCGCGTGACACGCGAGGTCTGATGGCGAGCTTCCGCTACAAGGCGCTGAGCGCGACCGGTGCGGTGGTCAACGGAACGCTCGAGGCGGTGTCCGAAAGGGCCGTGATCGAGTGGCTGCGCGAACAGGGGCATTTTCCGATTTCGGCGACGGAGGCAGAGGCTGCCGGCTGGCAGCGCTGGCTTCACGCCGACCTCCTGCCGAAGCGCGGACCTTCGACGCGCGATCTCGCCATCGCGACGCAGGAACTCGCGACGCTGATCCATGCCGGCCTGGAGCTCGATCGCGCCCTGCAGATTCTGATCGGGCTCGGCGAGACGCGCAACCTCGCCCAGCCGCTCGGCGGCGCGCTTGCCCGCCTCAAGGACGGCGCGAGCTTTGCGGACGCGCTCGCGACCGATCCGGCCTTTCCGAAATTCTATGTCAACATGGTCCGCGCCGGCGAGATGGGCGGCAATCTCGAAGCGACCCTGCGGCGTCTCGCCGAATATCTCGCCCGTGCCCAAGCCGTTCGCGAGGCGATTGCCTCGGCGCTCGTCTATCCGGCGATCTTGCTCGCCACGGCGGGGCTCTCGATCGCGGTCATTCTGCTCGTCGTGCTGCCGCAATTCGAGCCGCTCTTTCAGGATGCCGGAAAAAGCCTGCCGCTCGCGACCCGGATCGTGATGGGCCTCGGCGATGTTCTCGGCGCGACCTGGTGGATTTTGCTTCTCGCCGCGGCGGCCGGGGCGGTGTGGTTTCGTCGCGCCCTCGAACGGCCCGCTTTCCGCAAGCAATGGGATATTCTGTTGCTGCGTCTGCCGCTTTTCGGCGATCTCCTGATCAAGATGGAGACGGAGCGGTTCAGCCGGACGCTCGGGACCCTGCTCGGGAACGGCGTGACGCTTCCCGTCGCGCTCGGCATCACGGGAGACACCCTGTCGAACAGCGCGATCGCGGCGGCGGTCGGCGAGACGGCGGTCGGCCTTCGCGAGGGCGAGGGGCTTGCCGGCAGGCTGTCGCGGTCTTCCTTCTTTCCGCCGATGGCGCTCGATCTCATCCGCGTCGGCGAGGAGACGGGGCGGCTCGACGAGATGCTTCTGAGACTCGCCGATCTTCTGGAGAATGCGGTCAAGCACACGATCGAGCGGCTGCTCGCACTTCTTGTTCCGCTTCTGACCGTATTTCTGGGTATGATTGTCGCGGGGCTGATCGGATCGATGCTGATTGCCATTCTCAGCGTCAACGATCTGGCATTTTGAATGGGGCGGGGGCGCATGAGAGACGAGGGCGAGAAAGCCAGGCGGAGCGGCGAGGACGGCTTCACGCTGATCGAGCTTCTGGTCGTGCTGGCCATTCTCGCGCTACTGACGGCGATCGCGACGCCGCAGGTGCTCAAATATCTCGCCAGCGCCAAGGTCAGCGCGGCGCATACGCAGGTCGAAAGCCTCTCTTCCGCGCTCGATCTCTACAAGCTCGATGTCGGCCGTTATCCGAACACGCAGGAAGGCCTCTCGGCGCTCGTCGCGGCGCCGGCCGGCGTCGACAGCTGGAACGGTCCCTATGTCAAGAAGAAGACGAGCCTCGTCGATCCGTGGGGACATCCTTACGGCTATCGTTCACCGGGCGAGCACGGCGAATTCGATCTTTATAGCGACGGGCCTGATACCGGGGGGACTCAGAATGGCGGCGCGCCGGCGATCACG
>NZ_DATKFR010000384.1:0-3220 GCF_035511255.1 Parvibaculum sp.
GGGCATCCCGCAGATCGCCGTCGTCATGGGGTCCTGCACAGCGGGCGGCGCCTATGTGCCCGCCATGTCCGACGAGACGATCATCGTCAGGAAGCAGGGCACGATCTTTCTCGGCGGCCCGCCGCTGGTGAAGGCGGCGACCGGCGAGATCGTGACGGCTGAAGATCTCGGCGGCGCGGACGTCCATTCACGCAAATCCGGCGTCACCGATCATTACGCGATGGACGACAACCATGCGCTCGCCATCGCCCGCCAGATCGCCTCGACGCTCAACCGGCAGAAGAACGTGAACATACCGCTGCGCGAGCCCGTCGCCCCGCTTTACGACGAGGCGGAGCTCGACGGCGTCGTGCCGCATGCGCTCTCGATCCAGTACGATGTGCGCGAGGTGATCGCGCGGCTCGTCGATGGCTCCGAGTTCGACGAGTTCAAGGCGCTTTACGGCACGACCGTCGTCACAGGCTTCGCACATCTCCACGGCATGCCCATAGGCATCGTCGCCAACAATGGCATTCTCTTTTCGGAGTCGGCGCTCAAGGTCGCGCATTTCGTTGAGCTCTGCTGCCAGCGCCGCATCCCGCTGCTCTTCCTCCAGAACATCGCGGGCTTCATGGTCGGCCGCGAATACGAGACGGGCGGCATCGCCAAGGACGGCGCCAAGATGGTGACGGCGGTCGCCTGCGCCGACGTGCCGAAGATCACGCTGGTCATCGGCGGTTCCTACGGGGCCGGCAATTACGGCATGTGCGGCCGGGCCTACAGCCCACGCTTCCTCTTCACCTGGCCCAATGCGCGCATCTCGGTGATGGGCGGCGAACAGGCGGCGAGCGTGCTCGCGACGGTGAAGCGCGAGGGCATGGAAGCGCGGGGCGAGGCGTGGAGTCCCGAAGAAGAGGACGCCTTCAAGTCGCCGATCCGCGCGCAATACGAAAAGGAAGGCCATCCCTATTTCGCCACCGCGCGGCTCTGGGACGACGGCATCATCACGCCGCGCGAAACCCGCCGCGTGCTGGCGCTCGCCTTCTCCGCGAGTTTGAACACACCCGTACCGGAAACACGCTTCGGCGTGTTCCGGATGTGAGGGGGAAAACATGAGTCATATTCGGAATCAAATTCCCTCCCCCCTTGAGGGGGAGGGTAGGGTGGGGGGGCTTCTTCGAAAGACTCTCGCCCGTGTCTTCACCCCCACCCGCCGCGCTTCGCGCGTCGACCTCCCCCCTCAAGGGGGAGATAAGACTGACGGCGCACGGAGGAACATCTGATGTTCTCCTCCCTCCTCATCGCCAATCGCGGCGAGATCGCGGCACGGGTCATGCGCACGGCGAAGCGCATGGGGCTTCGGACCGTTGCCGTCTATTCGGATGCCGATGCCGGCGCCTATCATGTGCGCGCGGCGGATGATGCCGTCCATATCGGCCCGGCGGCGGCGAAGGAGTCCTATCTCGTCATCGAGAAGATCATCGAGGCGGCGAAGCGTTCGGGCGCCGAGGCGATCCATCCGGGTTACGGCTTCCTCTCCGAGAATGTCGCCTTCGCGGAAGCTTGCAAGAAGGCGGGGCTGATTTTCGTCGGGCCACCGGCTTCGGCCATCAAGGCGATGGGGCTGAAAGACGCCGCCAAGGCGCTGATGGAAAAGGCCGGCGTGCCCGTGGTGCCGGGCTATCATGGGGCGGAGCAGGATCCACGTTTCCTCGAAGGTGAGGCGCAGAAGATCGGCTATCCCGTGCTTATCAAGGCGGTGGCGGGCGGCGGCGGCAAGGGCATGCGCCGCGTCGACGATGCGGCGTCGTTCGAGAAGGAGTTGAAGAGCGCGCAGCGCGAGGCGGGCGCAGCCTTTGGCGACGAACGCGTGCTGATCGAGAAATATGTGACACGGCCGCGCCACATCGAGATCCAGGTTTTTGCCGATGCGCATGGCAACGCCGTCTATCTCCATGAGCGCGATTGCTCGCTGCAGCGCCGCCACCAGAAGGTGATCGAGGAAGCGCCGGCCCCCGGCATGCCGGAGGAGATGCGCCGCGCGATGGGCGAGGCGGCGGTGGCGGCGGCGAAGGCCATCGGCTATCGCGGCGCGGGCACGGTCGAGTTCATCGCCGATGGCTCGCAAGGGCTCCGCGCCGATGCCTTCTGGTTCATGGAAATGAACACGCGACTTCAGGTCGAGCATCCGGTGACCGAGGCGATCACCGGCACCGATCTCGTCGAATGGCAGTTGCGCGTTGCGGCGGGCGAAAAGCTGCCGATGACGCAGGGCGAGATTCCGCTGAACGATCATGCGGTGGAGGTGCGCCTTTACGCCGAGGACCCAGCGAAGAAGTTCTTCCCCTCGACCGGCAAGCTCGTACGGCTGCGGCTGCCGAAGGACGAAGGCATCCGCGCCGACATGGGCGTGGAGGAGGGCGACGAGGTCTCGATGTTCTACGACCCGATGATCGGCAAGATCATCGCGCATGGCGAAAGCCGCGACGTCGCGCTGGCAAAGCTGCGGCGCTTCCTGCTCGACATGGAGGTCGTGGGCCCGCGCACCAATCTTGCTTTCCTCGCGGAAGTCATGGGGCACGAGGCCTTTCGGAACGCCGACATCGATACCGGTTTCATCGACCGTCATCTCGACGCGCTGGTGCCGGCGCGGACGCTCGACGCCCATGTGCTGGGAGCCGCGCTGGTCGGCCATCTTGCCGCGCGCGCCGGTGCGGGGCGCAGGGCGCAAGCCCGCACCCGCGAGCCCTGGTCGCCCTGGGCAGCGTCCGACGGCTGGACGCTGGGTGGACAACGGAGCGAGATGCTGAACCTCTCGTTCGGGGACGAGGCTCTGGCGGTTCGCGCAACGCCCGAGGGGCAGGGCTGGCGCTTCATGCATGAGGGCGTGGAGCATGTCGCGGATGGCACGCTGAACGACGGAGGCGGGATCGCCGCGACGGTCAACGGCATGCGCGTCAAGGCGGGCTATGTGCCGACCCCGAAAGGCTTCACCGTGATCCACAGGGGCGCGGCTTATGAATTCGCGATTCCCGATCCGCTCGATGTCGACGTGGCGGGAGAGGGCGACACGGGTGCGTTGAGGTCGCCCATGCCCGGCAAGATCGTCGCCGTGTTGGTGGAGGCCGGCGCCCATGTGAAGAAGGGCATGGGCCTCGTCGTCATGGAAGCCATGAAGATGGAACAGACGCTTGCGGCGGCGGCCGATGGCGTCATAGCCTCGGTCAATGTCGCGGCCGGC
>NZ_DATKFR010000385.1:0-2683 GCF_035511255.1 Parvibaculum sp.
GTCGCGCTGCTTCATGGCGTCGGCGATGCGGGCCGCACCGGGTTCGACGCTCTCCCAGACACCGGAGGCGAGGCGCGACTGGCGTTTGCGCCAGGTGTAGGAGACGTCCGACCAGGCAAGGATCGCGGGCTCGAGATTATCAAGCACGAATTCGCCGCGATCCGTCTCGGCGACGAGCACGGTGTGACCTTCGCCGTTTCTCTGGCGCACGACGGCGAGCAGCAGCGCGTTTTCGGGGAAGCCCATCGCAACGAGACGGCGTTGTTTTTCAAGGGCGAGGTCTTCGCAGTCCCCGCCGCGCTTGTTTGGATAGGACCAGTATTCGACGACGCCGTAATTATCGAGATCGGTGATCTGCGGAAGGCGGTTCACGTCCGTATTGACGCGTTCGAGCGTCGCGCGATGCTCAGGCGTGAGGCGGATGTTGGTGATTTCGGTGGCATGCAGGCGGCAGGGCGCCGGGTCGCGCGTGCAGAAATCGACGAAGCCGTAGGGCGCCTCGACCTGCGGGCCGATGGGCATGGTGGCCGGCGCGGAGATGCTGGCGCCGACATCGCGCGCCGTTGCGGGCATCGCCAGCGAAGCGGCAAACCCCAGCACAAACGCCATACGCAACACTCGACTGGGTTCCACGCCGTCCCCGCTCAATCGCTGTCGTCCCGCGTCGAGTGTCCGCCGTCATGCTTTCGGAAAGATTAACGACGGGAGATGTGACGCAGGCTTCGGCCGAAGCGGAGCAAGAGATGTGCCGGGGGCGGGGCTTATGGTGAGGTGCGCGCGTTATACGCAAATCGCGGATTGCGTATAACGCTTCTTGCGATGAACATGAGTCTATGTTATACGCAAATTGCAAATTGAGTATAAGACAAATGAAAACGCCCGATATTTCGCTGACAATGCAGACGGCCTATGCCGATCTGCTCGACCGTTGCGCCAACGCGGCTTTCGAAGAGGCGTTCGCGGAAGATGGTACTTTCGTGTCCAAGATCGTTAGTGGCCGGACCTATTGGTATTTCCAGGCCAAGACTCCGTCGGGTCGCGAACAAAAATATGTGGGGCCTGAAACGCCGGAGCTGCTCGAGCGCATCGCTCATCATCGGCAAGCGCGCGACGACGAGAAGGACCGCCGTTCCATCGTCTCGGCACTGGTGAGGTCTGCTTATTTGCCCGCTCCCCAAAGGATGATTGGAAACATCATCGCAGCCCTCGCGCGGGCGGGTGTGTTTCGGCTCCGCAGCGTGATGGTCGGTACGTCCGCCTATCAGACCTATTCGGCTATGCTCGGAACAAGACTTCCACGCGCCTCCATGCAAACGGGCGATGTCGACATTGCCCAATACACGACTGTCTCGGTGGCTATAGAAGATACCACGCCGCCGATGCTTGACGTCCTCAGGGCGATCGATCCCAGCTTCCGGGCCATTCCAGACATAGTCGATGGTCGGCGCAGCACGAACTACGTCAACGATAGCGGCGTGGGGGTCGACTTTCTAACGCCTAATCAGGGCGCGGCAACCGGCAAGCCTCAGCGGCTTCCCGCGCTTGGGACTGACGGCTTTCCCTTGCGCTTTCTAGATTTCCTCATCCACGAGCCCGAGTCGGCCGTCGTTCTCCATGGAAACGGCATATATGTCCATGTCCCTAGTCCGCATCGCTTCGCGTTGCACAAGCTAATCATCGCCCAAAGACGGAAAGCGGGGGATGCGAAAAAAATAAAGGACATCATTCAGGCGGAAGCTCTCCTGCAATTGCTTACCCAACGTCAGCCGGGGGAACTGAAACGCGTGTGGGACGAAGCGTGGAACCGCGGTAAAACATGGAGAAATCTCCTTTGCGAGGGGCTCGGTGCCATTGACGCAAAAGTCAGGGACATGATCCTTGAAGTCATAGAGAAACGGCGCGCAATCGTGCCACGGCTCGATTTGAGATTCGATGCGCCCCCGGCGCGTTACGACGCCATGAGAGGCATTGTTGTTTTCGAGGGTCTCTCAGCCGGGAAGCGCATTTCTTGCGCGGTCAGTCGAGAAGCGATCGACGATCATTTCGCCGAACGCGGTCACACGAGGAAATATCTGGAATGCTTCATGAAACACAGAGAGGAAATTGAAGGGCTCCTGCGGCGGAAATTTCTGAATCTTCCTGTTGAAGCAAGCGATCTTCTACTTCTGAAATCGCGGGACATAGAGATCCTGCGCCCTGCGTAAGGACGCGTCGGCGCTTGTCACTTCCAGATCGGCTTGCCCGTGCCGGGGAGGCCGAGCGAGGACCATTTACGCGTCACCTCGTCGATGACCTGCTGGTCCATGCGGATCTGCGTGCCCCATTCGCGCTTCGTTTCGGGCGGCCATTTGTTGGTGGCGTCGAGGCCGATCTTGCCGCCGAGGCCGGACTCGGGGCTCGCGAAGTCGAGATAGTCGATGGGCGTGCCTTCGATCAGCGTTACGTCGCGCACCGGGTCCATGCGGGTCGAGATCGCCCACATCACGTCCTTCCAGTCGCGCGCGTCGATGTCGTCGTCCACGACGATCAGCCATTTCGTGTACATGAACTGGCGCAGATAGGACCAGGCGCCCATCATCACGCGCTTGGCGTGGCCGGGATAGGCCTTCTTCATCGAGATGACGGCGATGCGGTAGGAGCAGCCCTCGGGCGGCAGCCAGAAATCGACGATCTCGGGGAATTG
>NZ_DATKFR010000386.1:0-11992 GCF_035511255.1 Parvibaculum sp.
CCGACGGCAGCGACCGTCGTCTGCTGCAGCATGATCTCGGAGAGCCAGACCGCGTAAGGATCGGCGAACACGCCCGGCCGCGACCGCCAGGGCAGGACCCGCGCATGGATGTCGTACCAACCGAGCAGCCGTTGCGCGACGGAGGGAGCTTCGCTCTTCAAGTTGAGGGACCGTTTGGCCATCCGTCACTCATCGCGCGAATGCCACGTCCGCGTCAATCCGACCCGTCGCTTCAACAACATGGATGTCATCCCGGGCTCGTCCCGGGACCCACGGGCAACAAGCTCGGAGCAAGCGGCCCCTGGGCCCCGGCACAAGGTCGGGGTGACAAAATCCAGGATCAAAGTGACAAGCCCGGGATGACAAGGTGGGGTTGGGGCGGCGAGGCCGGGGCGACAAGGGGAATCGCTCCCTGCCCGTTTTCGAGTCAGAATGGGCCATGACCCGATATGGCCGCCCCATCGCCCCGATGCGCTACCAGACGCCGCCCATCGGCGCGCGCGTACCCGCGATCACCCGCGACATCTTCAGGAAGCGCGGCTTCAGCCAGAGCCATATCCTCGCCCATTGGCCGGCTATCATCGGCGAGGCGCTGGCAGAATATTGCTCGCCTGAAAAGCTCGCTTTCCCCCGGACGCCCAATGAAGGCCGGGGGCCGCAGGGCAGCGCCACCCTGACGGTGCGCGTCGACGGGCCCATCGCTCTCGAAATCCGCCATCTGGAGCCCCAGATCGTCGAGCGGATCAACGGATATTATGGATATACGGCCGTCGCCCGACTGAAACTGGTACAAGGCCCCCTGCCGCCCCGGCCGAAAAGCCGCCGCCGCAAGTTCCGTCCGCTCACGCAAGGCGAGCGGGATGCGCTCGTTCGGAGCCTCGACCCCATCGGCGAGCCGGCGCTCAAATCCGCGCTCGAACGGCTCGGCCAAAGAATCCTGGGGACAAGTGCCCGGTTGCCCGATTCTCGGGCCCGCGCAACCCAAAGGTTTGATTGAGAGGGCCGGCCCCCGGGGTCATAATGCCTCAACATCTTGTAGGGATCGCTCAAAGTGAATCAAAATCGGGTTATCGCGATAGCGGTGGTGGCCGTTCTGGCCGTGGCGGCGCTCGGCTACGGGGCCTGGCGCGCCTTCGGCCACAAGGACACGCTGGACACCGCCTCGATCAGCACGCGCGACGTCTCCGCCTTCGAAAAGGAACTCGCGGTGCCGGGTCCGCTCGGCGACATGGAGCTGGGCGACAAGAACGCGCCCGTCACCGTCTATGAATATGCCTCGCTCACCTGCTCGCATTGCGCGGAATTCTCGAAAGACACCTTCCCCGAGGTGAAGAGGAACTACATCGACACCGGCAAGGTCCATTGGGTGCTGCGCGATTTCCCCTTCGATCCGGTGGCGACGGCGGCCTTCATGCTCGCCCATTGCGCGGGGCCCGAGCGTTATTTCGGCTTCGTCGAGGTTCTCTTCGCCAATCAGTCGCAATGGGCCTTTGTCGACACGCCGATGGAAGCCTTGAAGAACATCGCGCGGCAGGGCGGCTTTTCGGAAGAAAAGTTCGACGCCTGCATGAAGGATCAGACGATCTTCAACCATGTGAAGACGGTTGCCGAGCGTGGCGGACAGGAATTCGGCGTGCGGTCGACGCCGACCTTCTTCATCAATGGCGAGAAGGTCGAAGGCGCCATTCCCTACGCCGATTTCGAGGCGGCGCTGAAGAAGCATCTGCCCGGCGGCGAAGGGGCCGCGACGCCCGCACCTGCCGGCGAGGCGACCCCGGCCGGCGAAGCGACACCGGCTGAGCCGCATCAGTAAGCGAACCGGCGTATTTCGCCGATCAGGACAAACTTCGAGCAAAGATCGAGACCAAAGTGAAGTTCAACAGGCTGCGTCTTTCAGGTTTCAAGTCCTTCGTGGACACGACCGATCTCATCATCGAGCCGGGCCTCACCGGCGTCGTGGGACCGAACGGCTGCGGCAAGTCGAACCTGCTCGAGGCCCTGCGCTGGGTGATGGGCGAGAACTCGTTCAAGAACATGCGCGGCACCGGCATGGAAGACGTGATCTTCGCCGGCACCGCCGGGCGGCCGGCGCGCAACCATGCCGAAGTCACGCTCGTCATCGACAATGCCGATCGCTCGGCGCCCGCCGCCTATAATGACTGCGAGACGATCGAGGTCTCGCGCAAGATCGAGCGCGATCAAGGCTCGACCTATCGCATCAACGGCCGCGAAGTCCGCGCCCGCGACGTGCAGCTCCTCTTCGCCGACGCCTCCACCGGCGCCCATTCGCCGGCGCTGGTGCGGCAAGGCCAGATCGCGCAGTTGATTTCCTCGAAGCCGATCAACCGCCGCCGCATTCTCGAGGAAGCCGCCGGCATCACCGGCCTCTATACGCGCCGCCACGAGGCCGAGCTTCGGCTGAAGGCCGCCGAAACCAACCTCACGCGCCTCGACGACGTCGTGGCGCAGCTCGAATCCCAGCTCGCGAGCCTGAAGCGCCAGGCGCGACAGGCCGTGCGCTATCGCAACCTCTCCGGCCAGATCCGAGAGACGGAAGCGATCCATCTCCATCTGAAGTGGACGCAATCGGTCGAGGGGCTGAAGCGCGAGGAAGACCGCCTCGTCGCCACCGACGCGCGCGTCACCGAACTGACCCGCGAAGCCGCCGCCGCGAGCGTCGCCGAAGCGGATGCCGCCGAAGTTCTGCCGGGGCTTCGCGACGCCGAGGCGCAGGAAGCGGCGAAGCTCCATCGCCTCACTATCGAACGCGGCAATCTCGACGCCGAGGAAGCCCGCGCCCGCGAAGAGGCCCAGCGCCTCACCGCGCGGCTCGATCAGATCAGCCAGGATCTCGCCCGCGAACGCCATCTGATCGAGGACACGCGGAGCGCCATTCAGCGTCTCGACGCGGAATCCGAAGAATTGAACGCCGCCGCGGACGGTCAGGACGAAGCGCGGATGATGGCCGAGGCCCGCGTCGAGGAAACGCAAGCCTCCCTCGCGACGCGCGAAGGCGAACTCGACAACCTCAATCAGGAAATCGCCCGTCTCGCCGCCGAACGCCAGAGCCTCGAACGCTCCATCGAGGCCGCCCGCGCCCGCATTGAAAAGCTGATGCGCCAGCTCGACGAAATCGCGGTGGAGCAGGCATCGCTCGCCGACGCCGCCGAAAAGCAGGCCGAAATCGCGCTGCAATCGAGCGAACTCGAAATGGCGGCGCAACGCATGGAAGAAGCCGAACGCGCCGCGCTCGACGCCGAGGACGCCCGCACCCGCGCGCAGGAGGCCGAGAAAGCCGCCCGCGAACCGATGCAGGTGTCGGAACGCCGCGCCGGCGATCTCGCGGCTCAGGCCAAGACCATCGCCGATCTTCTTGCGGTCGATGAAAGCGACCTCTGGCCGCCGATGATCGACGCGGTGCATGTCGAGCATGGTTATGAGACGGCGCTGGGTGCCGCCCTTGGCGACGATCTCGCCGTGCCGGGCGACGTCGCTGCGCCCGTTCATTGGGACACGCTGCCCGCGCTTTATCTCGCGCCCTCGCTGCCCGACGGCGCGACGCCGCTTGCGCAATTCGTGCGCGGGCCTGACGCACTCTCGCGCCGCCTCTCGCAGATCGGCGTCGTCGATGCCGCCGATGGCAAGCGCCTGCAGCGCGAGTTGAAGCCCGGCCAGCGCCTCGTCACGCGCGAGGGCGCTCTTTGGCGCTGGGACGGCTATACGGCCGCCGCCGACGCGCCGACCGCCGCCGCGCGACGTCTCGAACAGAGGAACCGTCTCGCCGATCTCGAAGGCGAATTGCAGGGCGCGCGCGATCTCGCCGCCGATGCCCGCGCCGCCTTCGAGCAAAGCCGCGTCGCCGCCGAACAGGCGCTCGCCGCCGAACAGGAAGCCCGCCGCGCCCAGCGCGACGCGCAGGCCGAACACAACCGCATCCGCGACGCGCTTGCCGCCGCCGAGCGCGCGGCCTCGGCGCAGTTGAACCGCCTCGCCGCCTTGACGGAAGCGCAGGAGCGCCTGACCGGCGATCACGGCGAAGCCGCCCGCGCGCTCGAAGAAGCGGAAGTCGCTCTCGCCGGATTGCAGCCGGACGCGGATTTGCGCAACCGCGCCAACGATCTCCGCGATCAGGTGGCGGCGCTCAGGATCGAGCTCGCCGAAGCCCGCGCCCAGCACGAAAGCCTGCGCCGCGAGGCCGAAGCCCGCACACGGCGTCTCTCGGTCATCGCGCAGGAACGCGGCCAGTGGGAACACCGCGCGACGAATGCCGAACGCCAGATCGCGACGCTCGAGGAACGTCAGGACGAAGCCCTTGGCGAATTGCAGGCGCTCGAAGGCATTCCCGCCCAGATCGAGGAGAAGCGTCACGCGCTGCTCGACCTGATCGGCATCGCCGAAGCGACCCGCAGCCACGCCGCCGATGCGCTGGCGGAATCGGAACGCCGGCTATCCGACTGCGCGAAACTCGCCCGCGAGTTCCAGGCGCATCTCGGCGAAGCGCGCGAGGAACGCGCCCGCATCGACGGCCTCGTCGAAGGCGCGCGCGAACGCCTCGCCGAATCGGAAGCCCGCGTCCGCGAAGTCCTCGAATGCGAGCCGGCCCAGGCGCTGGCGCAAGCCAACCTCGAAGAGGGCGCCGAACTGCCGACGCTCGAACAGACCGACGCCAAGCTCGACCGCCTGAAGCGCGAGCGCGAAAGCCTCGGCGGCGTCAATCTCCGCGCCGAGGAAGAATCGCGCGAACTGACCGAACAGCTCGAGACGATGACGACCGAGCGCGAAGACCTCGTCAGCGCCATCGCGAAGCTCCGCCAGGGCATCGGCAGCCTCAACCGCGAAGGGCGCGAGCGCATGCTCGAAGCCTTCGAGAAGGTGAACTCGAATTTCTCGCGCCTCTTCACGCATCTCTTCGGCGGCGGCGAAGCCCATCTGAAGCTCACCGAATCGGAAGACCCGCTGGAAGCCGGCCTCGAAATCTACGCCCGTCCGCCGGGCAAGCGCCTGCAGGTCATGTCGCTGCTGTCGGGCGGCGAACAGGCGCTGACGGCGATGTCGCTGATTTTCGCGGTGTTCCTGACGAACCCCTCGCCGATCTGCGTGCTGGACGAAGTCGACGCGCCGCTCGACGACGCCAATGTCGAGCGTTTCTGCGACCTGATGGAAGAGATGACGCGCACCACCGATACGCGCTTCCTGATCATCACCCACCACGCGCTGACCATGGCCCGCATGAGCCGCCTTTTCGGCGTCACCATGCAGGAACGCGGCGTCTCGACCCTGGTTTCAGTCGACCTCGAACGCGCCGAACGCTTCCTCGAAGCCTCCTGAAGCCTTCCCAAACCATCCGATCAAGGCCCCTTCGGGGGCCTTTTTCACATCCGGCTACGGCTGCGACTCATCGCGCCAGCGAGGCCGATTGACGCAGGGCAATAGAGCGCGGAATTGTTCTTTCTACACAAGGACTTAAAGTAAGTTACCCGGTTCTTGACAGGCATTATGCCCGCAAGTAGGGTGCGCGCGGCTTGAGGCGGGGCTTTCGCGGTTTCGAAGCAGTTTTGCTGGGCCTTTTTGACGGCGGAGCGCGCGTTTGGCTGACAAGAAGGAACCCGGGGCTCGAAACGACGGCGGTCTTCCGCCTGCCGACGAGAAATCGCTCGCCGATCTGGATCAGCGGATTCAGGCGGCGCGCAAAACGGCAAAATGGACTCGTCCCGAGCCGGATAAGGATAAGGCCGAAAGCCGGCCCTCCGATATGGGCGTCGCCCTCCGACTGTCTTCGGAACTCGTCGCGGGTGTTCTGGTGGGCGCGGGTATCGGCTGGGGCCTCGATCGGTTGTTCGGCACCTCGCCCATCTGCCTCGTCGTTTTTCTGGGGCTCGGCACGGTGGCCGGCGTAAGGAATGTGCTTCGCGCGACACGGGAATTCGATGCATCCCGCAAGAGCGCCGGAGCGAAGCAGGATCAGAGCGGGCAGACGCCCGCAGATAAAAAGTAAGGTCAAGCGCCGTGGCAACAGCCGAACATGCTCAGGGTGGTTTCCCGGTCGATCCGTTGCACCAGTTCGTGGTTCACAAGATCGTTCCGCTCGAGATCGGGGGCATCGACGTCTCCTTCACCAATTCCAGCCTGTGGATGGTCGTGACCGCTCTCGTCGTGACCGGCTTCACGGTTCTGGCGATGGGCAAGCGCGCGGTGGTTCCGGGCCGCTTCCAGGCCGCCGCCGAAATGTTCTACGACTTCATCCACAAGATGGTCGAGGACAATGCCGGCCATCACGCGATGCGCTTCTTCCCCTTCGTCTTCACGCTCTTCATGTTCATCTTCTTCGCCAACATGATCGGCCTCTACCCCTACGCCTTCACCGTCACGAGCCACATCATCGTCACCTTCGCGCTGGCGATCACGGTTTTCCTCGGCGTCACGCTGACCGGCCTCTATCTCCACGGCTTCAAGTTTTTCGGCCTCTTCGTGCCGTCGGGCGTGCCCATCGTGCTGCTGCCGCTCGTGGTCGCGATCGAGGTCATCTCCTACGTCTCGCGCCCGATCAGCCATTCCGTCCGTCTTTTCGCCAACATGTTGGCCGGACACATCACGCTAAAGGTCTTCGCGGGCTTCGTCATCACCTTCACCTCGATGGGCGCGGCCGGCTGGGCCGGCGCGACGCTGCCGCTCGCGATGATCGTCGCGCTGACGGCGCTCGAGGTTCTGGTCGCGGCGCTGCAGGCTTACGTCTTCGCGATCCTGACTTGCATGTATCTGCACGACGCGATGCATCCGGGCCATTGAGGCCGGACGCGCGCAACATCGATTTCACGAGATCGGTTCGGCATGTCGCCGTTCCCATGGACTAACCGGACAACCCTAAGGAGCACTTGGTTATGGACGCAGAAGCAGCAAAGTTCATCGGCGCCGGCATCGCCTGCCTCGGCATGGGTGGCGCAGGCATCGGCCTCGGCACGATTTTCGGCAACTACCTCGCCGGCGCGCTGCGCAATCCGGCGGCTGCCGACGGCCAGTTCGGCCGCCTGATTTTCGGCTTCGCCGTCACGGAAGCGCTCGGCATCTTCTCGCTGCTCGTCGCGCTGATCCTTCTCTTCGCCTGATCGACCTTCGTCCGGGTGCTGGCCGCTCCGCAAGGGCGGCCGGCGATCGGGCAGTGCCTAACTGGAGTGCCAAATGGCTGAAGAGTCGGCGGTCAATCAAGGCGCGATCATCGAACCGGGCGCGACGCCCGGGGCGGAGAACGCGGCTGCGGACCACGTCATGACCGAGACGGGCGTTCCGCAGGAAGCGCATAGCACGGGCTTTCCCCCGTTCAATGCCAACACCTTCTCGTCCCAGATCTTCTGGCTCGTGATCGTTTTCGGCGTGCTCTACCTGCTGATGTCGCGTCTTGCGTTGCCCCGCATCGCAAGCGTGATCGCGGACAGGCGCAACCGCGTCTCTTCCGATCTCGAAGGGGCGGCTCTGGCCAAAGAGCAGATGGATGCGGCGATCGCCGCCTATGAAAAGGCGCTCGCCGAAGCCCGCGCCAAGGCGCACACGATCGCGCAGGAAACGCGCGACCGTCTGTCGGCCGAAACCGATCGGCAGCGTCACGAGACGGAAGCCGAGCTCGCCGGCAAGATCGCCAAGGCCGAAGAGAGCATCGCAAAGACCAAGGCTGCGGCGCTCGCCAATGTCCGCCTCGTGGCGGTCGATGTCGCCGGCGCCATCGTCTCGCGCCTGCTCGGCGAGGATGCCGACAAGGCGGCGGCCGAACGCGCGGTCGACGCCGCACTGAAGCGGAGTTGAGACGATGCATGTACTCGCAACCGGCGAATTCTGGGTTCTCGTCGCCCTCATCATCTTCATCGCCATCGCCATCTACATGAAGGTGCCGGGGATGCTCGCGGGCGTCCTCGACAAGCGCTCCAACGAGATCGCCAACGAGCTCGATCAGGCCCGCCGCCTGCGCGAAGAGGCGCAGACGCTGTTGGCCTCCTACCAGCGCCGGCAGGCCGAAGCGATGAAGGAAGCCGACGAGATCGTCGTCCAGGCCAAGGCCGAGGCCGAGCGCCTCGCCGCCGAAACCCGGGCGAACCTCAAGGCGCTGGTCGAGCGCCGCCAGCAGGTCGCCGAGGACAAGATCGCCCAGGCCGAGAAGCAGGCCCTGCAGGAAGTCCGCGCCGTCGCCGCCGAGATCGCGGTCGGCGCCGCGCAGAAGCTGATCGCCGAAAAGGTCGACGCCACAAAGGATGCGACCCTCGTCGAAAGCGCGATCGGGGATCTCTCGAAGTTCCACTGAGCGGACATCCGTTCCGAAGATGACAAACCCCGCCTCCCGGAGGCGGGGTTTTTCTTTGCCGCCACTCCCTCGGCTCGGCTAGCCTTGGCGGGCACATCCGGGGAGGGGACGATGCTCAGCGATTATACCCAGACCGAGTTCACGCATGAGGGGGTGACGAAGCCCGTCTATGTGCGCGGCCACGGGCCGGCCGTCATCGTCATTCATGAAATTCCGGGCATCACGCCTCACGTCACGCGCTTTGCGGATTGGGTCGTCGACGCCGGCTTTCGCGTCTACATGCCGCTGCTGGTCGGCGAGGCGGGCCCCGCGCCGACCGTCGGCTATGCCCTGAAATCGCTGGCGAAGATCTGCATCAGCCGCGAATTCCACGTCCTTGCCGGCCACCGCTCGAGCCCGGTGACGAACTGGCTCCGCGCGCTCGCCCGCCACGCCCATGCGGAAGCCGGCGGCAAGGGCGTCGGCACGGTCGGCATGTGCTTCTCGGGCAATTTCGCACTCTCGATGATGATGGAGCCGGCGCTGATGGCGCCGGTCCTCTCGCAACCCTCGCTGCCCTTCCCCTTCGGCGCGGCGCGCAAGGCGGCGCTTCATGTGAGCCCCGAGGAACTGACCTGCCTGAAGGAGCGCTGCTCAAAGGGCGACAAGGTGCTCGGCCTGCGCTTCAAGGGCGACATCACCTCGCCGGGCGAGCGCTTCGAGACATTGCGCCGCGAGCTGGGCGACGCCTTCGAAGGGATCGAGATCGACGACAAATACGCCAACCCGAAATCGCCCGAGCCGAAACCCCATTCGGTGCTGACCGAGGATCTGATCGACGAAGACGGACAGCCGACAAAGGAAGCGGCCAAACGCGTCGTCGCCTTTTTCGTCGAGCGGCTGAAGACAGCGTGATGGCCTCGCCCTTCGAGACGCCGCTTCGCGGCTCCTCAGGGTGAGGATCACGTACAGAATAAATCCTCACCCTGAGGAGGCTGCGCAGCAGCCGTCTCGAAGGGCGAGGCCGAAAAGTCAGGCTTCGATCACCGTCAGCTCCGGCCACTTCTCTTTCCACCGTGCCGCCTTTTCCGCATAGCGCTCGGCGCTGAAATTCGCGACGCGGTTCGGGCGGATGGTCATGGTCTCGATGTCGTCGAAGCCATGAGGCGCATAGACGGCCATGCCGGCAGGCTGGATGCCAACCATGCAGGCCGGCGCGAGAAAGCGGTCGATGCCTTCCGTCGACGAGGAAAGCGCCGGATAGTCGATCCCGAATTTCTCGGGATACCAGA
Source organism: Parvibaculum sp. (assembly GCF_035511255.1). GTDB lineage: Bacteria > Pseudomonadota > Alphaproteobacteria > Parvibaculales > Parvibaculaceae > Parvibaculum. Next base: position 9,559 of record NZ_DATKFR010000386.1, read on the forward strand.
GATGCACACGCGCCTGATTGCGGATTTCAACCTCCGCGCCGAGGTCGGCGAAGAGATCGGCGCAGCGGCGGATGACGTCGTCTTCCGCGTCCCACGACGTATCCGTATCGAAATAGAAGACGTCGTAATCCTTGATGCCATAGCCGGGCGCGCGTCCGGTCTGCATGTTCCACGCGGTCTGGAAGAGCGAGCCCGAAACGAGCCAGGCATCGGCGAGGTCGAGACGCGGCAGGCGCTCCACGATCGCGCGGTTCACCTCGTTGGCGAGCGCGAGATCGAGGAAGCCCCGTGTGTCCATCACTTCACCTTGTCGGATGCCGCGGCAATCGCCTTGAAGACCGCGATGGTCTCGTCCTCGCGGAAACTCTTTTCGGTATTGTCCGTGCCGTAGAGATGGTTCGCGGAGGTCTTGGCGATGATGAGATGCCGCGCCGGATCGATATAGACGAACTGATTGTAGATGCCGACGGCGGAATAAGGACCGTCCGCCGTTTCCGGCAGCCACCAGAGATAGCCGTAACCCCAGGCGCTGTCCGACGTGTCGCGCTTACCGGGCATCAGCTGCGGCGCGTCGGGTGTATGCGAGGCTTTCACCCAGTCGGCCGGCACCAGCTGTTCGCCCTGCCAGTCCTTCCCCTCGTTGAGATAAAGAAGGCCGAACTTCGCATAGTCGCGCAGCGTGACATTGACGCCGCCGGCTGCAAGCTCCGTCCCGGTGTCGTCGAGCACCCAGTAACCGTCGCGCGCCGCGCCGATCTTCGACCAGATCTTCTCCTCGAGATATTCGCTGGGGCTCTTTCCGGTCGCGCGCAGCAGCACGAGGCCCAGCACCTGCGCATCCATGCTGTTGTAATGATTGATCGTGCCGGGCGCATGGGCGCGGCCGAGGGTCTTCGCGAACTCGACCATCGAGCCGCCAAAGGCAAGCGTGCGCCCGAAGCGGCCGATGTCGGAATTCTTGTCGCTGTAATCCTCGTTCCAGCGCACGCCGGACGACATCTGCAATGCGTTCTTGATGCTGACGCCGTCATAGCCGGTGCCCTTCAGCTCCGGCGCATATTTCGTCAGCGGATCGTCGATGCTCTGGATCTTGCCTTCATGGACCGCAATGCCGATCAGCGCCGAAATGAAGGACTTGCCGACCGACCAGGAAATCCAGCGCGTGTCCTTGTCGTTGCCGCGCCAGTATTCCTCATGCAGAACCTTGCCGTCGCGAATGACCAGGAGCCCGGTCGTATCGACATCGGCGAGAAATTTCTGCGTATCGCGCGTTTCGCCGCCGAACGTATAGCTCGCCGGCAGCACCAGCGGAGCGCCTTGCGGAATATCGTAAACCGGCCCCGCGCGATGAAAGACGCGCGACGGGAAAATGCCGTCCATGCCGCGGAAATGCTCGACCTGGTCGGCGCCCGAGAACATGCTCGCAACGAACCGCGCCCGCTCGATGTCGCGCCATTTGGCGACACCGACGACAAGAACAATTGCGACAACAGCCAGTACCGCTCCAAGCGCGATGCGCCTGGGCGTCCATCCCTTCCCCATCATTCCTCCCTTCGTTTTATTCGGCTGCCTGCTTCGGTGTCGCAGCCTGCCAGCGCAGAACGGGGCTGCGCGCGGCCAGCGTTTCGTCGAGCCGGTGACGCGGCGCGAAATGCGGCGCGCCGGTGAATCGCGTCTTGTCGTTGCCCTTCGCGGCCTGGGCGAGATGCTTCAACGTGCCGATGAACTGGTCGAGCGTGTGCTTCGATTCCGTTTCGGTCGGCTCGATCAGGAGCGCGCCATGGACGACCAGCGGGAAATACATGGTCATCGGATGATAGCCCTCGTCGATCATCGCCTTGGCGAAGTCGAGCGTCTCGACACCGGTGCCTTTCAGAAAGCGATCGTCGAAGAGCGCTTCATGCATGCACGGTCCCTCGAACGGCGCCGAGAGATCGTTCTTCAGCGAGGCGAGAACGTAATTGGCGTTCAGCACCGCGTCTTCGGCGACCTGCCTGAGCCCGTCCGAACCATGGCTCATCATGTAGGCCATGGCGCGCACGAACATGCCCATCTGGCCGTGGAAGGCGACCATCCTTCCAAAAGGATGCGTGCCGTCGGCCTTCGCTTCGCCTTCCGTCTCGACGAGACGGAACCCCTCCTTGCCATGCACGACGTAAGGCAATGGCGCGAAAGGCGCCAGCGCCTCCGAAAGCACCACCGGGCCGGCGCCGGGACCGCCGCCACCATGCGGCGTCGAAAAGGTCTTGTGGAGGTTGATATGCATCGCATCGACGCCGAGATCGCCCGGCCGCACCCGGCCGACGATGGCGTTGAAATTGGCGCCGTCGCAATAGAAATAAGCGCCTGCCGCGTGAACGGCGTCCGCAATCTCGATGATGTCGCGCTCGAACAATCCGCAAGTGTTCGGATTGGTCAGCATGATCGCCGCGAC
>NZ_DATKFR010000387.1:0-13375 GCF_035511255.1 Parvibaculum sp.
ACGGTCGTCGATGCGGATGAAATCATCGTGCTCGACCATGGCCGGATCGCCGAACGGGGACGGCATGAGGAGCTTCTGGCGCGAGGCGGAAAATACGCGGCCATGTGGAACCGCCAGCGCGAGGCCGACGCCGCCCGCGAAAAGTTGAAGGAAACCGAGGAAGAGGGTTCGTCCGAGGCCGCTATGCTCCCTTCCCCGGAACTTTCAGCCGACCGCGGCGCCGCGACCGTAGATGCGTTGGTAAAGGAAGCGGGGTAGGCTATGACATCGGAACTGAACCCGAGAGCCGGAAAAGGACATATGGACAGCTTGACGTCAATCCTGGTGCCGATTCATCGCGAAGGCCATCGCTGGATCATTATCTTCGCGGCGGTCACCGTCGTGCTGTTCCTGATCTGGTACCCGCTTGGCTGGGTAGGTGTCGTCCTGACGCTCTGGTGCCTCTATTTCTTCCGCGACCCGGACCGGGTGACGCCCAAGCGCGGGGGGCTCGTCATCAGTCCCGCGGACGGCGTCGTCAACATGATTACGGAAGCGTCGCCGCCGCCGGAACTCGGCCTCGGCGACATGCGGCGTATGCGCGTCAGCATCTTCATGAACGTCTTTAACTGTCACGTGAACCGTTCGCCGATCGCCGGCAAAATCGTACGCGTCGCCTATCGGCCGGGACAGTTCCTCAATGCGAGCCTCGACAAGGCGAGCGACGACAACGAGCGCAATTCGCTCGTCATCGAGCGCGCCGACGGAGAGCGGATCGTCGTCGTCCAGATCGCCGGACTCGTCGCGCGACGCATCGTCTGCGACGTGGCCGAGGGCAAGGAACTGGAGGCGGGCGAGCGTTACGGCATCATCCGTTTCGGTAGCCGCCTTGATGTCTATCTGCCCGAAGGCGCGATCCCCCTGGTCGCCGTCGGCCAGACGGCTATATCCGGTGAGACGGTGCTCGCGGATTCGATCTCAGTCGAGCCGCATCATATCTGACAGGCGAGAGGACAAGCCCATGGCCAATCCCATGCCACCCTTCGGTCAGCGTCCCGACGGACGGCGCACGTTTCGCGGCCGTCGCGCCAGTCCTTTCGGGCCGATGCCCATCCGCACGATCATTCCGAACGCGCTCACCGTCCTCGCGCTTTGCGCGGGCCTCACGGCCATTCGTTTCGCGCTCGAAGGACGCTTCGAAGCGGCGGTCGCGGCCATCATCGTCGCTTCGGTTTTCGATGGGCTCGACGGGCGCGTGGCGCGGTTGCTTCAGGGCTCGACGCGGTTCGGCGCCGAACTCGACTCGCTCACGGATTTCGTGAATTTCGGCGTGGCCCCCGTCATCGTCCTCTATCTCTGGTCGTTGGGGGACATTGGTGGCATCGGCTGGATCGCGGTGCTGGGCTATGCGGTGTGCTGCGCGCTGCGTCTCGCGCGCTTCAACGTGGCGCTCGAAGATCCCGACAAGCCGGCCTGGACGGCGAATTATTTCGTCGGCGTGCCGGCGCCGGCCGGCGCGATGCTCGTCATGCTGCCGCTCTATCTGAGCTTCGTCGGCATGGACGGGCTCAAGGGGTTGCCGCTTCTCATCGCGGCACATTGCTTCCTCGTCGCCTTCCTGATGGTGAGCCGCATACCGACCTTCTCGGGCAAACGCATGGGTCTGCGCATCAAGCGGGATATGGTTCTGCCCATCTTGTTGCTGGTCGGGTTTTCGGCGGCGGTGATTCTGAACTATCCCTGGATCGCCTTCACCGCCCTGAGCGTCGGCTATCTCTGCATGATCCCGGTCGGCGTTTTGCGATATCGCCATCATCAGGCGCGCATGGCGGGCGCCCATTTGCCGGAAACCGACGATCTTCCCATCGACTGATGGATCGACCTGACCGGCCTTTTATCTCTTTAGTCGCGCTCCGACGCACCTGAGCGGCCAGCCTTTTCGGCCGACGCCGGATGGACCGCGGGAACGCGGCGCAGCGCACCCGAGGCGTCGAAAATGGGTTCGATGCGTCGGGGTTGGGAACTCGCCTGTACGGTCTGGTTCGACATCTCGATCTCGCTTTCGGTCGGACCCATGATTGGCACTCCTACCCGATCTGCATCGGGTTACCGAGAGCGCCTCTGGGCCCGCTCTGCATCCGTGCGTGGATGTAGATGAGTTTCAGTTTTCCGCCTTCCAATGCCCGGCTTCGCGCCAGCCATAGTTCGGCCTCGCTCATCAACATGGTGGCCTTTTCGGGCGGAAGTTGGGCGCTTTTAAGGTATGAGTGGAGCTGTTGCCAACCTGCCTGTATCAGCGCCACATATCTGGCCGTGAGATCGTCGCAGCTTTTGATCTGGTAGCGCAGCTCAGCCATCAGTTCCGTATAATCCCCGAGCGTCCAGAGCGTCGGCTTTCGCGGCTCGGCCGTGCGCCAGGCATCTATGATTTCGCTCTTCGTTCGATCCGCCAGTACGAAGTCCGTCATCAGCAGCGAGCCGTCATCGATCAGCGCATCAGACGCCAGGGCGAGGAATTTCTTGCGGTCGCGAAAGGAGAAAAGCGCCTCACGGGCAAAGATGGCGGCGTAGCGCCGGTCACCCAGTTTTTCGCTTTCGGGATCGCCGCAGCGGATGGGCGCGCGGTTGGTCATGCCGAGTTTCCCGGACAGGACGCCTCCGCGGAGGGCGAGGGCCGCGTCGCGCTCGATCCCTTCGATCGTCAGGTTGCAGGCATTCGCCACAGCCCTCATGCTGCCGCCGAGGCCCGGCGCGACGTCGAGACAGGGGTGTCCGGTGGGAAAAGGCAGGTTGCGAACGAGATCGACGAAGAAGCTGTCGCCGCCCGGCAGGCTGAAGCCTTCTCCCCAAATCTTCTGGATGATTTCAACGCGTTCTTCAGGCGGTGGGGCGGGTTCCGCTTGTGTGGATGTAGGAGCCTGTTTCGGGGCTGCGTCGGGCCGTCCGGGCCTTTTCGTACGGGCGGCGTCGATGAGCGGCAGATCCTTCACGTCGACGCCTTCCCACCAGGCGCGCAGGCGGAGCTTCAGGCCCGCGAAGGGCGATTGCTGCGACTTTCCGTCGGCCTTGTCTGCTGGCCTCGGGTTTTTAACGGATTTGAGCGGGGGCGGCACGGACGGCGGCTCCTCGCCGCCCGGCCGCTTTTCCGGGTGCTCGACCAGATATTTCTCGAGGGCCTGCCGATGCAAGTTGCTGAGTTTCCGCATCCGGCGGAACCGTGCGATCGCTTCGCCGGACATCTGCTCGAGGCTGGCTCTGAAGACGGCTTCGGACATGACTTCGAGCTCGGCGGTGCCGACGGTCGCGAGGTTGATACTTGTCGCCGTGCTCATCGTCATCCTGCCGCTCGTTCGCCGCAGTCAGACTCCATCCTGACCGCTGGCGGCGCCTGCTCCCTCCTGGAGCTGCGCCGGAAATAATCCACAGGCCGGCCGCTTCGCCGGTCCGAGGAAAGCCCATCGAAAACTTTTACCGATATGTGGTTAAAGGCCGGTTCACGGCTGGATGTCGGCCGTTGTGCGTCGGCACGATTTGTTTTTGCGCGCCGACCGCCTAAACTGGCGGTTCCACCGAGCCGGCGGGCATACCGGCTTCGGGTGGGAGGGTGGATTCAAGGCGGCGGGGGGCGACGCCATTTCAATGATACGACTTCTCAATCCGGTGCTTCGGGCGCCGCGCACCGTCATGGCGGTGTGCTTTCTACTGTGCATGATTGCCGAGGCGGGGCTTCCACGCCTGGCGCTGTCGTCGGACACGCGCGTATTTTTCGATCCAGGGAGTGCGGAGCTTCATGATCTCCAGAACTTCGAGCGCAAATACGGTCAGAATAACAGCGTACTGATGGTCGTCTGGGCCGGTGGCAAGAAGGTCACGAGCCCGGAGGCGCTCGCCGTCATCGGCGATCTCACGGCCAAAGCCTGGAAGCTGCCGCATTCGACACGCGTCGAATCGTTGACGAATTTTCCCCATGTCGCCTCGGATGCCGACAGCTTCGCCGTCGACGAACTCGTGCCGCATCCATCCAGCGTGACGCCGGAAGCGGCGGCGGCCGTCGAGCGGGAGGCGCTTTCGGACGACCTGGTGCGCAACCGCCTGCTCTCAAACGATGCAAAAGCCGCGGGTGTGGTCGTCAATTTCAATCTGCCCGACGAGGCGTCCAGGGAAGTACGCGAGATCGTCGCCGCCTCGCGCGCGCTCGCCGGCGAGATCGAAGCGGCGCATCCAGGCTACGAGGTGAAAGTCACCGGCAATGTCATCCTGATGGCGACATTCTCGGAAGCTGCCGTCAGCGACATGACTTTCCTCATACCGGTCAGTCTCATCGTCACGTCGCTGATCATGGTGCTCTTCGTTCGCGCGCTGAAGCCGAGCTTTGCGATCCTGACGCTGCTCGTCCTCTCCAGCGCATCGGCGATGGGCATTGCGGGTTGGCTCAATTTTCTTCTCAACCCGGCGAGCGTCGCAGCGCCGATCATCATCATGACCATCAACATGGCAGCCGCCGTGCGCATCGTGACCACGACGATGGCGGAGCTCGGGGCCGGCAAGAGCAAGGAAGAGGCGATCAGGGAATCGCTGCGCATCCATTTGCGGCCAGTCACGATGACAAATGCCACGAGTGCGCTCGGCTTCCTGTCGATGAACCTCGCCGACGCGCCCCCCTTCGTCGACCTCGGGAATCTGGTCGCGATGGGCATCGGCATCGCCTACATCTTCACCTTCACCTGGCTGCCCGCGATGCTGATGTTGACGCCGCTGACGCCGGCGACGAACCGGTCGGAGCGCGTCATGATTGCACTCGGCCGCTTCGTCAACCGCTTCTATATCGCGCTCTTCTTTCTTTGCGGTGTGCTCGTCGTGTCGTCGAGTTTCTGGCTCGCCAAAATCACCCTCGACGACGATTTCACGCATTATTTTGACCAGAGGTTCGAATATCGCCGTGCGTCGGATTTCGCCGAGAAGCATCTGACGGGATTGAACATCGTCGAGTTCGACATCGGCGCGGGGCGGGAGAGCGGCGTCTACGATCCGGGCTATCAGCGCAAGCTCGCCGATTTCGTGTCATGGCTGCGGGCGCAGCCGCATGTCGTGAGCGCTCTTTCGGTGGCGGACATTACGCGGCGGATCAACAAGTCCATCAATGCGGGCAAGCCGGGCGACCATGACACCATCCCCGACGATCCGAACCAGATCGCGCAGTATTTTCTGCTTTACGAGCTATCGCTGCCCTATGGCGCTTCGATCACGGACCAGATTAACGTCAGCCGTTCTTCGAGCCGCGTCACGGCCATTCTTTCGGAAGTGTCGTCGAGCGAGATCCGCAAGATCAACGAAGCGGCCCAGGCCTGGCTTGCAACGAACGCACCGCCCGAAATGCAAGCCAAGGGCATCAGCATCAACGTGCTCTTCTCGCATGTGTCGTGGGTCAATATCCGTTCGATGATCGGTGCGACCGTCATTTCGATGCTGCTCATCGCCGTGGTCGTGGCCGTCGCGCTCAGGAGCGTCACCTATGGCCTTCTCAGCATCCTCATGAACGTTCTGCCGAGCGTCGTGGGCTTCGGCGTCTGGGGACTGCTGATCGGACAGATTGGGCTCGCCGCTTCGGTGATTACGGCGATGACAATCGGACTTGTCGTCGACGATACGATCTATTTTCTGATCATGTATCAGGTCGCGCGAAAACGGGGACTGAGCTCGGAAGAGGCGAATAACGAAGTTTTCGCGACCGTCGGCGTGGCGATGCTCGTCATCACCCTGTCGCTGGCGGTCGGCTTCGGCGTTCTCATGTTTTCGGGTTTCGAGGTCAATCGAACGCTCGGCGCGCAAACGTCGATCGTCATCCTCGCCAATCTCTTCATCGACTGGATGATGCTGCCGCCACTTCTTCGCATGATGGATCGCAAGCGGCTCGTTCCGCTTCCTCCATCGGCTTAGAGGAGTTCGTTTACCTTAAAGGGGGAAAGCTGCCCGCTTTTATAGTTAATTATTTGCTAAAATTTGCATTTTCTTAAGGTTTATGATTCCTTACTCGGAGTATTCGAGTGAATGGGCTGGGCCAAAAAATGCGGACGTATGAGCAACTGACGGGAGCCGAAGGTCGGCGTATGTTTTACCGCGCCGAGCGGTACAAGCCGGAGGATCTGTTCAAGGAGATCGTTCCGGCGGTTTACTTTGGGAACGAAAGGGCGGCGCTGAAGAACATCAGCATGACCGGGATCGCCGCCCAGAGCAGCCAGGCGGACGCATGGGACGACCGGCTGGGCTCGGAAGTCCCCTTCGAACTCAAGGTCGGCGACGAGAGGCTCTATCACGGTTCGGGCCGCATCCGCCGGGTGGAGCCGCACGGCACACGCACCACGGTCGCGCTCGAATTCACCACCGGCTATCTCGACATTCCCTCGATCGTCACGGAGCACGACAATCTCCTGTTGACGCGCGCGCTGGCCGATCCGGCCTTCGGAACGTCGGAGGGCATCTTGCCGGAGTTCACGCAGCTCTGCGCCGAGATCGTCAATCTCTTCCGCTCCTACAAGGAAATTCTCGAAGCCTATGAGGCACGTCTCACCGCGACGGGTGAGGAGCGCGAGGACAAACTCCTCGAGGCGCTCATCGCCTGCGAGGACCGCATCGTTCCGCAGTGGAAGAACCTCTGGTATCACGGCAGCGATATTCTCGAGCCGGTGTGGAAAGATCCCGCCACGCTCGCGCGCCACAAGCGATACGCCGAACGGGTGCTGACGCCGGACTTCATGCCGGGTGCGGTGATGAAGCGCTGCTACGAGAAGCCCCTCGGCTATCCGGGCGACTACCAGATCATGAACTATGTTTATGAATGGAAGCGCGTCGGCAATACACCCTACGAAAAGCTGCTGCATCGCATCGGTATTGAGACCGGCGCCTGCGTCGGCACGCGCTTGCGCATGACGCAGAAGATCCTGGCCCAAACGATCGCTGCGGCGCCCGGCGACAAGGCGATCAACATCGCCAATCTCGGTTGCGGCTCGGCCTATGAGGTCTACGATTATTTGAAAATCGAACGCCTGCCGCGTCCCGTCAATTTCACGCTGATCGACCAGGACCAGCGCGCGCTCAGCCATGCCTATGAGCATGGCTATCGCGAGGTGACGCGCCATGCCGGCCGGGCAAAGATTCAGTGCTTGCAGGCCTCGTTCGCGCAGTTGCTGAAAGCCGGTGCCCTGTTCAGGACGCTGCCGCCTCAGGATGTGCTCTACAGCCTGGGTCTCTTCGACTATCTCTCGCATCGCCGGGCGAAGGCGCTAGCGCACGATCTCTACGAACAGGTCGCGCCGGGCGGCAAGCTCATCATCGCCAATGTGAAGCAGGGACGCGAGACCTGTCAGTGGCCGCTCGAATTCGTCACCGACTGGAGCCTGATCTATCGTACCGAAGACGACATGCGCGCGATGCTCGAAGGGCTCGATGTCACCAATGTGACGGTCGAGGAGGATGCGACGAAGTGCGTCTACCTGATGGTCGCCGACAAGCCGGCCTGACGGTCCGGCGGGACGTGCGCGTCAGCGCGCGCTCCAGCGGAGTTCATCGACGGGGTCGGGAGCGACGAAGCGGCTCTTCGGGAAGGTCGCGGTGACTATCGTGCCTTCGCCGACGGTGCTGTCCAGATCGACCGTACCGCCATGCAGGCTCATGATCTTGCGGACCAGCGGGAGGCCGAGGCCGGTACCTTGGTGGGTGCGCGACATCGCGTTCTCAACCTGCACGAAGGGTTCGAAGATGCGCATGATGTCGGCTTTCTTGATGCCAATGCCGGTGTCGCGCACGGAAAGCGTCAGATTGCCGGAAGCGTCGAGGCCGATCTCGATCCAGACGTGACCGCCCTCGGGCGTGAACTTGAGCGCGTTCGAGGTGAGGTTGATCGCGACCTGATTGAAGAGCCGAGGATCCGCGATGATCCAGGGAATGTCGTCGCGGACACGGAAAGAAAGATCGACGCCGAGCTCGGATGCTCGCTGGCGGAACATGCGCATCGCGCGGTTGAGAGACTCGACCGGATCGATCGGCTCTTCCTCCAGCAGAAGCTTGCCGGCCTCGGCCTTGGAGATGTCCAGGATGTCGTTGATGATGCTCAAGAGATGAGTGCCGCTCGAACGAATATCGCCGGCGTAGTCGGCATATTTCGGCTGGCCGACCGGACCGAACATCTGATTGGCGATAATTTCCGAAAAGCCGATGATGGCGTTGAGCGGCGTACGCAGCTCATGGCTCATGATGGCGAGGAAATCGTTCTTGGCGCGGTTCGCGGCTTCCGAGCGGCTCAGCAGGCGTTCCGAGCGCGTCCGCTCGCGACGCAGATACTCATTGTCGATGAAGCTTCTGCGGAGCTGATATTCCTGAATGTAATTGACGAAGACGCTGAACGCCGCCGCCGAGCACATGAAGGTGTTGTTGCTGATGAATATCTCGTTCGGCACAGGGTTGACGTAAATGGCAACCCATTCATAGGCGAGGACGGTCAGCAGAGACATCGCGGCGGTGTAGAGAAAGCTCAGGCGCCAGAGGCAGCTGCTGTAGCCGAGAACGACGACGAGCCCGCCGTAATAGAGATAGGCGCCGGGCGGCGCGGCGACGGCCGTCATGTAGACGACCGCGAGGCCCGGCACGATCATCGCGCTGGAAAGCATCCAGGCGGAGCGGTGCGTAAAGCGAGGCGAGTAGGTGCCTGCCACCAGCAGGAGAAGAAAGGGGCAGGCGACACCGAAGCGCGCCGCCCAAGCATCATAAGTCGCGTCGGGGATCGTGTAGTAGTCGAGAATGCCGAACATGCCGAAGACGACCGCGCCCATCACGATCGAGAGACGGGTGATGTTGATCTGGCGCGCGAAATTGTCCGCGCTGAAGCGATCCTCGACCTCGCGGTCGCGGAAGCGCAGCGTTATCAGCCCCATATCATAACTGCGTCCGTCTTCAGGAAGAACGGCGCTGTCGTCGCTACTCAATGCGGATCCCCGTGCAAAGGTGATCGGATCACAAGCCGGCATGCATGTCCGCCCATAGGCAACGGACGGGCCATGTTCACCTTTGTCCCATGGTGAGTCCTAAGATCGACTTAAGGTAATGGGCTGTTAACGATCTGGAAGGAAGCGCCGCCCGCGGCGATTTGGCCTGCCAAAGGCCTCGCAGATGATTGCATTTTACTAAAATTAAGCGAAAATTGAGGTTAATACTTGGGGTGCAGCCAGTGACAATTTCTGTGCGGAACAATTCGCAGGGTGCGGTCGTGCACACCGCCAGGAAAGGCACGCCCGGCGACTGGCTTTCGGCGGACGAGCGGCGCGAGGTGACGCGAAAATCGCTGCCGCGTGGCCTGCGCATACTCGGAACACATTACGTCCTCTACCTGGCGACCATTGTCGGAGCCGTTGCGCCGCTGCCGGCCTGGGCCAATCTTCTCTTCGCCGTCGCCAACGGTGCGCTGATTGGCCTCATCTTCCTGATCGGCCATGACAGCGGCCATTCGAGCTTCGTGCCGGGGCGGCGCGCGAACCTCTGGATAACGAGGATTGCCTTCACGCCTTGTCTGCACTCGCGGAGCTTGTGGGAGGTGGTGCATAACCGAATTCACCACACCTATACGAACCTCAAGGGATCGGATTACGTCTGGGCGCCGATGTCGAAGGCTGAGTATGACGCATCGTCCTGGCCGCGGCGGATGATGGAACGCGTCTATCGCGGGCCCTTCGGGCCGGTTTTCTATTACTGGATCGAATTCTGGATGAAGAAGCTGGTGCTGCCGATCTCGCCGGAGTCGCGCGGGGAATGGCGGCGTCATATGCCGGAGACGCTCTATGTGCTCCTGGTCGGAGGCGGCATGGTGGCCGGTATCGGGCTTCTCGGCCATTATCTCGCGCCGACGCGGCCGCTATGGCAGACCATGCTTGTCGGCTGGTTCATTCCTTTTGCCGTCTGGAACTACCTGATGGCGTTGTCGATCTTTCTTCAGCACAATCATCCGCAGGTGCCGTGGTTCGACAAAAAAGAAGAGTGGAGCTTCTATGGCGGCAACATCCGGGGTGCGGCGCATGTCGATCTGCCATTCGATTTTCTGCCTTTGTTCAAATGGGTGATGCTGCATAACGCCCATCACGCGCTGCCGTCCGTACCTATCTACCAACTGACGCAGGCACAGGCGAAGCTCATCGAAGCCTATGGCGACGACATCGTGCAGTACCGCTTCACGCTGGGCGCCTATCGGGCAATTTATCGGGCTTGCAAACTCTTCGACTATGAGCGCAAGCAGTGGACCGATTTCGAGGGGCGCCCGACGGCGGCGCCGATCGTCCTGTCGCGGGCGGCTGAAGGCACGGCGACGCTCGTTGGCCCCTCGCGCCGTTTCGCTGCGCGTTTGCCGCAGCGGCCCACCGCCGACGTCAAACGCGGTCGGACGGCAGCGAGGGCCGGCGATCGCGTCGCAGAAGGCGATTGAGCGCTTCGCCTTTTTATCTATAGAGCCCAGAAATAGACGGCGAGGATGGTGCCGAAGACGATGCGGTACCAGCCGAACACGACGAAGCTATGACGGCTGACGAAGCCGACGAGCCAGCGCACGACAAAGATCGCCGAAATGAAAGAAGCGACGAAGCCGATCGCGATCACGGCGCCGTCGTGGATGTCGAGCAGGTCGCGGTTTTTCCACAGGTCGAGAACGGTGGCACCGAGCATAGTCGGGATGGCGAGGAAGAAAGAAAACTCCGCCGCCGTCTTGCGCTCGACACCCAGCGTCAGCGCACCGAGAATGGTCGCACCCGAGCGCGAGACGCCGGGCACCATCGCCAGACATTGAAAGAGGCCGATCTTCAGCGAGGTCAGCGGCGTGATGTCCTCAATGGCGGAGAAGCGCGCCTGCGGACGCCACCGCTCAATGGCGAGGATGGCAACACCGCCCAGGATCAGCGACCCGCAGACGACGAGCGGGTTGAAGAGCGTCTCCTTGATGAAATCGTGCAGAAGGAAACCGAAGACCGCTGCCGGCAGAAAGGCGATCAGGATGGCGATCGCGAAGTGCCGCGCCGCCGGGTCGTCGACGAGGCCGAAAGCAACGGAGAAAAGCTTGCGCGCATAAAGAACGCAGATCGCCAGGATCGCGCCAAGCTGGATCACCACATCGAAGACGGTCGCAAGCGGATCGGGAAACCCGATCAGATTGCCGGCGATGATGAGATGGCCGGTGGAAGATACGGGCAGGAATTCGGTGACGCCCTCGACGATGCCGAGGAAAACGGCCTGCAGCAGAATCAGCATGTTCATCAGGGAAAGCTCTCGACGGGATTCGTGTAATTGGCCCGAGCCTAGCACAGCATTTGCGCCGCTTCGCCAGACGGTGTTTACCGCCGGTCCGCTGCGCGGCCATGGAGGTTTTCGGAACAACCGTTGAGGGTGCGGGTTGTTGAAGGCAGAGGGGACGCCTCACAAAAATCATCGAGGGATGACCCAATGAAATACAGAATTCTCGTTTCGGCGATTGCCGCAACCGGCGCGCTGGCTCTTGCGACGCCCGCCGCCGCCGCCGGACCCGAAATGACGACACCAGGCACCACCACGGATGTGCCGCCGACGCCGGGTGTGGCCAAAGGGGAGCCCGGCGGCGCGGGCGCCGCAAGCCTGCAGAACGTCGATACGAAGACCTACGTTCAGAAGGCCGCAATGACGGATCTCTTCGAAGTGCAGGCCGGTAAGCTTGCGCTGGAGAAATCCAAGGACAAGAACATACGGAAATTCGCGGAGCAGATGGTCACGGATCACACGACGACCACGACGAAGTTGCAGGCCGCGTTGAAGACCGGCGACGTGGACGTCTCGCCGCCTACCAAGCTCGACGCGCCCCACGCCGCCAAGCTGAAGGAGCTCACGGATGCATCCGGGGCCGAATTCGACCGTACCTATGTGCAGATGCAGGTCGCTGGACATCAGGAGGCGCTGCGTCTCCACCAGAGCTATGCGTCGTCGGGCGACAACGCAACACTGAAGGCACTGGCGGGAAAAACCGCTGAACTCGTCCAGCACCATCTGGACGAAGCGAAGGCCCTGAGCGGCAATAGCGGCTGACGAATGGCGCCGGCGAGCGGCGCGCCCCCATTTTCGGTGCTGCCGCGCGCCGCAGCGGAAAAGGCGCGCAAATCGGTTCATCCTGCGTTCAGCCGGACAATGAGAGCCTCCTTCATGCTGGGTCGATACCTGGTCATGAAGGAGGCACCTCATGGTGCGCATCGGAAAAACATCAATTCGGATCGCGCTCGCGGCGCTGGTCAGCGTCGGCGCGCTCAGCGCCTATGAAGGCTCCGCACAGGCGGCGGGCTGGCAGGATCAGAACAGGCACGACGGCGATCGAGGCGGCGACAGGGGAGGGGACCGGGGCCGCGATCGCGGCGGAGATCGTCCGCAACAGCGCGAACAAAGGCAGGAGCGTCGCCAGGAGCCGCCGCGCGCGCAGGAACAGCGACGGCAGGAGCAGCCTCGCCAATGGGGCGGCAATCCGGGGGGCGGTGGGCAGTGGAACCGGCCGGATCGTCAGCAGGCGCAACCGCAACGTCAGGAACAACCTCGCCAGCATTGGGGTTCAGCACCGAACGGTGGCGGATGGAATCGTCCCGAGCGCCGCCAGGCACAGCCACAGCGCCAGGAGCAGCCCCGACAGCAATGGGGTGGAATGCCGAACGGCGGCGGGTGGGACCGTCCAGACCGTCAGGAAGCGCGGTCCCCGCGCCCGGAACAGCCCCGCCAGCAATGGGGAAACAATCAGGGCGGTAACCGCTGGGAGCGTCCACAAGAGCAGCCGCGCGTCCAGAACAGGCCAGATTCCGACAGGAATGGCCGGAACGATTACGCCGGGCGGGACAATGATCGCAACCGGCGCGGCAATGAATGGCGCGCGGACGACAGGCGCGACGGCGACCGCGATCGGTATCGCAACGACCGCGACCGGCGTGACAATGATCGCAACCGGTACGACAACGACCGGGACCGCCACCGCGACCGCTGGTGGGACCACGACAACGACCGTCGCTGGTACCAGCATGGCTATGTTCACCACGTTCGCTACCGCTGGGATTACGACCCCTATTCGCGACCCTGGTTCGACTACGGGCGCTATCGCTATGTTCCCGCCTATGAGCCGCGCTATTACGGCTATTATGCACCCTATGTCGTGTACGGACGGACCTATTATGGCCCGGTGAACTGCGATCGCGTCGTTGTGGGTGCCGTCATGGGCGGCGTCGCCGGCGGGCTGATCGGCGCGGATCGCGGCAATGGCGTCGGCGGCGCGATCATCGGCGCGCTGATCGGCGGCTCCATCGGCCGGATGATCGACATGAGCGATCAGGCCTGTATCGGCCAGGTGCTCGAATATGCGCCGTCG
>NZ_DATKFR010000388.1:0-14809 GCF_035511255.1 Parvibaculum sp.
GCGCTCGCCGTCCTTGGTCTTTCCAGCCTGGGCGCGGACGATCCTGCAGGTTTCTGGCAAATCGAAAGCGACGCCATTGCGCTCTCGACGACATGGCATACCGATTTCGGCAGCTTTCACACGCGCCTGCGCGCGGAGACGTGGTGGCCCTACAACAAACCCATCGTGCTCATGGGGCCGAGCATTCTCTACTCCGCCGACGTCACGGCGGGCAACGACTACGTGAAGGCGGCATGCGAGCTCGATCCGGGTTGCCGCCTTTTCGTGTTCACCGGACTCCTACCGGTCGCCTATTGGGACGCGACCAATACCTACATCCACGGGAATGCATCTGGATATTGGGCGGCCGGTGAAATGTGCATCGCGCGCTGGGCCGAAGGCGTCGGTCGCGGCAATCTCGGCGGGGTGACGGTATCGCCGACGACGCAGAACGTCCGTGTCGGCCCGGGTGTGCCGGGTGCCTATAGATTCGAGGTCTACACTTCGCAATCCGCGGCGACGAAGGGGCGCGTCTCAAACCCCAGCACTAATAGCGCGGCGACCGCCGAGCAGGAAGTCGAGAGCAGCGGCGGCTTGCTGGCGCTGCGTTCGTTCTCGTCCGCCAACGACCTTATTCCAAATCAGGCGATCATCTCATGGGGCGGGTCGGCCAACCTGAACATTCAGGCCAACGGAGCGTCAGCCGGTATACTCTTCGCTGTCGGCGGTGTGAACCGGGTGCTCTTCGAAAGCGCAGGCAACGTTGTACCGTACGCCGACAATGCAATTTCGCTCGGAAAGTCCGGCGCGCGCTGGTCGGCGGTGTGGTCAAACAATGGCACGATCCAGACCTCAGACGCGCGCCAGAAGACCAATATTGCGTCTCTTGATGGTGCACTCTGCTGGGAGTTCATTACGCGGCTTAACCCGGTCGCGTATCAGTGGATTAGCGGACAGACCGTCGTGACGATCGAAGACGACCCCGACCATATGGTCGAAGAGCCGGTTGTCGAGGACATCGAGGTTGACGACTACGAGGTCGAATTCGCGGGCGGCGTCGCGATGCGCAAGGCCGTTCGGCGCGTGGTGACGCGCGAGGCGGTGGATACCTTTGCCGTCGTCGACGAGGCCGGTGAACAGGTGATCGAGGATGGAAGGCCGCTCTTCGTCCAACGCGTCCGCACCCGCCAGGTGCCAGCCAAGCGCGAGGTCCATACTTCACGCGCCGGCGTACGCATCCATCTGGGCCACCTCGCCCAAGAGGTGAAGGCGATCATGGACGACCTTGAAGTCGATTGGGCGCTCTATGTCGAGGACGCGGAGACCGGCGAGCTCGGCCTGCGACCGGAATATTTCATTCCGATCATCATCGCGGCGATGCAGTGGAAGTTCACGCAACTTGAAGCCCAGATCGGAGGGGGAGCGTGATAGGCCGCAGCCATTCACCAATCGCCGGGGATGCGATCCTGTTCGGCCTCTTCGTCGTCGGCACGGCGCTCGTCGGACGTCATGCGCCAGCGCTCGCCCCAGTACCACACGTTCAACAAAATCACCGCACCGAGGGCGGCGAGCAATAGAAGGGTCCCCGCCGGGGCGGTGATCGGTTGATCCAGAAGAGCCATCGCCTGACACCCATTGCCGTTCAATCCTGAAACACTACCACCCTGGAAAGGAGTCTACAAAATGGCCGATACGAACGACATGAATGACGAAGTCCTGAAGACCACGGCGGAGTTCCGCCGCCTCGAATGGCTGATCTACGAGACCGGCACGGACGAGGAAAAGACCCTCATCACTTCGCTGCACGTCAAGTTCGGCAAATTCGCCAAGGCGTTCGACATCGAAGTGCCGCCGGCGGGCGACGACGTCCATCCCGAGGCGCTGGCCGCGTACCAGAAGCTCGCCGATGGCGGGAAATGACGATGCCGAGCGCACTGGCGATGGCGTATTTCATGGCGCTGGTGGCCGGCGCCGTCATCGCCTGCGTCTTCGGCCGCAAGAGCGAGCGGGTCATGATGGGGCTGGTCTTCCTCGAATGGGGGCTGACCTATCCGACCTGGCTCTGGGCGACGAGCACCGGGCACGGCGTCCCGGTGCTTCAATATCTCTGCATAGACGCCTTCGTCGCCTTGCTGATGATCGAGGCCTTCTCGCGGAAGGCATACTCGCGCGAATGGCAGTTGATCCTAATCCGTCTCGCGATCCTTCACGTCGTCGTGCATATGGCCTTCTTCCTCGGCGTGAGCTTCACGAACATTCCGCCGACGAACAGGCCGTATGCCGACCTCCTCACCTTCCTCGGATATCTGGAAATCTTCACCGTCTGCCGAGCGAGCATCAATCATGAGTGGCGTGGCCGGATCGACCCCGAAATGGCTCGCCATCCTTATCGCGCTCTCCTTTCCGGGATTATTGCTCTTCATCGTGGCGCGCATGGAAGCGGCCCGCGACCGACTTAAAAGGGGGAACCGCGATGCCGCCGAAGATGAAAT
Source organism: Parvibaculum sp. (assembly GCF_035511255.1). GTDB lineage: Bacteria > Pseudomonadota > Alphaproteobacteria > Parvibaculales > Parvibaculaceae > Parvibaculum. Next base: position 2,472 of record NZ_DATKFR010000388.1, read on the forward strand.
TCCTGACTGAACATCTGCGACATGCCGTGCTCCCGTTGCCGGTCGTCGGCTTCTTCCTGACCATACTCTACGGCTTCGGCTATGTGGACATTCCGGCCTCGAAATCGGAGGTCGGAGAGCTGCGGGAGCGCGTGACAAAGCTCGAGGCGAGCCATGGCGACGTCGGGCGCGGGCTTCAGGATCTGAAGGAACAGAACGCCCGGCAGAGCCAGAAGCTCGACGATGTGAAGCAGAACGTAGATCGCCTCGTCGGCGCCCTGATCGACGGTGGGCTCAACCGGCACGCGCCGTCCAACTACAGGAAACAATAATGAAGCTTTCGGAGATTTGGGATCGCCTCAAGGATCGTCTCGTCGATGATGCGCGCGACGTCTGGAAATGGTGGAGCACATGGCTCTACCTCGCCATCGGCGTGGCGGGCGCGGTCGCGGTCGGGCTGCAAGCCATGCCACGGGAATTTCAGGACTGCGTCTCGATCAGCTTTCCGCGCTGGCTCGTCATCGGGATGTCCGTACTGGCGCTCCTTGGGCCGCTGGTGCGCGTCGTGAAGCAGGGGAGGAAAGATGGACCCGCAACTTAGAAAGCGCCTCACGGCTGCCGGTGCGGGCGCCGTGGCCCTTGCCGTGGCGACGGTCGGATATTTCGAGGGGACGAAGCCGACGCCCTATCTCGATCCCATCGGTATTCCGACTGTCTGCACCGGCCACACCGGCAATGTCGAGATGGGCCGAACCTATTCCAAGGCCGAATGCGATGCGCTGCTCGCCGGCGATCTCGGAAAGGCGTTCGCCGACGTGGCGCGCTGTACCCGCGTCAGGCTCGGCGAGCCGACGCGCGCGGCGCTGGCGAGCTTCGCTTTCAATGTCGGTGGCGGCGCATATTGCCGCTCGACGCTCGCCCGGCGGATTAACGCGGGCGAGGGCGCTCCGGCCTGCGACGAGCTTCTGCGCTTCGTCTATGCCGGCGGCAAGAAGCTTCCCGGCCTCGTGAAGCGCCGCGCGGCCGAACGCGAACTCTGCATCGAAGGATTCAGGTCATGACCCTCAACCCATGGGCGATCCTCGGCATCGTGCTTGGCGTCTTGTTCGTCGGCTTCATGGCTTATGAGCGCGGCTATGCCGAGGGCAATGCGGATCGGAAGGCGCTGACCGACGAAGCCGCCGTCGCAGCCAGCGAACAGGCGAGGGCAAAAGAACGCGGCCTGCAGGCGCAGATCGACGCGCTTTCGGCCCAACTGGAGAAAGAACGACATGAAAATGAAATTCGCGAGGCTGCTCTTCGCGCTGACGTTGCCGATGGCAAGCGCCGGCTGTCAGTCCGTGCAGCCTGTCCCGCTCGCGTGCCCGGCGATCCCGGCGCCGCCGGCAGTGGCGATGACGCCGCCGTCGAACTCGCTCCAGAAGCTCGACGCGCTTATTTCGATCTCCGAGCCGCCATCATCGCCGACGACCGCGCCTTGAGGGCATGTCAGGGATATGCGGCGGCCGTGAGCCTGCCTCCGAAGTAATCCGCCGGGCATGATGCCCGGCCGATAACGCCGCCGCGATCTCCTCCCCGCGAAGGCGTCTTGAGCCCCGCTGCCCTTACCCGGTGGCGGGGCTTTTTTCGTTTCTGTGCGCAATCTGTGACGGCGGTACGTCTGTACCAAAGGCACCCTGTGTCAAAATTCGGTAAGTGCTTGAAAAATATGGTGGGCGGTGACGGGTTCGAACCGCCGACCCCTGCGATGTGAACACAGTGCTCTACCAACTGAGCTAACCGCCCGCGCGCGCCCCGGGCGGCCTTGCGGCCTCTCCCGAGCGGGAGCCCGTCTATAAGCTTGGGGCAATCTCGAAGTCAAGGGACCTTGCGGCGGCCCGGATTTGCGGCCTTTTTCAGGCCGGTGAGCGCGCTAGGCTGGTTCTGCGGCATCGAGACCGCGAAAAGGGGCGGGCGGGGCGCGCTCCGGGCTTTGCGGTCTCGTTCCGGCGGGGGTGGAGCGGCGGATATCGAACTGGCCGATGGAGGTGGAATTTGAAGGTTCTCTAGCGCCAGCCGTCGAATTGCTCCGGCATCAGCGTCGCCAGCGCGCGGGGAAATTCGTCGAAATGGTCAATGACAATGTCGGCGCCGAGTTCCGTGACCGGATGCCGGGTATAGCCGAAGCTGACGCAGATCGAGGGCAGACCGGCATTTTTTGCGGCGTCGATGTCGGTTTCGCTGTCGCCAACCATGATCGTCGACCTGCGATCGCCGCCAAGGAGGCGGATCGCCTCGAAGAGATGTTCGGGATCCGGTTTCTTGACGGCCAGCGTATCGCCGCCGATCACAACCGGGAAATGCCGGTCGATGCCGAGCTTTTCGAGAAGCTGGCGCGACAGACGCTCGACCTTGTTGGTGCAGACGGCGAGCAGCACGTCGGCATCTTCGAGTCGTTGCAGCAACGGCGCAACACCTGGCCAGAGCTCCGTATGGTCGGCGATATGATCGCTGTAATACTCGATGAATTCCTCAAAGGTGCGGTCCAGCAGCTCTTCGCTCGCCGGGACGCCGGTTTCCCGGAAGCCGCGCTCAAGCAGGAGCCGCGCGCCGCCGCCTACCAGATGGCGTACCCGGGCCGCCGGCACCCGCTCGCGGCCATGACGCGTCAGCACGACGTTCATGGTTTCGCAGAGATCGCCGGCGGTGTCGGCGAGCGTACCGTCGAGATCGAAAAGCAGCGTGGGGCGAGGCATGAAGGACCGGGCGGCAGATTGGAGGTCCGGTCTGTCTCGCATGCGCCTCAGGCGCTGGCAAGCCTCTCTTCGAGGCGCGCTTTCACGTCCGGCCATTCCTCGCGGATGATCGAAAAGTAGACAGTGTCGCGCACATGCCCGTCCGGCAGAACCATGTGGCGGCGGAAGATGCCTTCTCGCACCGCGCCGAGCTTGGCGATCGCGGCCTGCGACCGCAAATTGCGCGCGTCCGTCTTCAGCTCGATGCGGTTAAGGCCGAGCGTCTCGAAGCCATGCGCGAGCAGCATCAGCTTGCAGGCAGGATTGACCCGACTGGCCCAGACGGCGGGTGCGTACCATGTGCCGCCGATCTCGACACGCAAATCATGGGTGGCAATGTTGAGGTAGCGCGTCGAGCCGACAAGCGCCCCATCGGCGAGAGTCCGCACCGCCCAGACCGCTTCACGGTTCTTCCGGTTGAGTTCGAGTGTCGTGTCGAACCAGGCGTGGAAACCCACGCCCCTTCCGTCATAGGGGAGATAGCGCCAGACGTCGGCTGTGTCGCTCGCGCGGGCGAGGCCCGCGCGGTGTTCCTCGATCAGAGGCTCGAGGCGCACGCCGGCTTCCTCCAGCGGAACGGCGGCGATGACGGGGGCGGAGGTATGGCTCATGGGGCGATTCCTTTCGCCGTTCTCATAAGCTCACGCTTCTCGACCGGAAAGGACCATTTTTCAATCGGCAGGGGTCCGCCTTTCCGCCATACTTTTCGACATGACCGTGCTCACGCGCTATCAGGTACGGATGGCTTGGCCGGATCAGGACGAAGACCTGATCGCGCGGCTGAAGATTATCTGCTGGCGCGAAGCCTATCCGGGCATTCTTCCTCAACCCATTCTCGACGACCTCAATCTCGGGCGCTCCATCGTCGAATGGACGCATGCCTTGCAGACGGGAATTGCCTGGATCGCCGAACAATCCGGTGGGCTTGTCGGTTTCGGACATGCGCGCGACAACGAGGTGACGACGCTTTACGTGCGGAAGATGGATCAGGGGCGGGGCGTCGGCCGCGAGTTGCTGCAGCACTGCTTTGACGAAATCGCCTGTCTCGGCCATGACGAAGCGCATCTTTGGGTGCTGGAGAAAAATATCAAGGCTCAGCGCTTCTACGAGCGCATGGGGGGCGTGGCGACGGCGCGGCGGCCCGTCGGCTTCTCTCGCTATCCGTGGATCGCGGAAGTGCGTTACGACTTCAGGCTACCCAGCTAGTCCGCCGCGCGGGCACGCTCCCGCTCCCAGTCGGCCATGCCGACTATCGTTTCGCGATAGCAGGCAAGCGCGTTGCGGATGACATTGTCGTGCCAGGATTGGCGGCGGGGCGCGTAATCGTCGCGGATTTCTTCGAGGAATCCTTTTGCCTCGGGCGCGTCTAGGCCGCCTTCAAAGCGCAGCCAGCGTTCGAGCAACGAGGCGCGGATCGTTTTGGCCGGGCTCGGCTTGTGGCGCGCGGAGCGGAATTCGACGACGGCGCCGGTGAGCCGCGCATGGGGCGCCAGCTGTTCTTCCAGTCCCCAGAACATGATGCCGCGCCTCGACGGGCGTTTCGATCCCCACATCGCATTGACGGTCGCGGGATCGAGCGCGTCCTCGCCCCACCAATGGGCGGCGCGTGCAAACTCCGCACCTCGCGGGTTTGAAAAGCAGAGATAGATCAACTCGCCGTCGCCCGCCGGCCCCGAGTGCCAATCGACGAAGGCGACGCGGCGCGCCTGGGCGAGTTCGGTCTCCGCGATACGGCGTAAGGTCAGGTTCGACCACTCGGGCTCAAGGCCGCCATAGTGATAGCCGTCGGGATGCGTGTATTGCCCGCGGCTGATCGCGTCCTCGAGTGCCCATTGGCCGTGCTTCTCGACGAAGCGCGCGCCGGCGGCGAGCATCTTCGACATCGCGGCATCGTCCAGCCGTTTCGGGCATAGAAACTTGTGCAATTCGTCGTAGAGCGGGTTGTCGGGATGAGGCGCCGCGTGATCGAGGAAATTGCGGTTGAGATCGACGTTGTTCTCCGTCCCGCGCAGGCCCCAGGCGAAGCCGAAAGGATTGACCGCATGGACGAGCAGCACGGCGGTGCGCGGCGGAAGGTCGCGGGGGCCGCAGGTCTCGATCCAGGCAAGCTGCGCGGCCGAACCGGCAAAGCCCTCGGCGCCATGTGTGCCGCTGGTGTTGAGAAGGACGGTTTCGGCGTCGGCGGGCCCGAACCAGGCCGTATCGAGGTAAAGCGGCGTTCCATGCGGGCCGCGCGCGGAGGGGTTTTCATATGAGACAATCCGGGCTTCCGCGCGGGCCGCCGCCTCGAGGAAGCGGGAGCGTGCGGTCTCGTAGGTTTCCGAGAAAAACAGGCTAGCGTCCATGGCCTTTCCGCTCTGCCCCTTTCCGCTCCAGCGTCCGAATGCTAACTAAAGAGGACGCCCCGGCGGTCCGCTCGACGCATCCGGCGTCAGTTTGAGCCCGACCCCATTCAATAAGCAAGCCGTCCCCCAAGGAGTTCCCGCCATGAAGCTTGCCGCGCGCCTCAAAGACCAGAGCCTATTGAAGACGCTTTGCTATATCGACGGAAAATGGGTGGGCGAGGGAGCGTCGCAAATCAAGGTCAACGACCCTGCGACCGACGAGGTCATTGCGACCGTGCCGTCGCTCGGCGCGGCCGAAACGCGCGAGGCGCTGAAGGCGGCCGAAAGGGCGCAGAAGGACTGGGCGAAGCGCCCGGCGAAGGAACGCGCCGCGATCCTGCGCCGCTGGTTCGATCTGATGATGGCCAATCAGGACGATCTCGGCGCGATCCTGACGGCCGAGCAGGGCAAACCGCTGGCTGAAGCCAAGGGCGAGATCGCCTATGCGGCGGCTTTCATCGAATATTACGGCGAGGAGGCCAAGCGCGTTTACGGCGCCATCGTTCCGTCGCCGCAGGCTGACCGGCAGATCGTGGTGCTGAAGCAACCCATCGGCGTCTGCGCGGCGATCACGCCATGGAATTTTCCGGCCGCGATGATCACGCGCAAGGCCGGGCCAGCGCTCGCCGCCGGTTGTGCGATGGTGGTGAAGCCCGCGTCGCAGACGCCGCTTTCCGCGCTGGCGCTTGCCGAACTCGCCGCGCGCGCGGGCGTTCCGGCGGGCGTCTTCAGCGTCGTCACCGGCAAGGCCAGCAAGATCGGCACCGAGATGACGACGAGCGAGATCGTGCGCAAGGTGACCTTCACCGGCTCGACCGAGATCGGCAAGAAGCTGATGGAGCAGTCGGCCTCGACCGTGAAGAAGGTGTCACTGGAACTCGGCGGCAATGCACCCTTCATCGTCTTCGACGACGCGGATATCGATGCCGCGGTCGAGGGCGCGATCGGTTCGAAATATCGCAACACCGGCCAGACCTGCATCTGCACCAACCGGTTCCTCGTGCAGGACAAGGTCTATGACGTCTTTGTCGAGAAGCTTGCTGCGAAGGTGAAGGCGATGAAGCAGGGCAGCGGCTTCGAGGAGGGCGTCACGCAGGGACCGCTCATCGACATGGCCGCCGTCGAAAAGGCCGAAGAGCATGTGGCCGACGCCCTGGCGAAGGGCGGCCGCGTCGTCATCGGCGGCAAACGGAGCGCGCTCGGTCATTCCTTCTACGAGCCGACGGTGATCGCCGACGCGAAACCTTCGATGAAGGTCGCGCAGGAAGAGACCTTCGGCCCGGTCGCACCGGTCTTCCGTTTCAAGACGGAGGAGGAAGCGATCTTGCTCGCCAACGACACACCGTTCGGCCTCGCGTCCTACTTCTACAGCCGCGACATCGGTCGCGTCTGGCGGGTCGCGCAGGCGCTCGAAGCCGGCCTCGTCGGCGTCAATGCGGGACTGATCTCGACAGAGGTCGCGCCCTTCGGCGGCTACAAGGAATCCGGGATCGGCCGCGAGGGCGGACCCTGGGGCATCGAGGAATTCCTCGAAGTGAAATATGTCGCAATGGCGGGGCTCTGAACGAATGACACCGGCCGAACAGAAGAAGGCGGCGGCCGCAAAGGCCGTCGAATTCGTCGAGGACGGAATGAAGCTCGGCATCGGCACGGGCTCGACCGCGGAGGAGTTCGTGCGCGTGCTCGCCGAGCGCGTGAAGGGCGGGCTGAACGTGATCGGCGTGCCGACGTCGGAGCGCACGGCGAAGCTCGCGACCGAGCTCGGCGTGAAGCTCACCAATCTCGACGACACGCCGCATCTCGATCTCACCATCGACGGCGCCGACGAGTTCGATCCGGCGCTCCGGCTCATCAAGGGCGGCGGCGGGGCGCTGCTGCGCGAGAAGATCGTGGCGACGTCGTCGGACCGGATGATCGTCATTACCGATGCGTCGAAAAAAGTCGCGATGCTGGGCGCTTTTCCGCTACCGATCGAAGTCATTCCCTTCGGAGCGGTGGCGACCGTCCGGCGCATCGCGGAAATCGCGAGCGCCTATGACTGCCACGGCAAGATCGCCCGGCGCGTCGATAGCTATGGCGAGCCCTTCCTGACGGATTCGAGCAACTTCATCTTCGATTGTCATTTCGGCCGCATTCCCGATGCGGATGCGCTGGCCCGCGAGCTGAACCTCATTCCGGGCGTCGTCGAGAGCGGATTGTTCATCGGCATCGCGACGATGGCCCTTGTGGGCACGGCGTCCGGTGTCGATATGATAGAGCCGAAGTAGGGTCTTTCCTCTCTAGCCCTCCCCCCTTGAGGGGGGTGGGAGGGGGGGAAGCGTCAAGGAAGAGTCTTTCGAAGAAGATCCGCACCCGATCAGCTTCGCTGATCGACCCCGGATCAAGTCCGGGGCAGGCCCTCCCCCTCAAGGGGGAGGTATAGGAAGGCGAGGCAGGAGCAGATGCCACAGACATACGACTACGACCTCTTCGTCATCGGTGCGGGCTCGGGCGGCGTGCGCGCCAGCCGCATCGCCGCGAACCACGGCGCGAAGGTCGCGGTCGCGGAGGAATACCGGGTCGGCGGGACTTGCGTCATTCGCGGCTGCGTACCGAAGAAACTCTTCGTCTATGCGAGCCAGTTCTCGGAAGAATTCGAGGATGCGGCGGGGTTCGGCTGGACGGTGGGTGAAACGAGCTTTTCATGGGAGAAGCTCATCGCCAACAAGGACCGCGAGATCGACCGGCTCAACGGCATTTATATTCGCAATCTCGACCGGGCGGGTGTGACGATCATCCAGTCGCGCGCGGTGCTGAAGGATGCGCATACGGTGCATCTCGTCGCGGAGGGCCGCGACGTGACGGCGGACAAGATCCTGATCGCGACGGGCGCCACGCCTTTCAAGCCCGAGAGTGTGCCCGGCATCGAACACGCGATCACGTCGAACGAGGCGTTCCATCTGGAGAGGCTACCGGAGCATGTGATCGTCGTCGGTGGCGGCTATATCGCCGTCGAGTTCGCCGGCATCTTCAACGGGCTAGGCGCGCAGACGGTGCTGCTCTATCGCCGCGACAGGATTTTGCGTGGCTTCGACGAGGATCTCCGGATCGGTCTGATGGAGGAGATGCCCAAGAAGGGTGTCGATCTCCGAACCAATGCCGACATCGCCTCCATCGAGCGCAAGGGCGGCAGGCTCCATGCGACGCTGAAGGACGGGTCGGTCATCGAGACGGATGCGATCATGTATGCGACCGGTCGTATGCCGCATTCGCGCGGTCTAGGCCTTGAAGAGCTCGGCGTCGAGATCAAAAAGAACGACGCGATCGAAGTCGACGCCTATTCACGGACCAGCGTTCCGAACATCTATGCGGTGGGCGACGTCACCGACCGGGCGGCCTTGACGCCGATCGCGATCCGCGAGGGGCAGGCCTTCGCCGAGACGGTCTTCAATGACAACCCGATTGCCGTCGATCATACGCTGATCCCGACTGCCGTGTTCTCGCAGCCGGAACTTGGGACGGTCGGGCTCACCGAACACGATGCGCGGGAGAAGTTCGGCGAGATCGACATCTACAAGACGAGCTTCCGGCCGATGAAGCACACCATGACCGGCCGGCATGAGCACACCTTCATGAAGCTCGTGGTCGATGCGAAGACCGACCGGGTGCTGGGCGTCCATCTGATGGGGCCGAGCTCGGGCGAAATCATCCAGGCGGTCGGCATCGCTGTTTCCATGGGAGCGACCAAGAAGCAGTTCGACGCCACTGTCGCGGTTCACCCGACGGCGGCGGAGGAGCTTGTGACGCTGAAGGAGAAGTGGGCTCCGCCTGCGTCCTGAAGGAACATCGCGGCTATAACATCTGTATACGTCACATTTATGCGATAGCGTGAGTTGCCGATTGCGTATTTTCTATTTCGTTCAATCTTCGTGTTAGCGGACGGAACGGAAATTGCCAGCGATCACAAAAGTCAACGAGACAATGGAATTGGCCGGGTGTCCTCTTTCGATCGCCCCGCCTGAAGTTCTGGCGGGGTTCGGTCAACAGAAGGATCATTCCCATGACCAGCTTCTTCAGCACTCTGCGCCTCGCCAGTACGGCGGCCTGCTTGTTCGCGGCGGCCCCTGCCTATGCCGACGAATTGCCCGGCGGCCTTGGGGGCCTCGGCGGCGGCGCCTTGCCGATTTCCGTCGATGTGACCCCGACCAGCCCGAGCGGCGACGTCAGCGTCTTTGGTAGCGTCGATTCACCCGGCGGCGGTGGAGGCATGACTGTCGCCGTGTCGCCACCTTCGTCCGGCGGTCTTCCAAGCCTGCCTGGTCTGCCAGACCTGCCAGGTGCGGGCGGCCTCCCGTCGCTTCCGGGTTTGCCGACCTTGCCGAACAGTCTTCCTTCTGGCGGACTTCCGAGCCTTCCGGGTGCTGACAGTCTTCCTTCGCTTCCGTCGCTGCCGGCCTTGCCGGTCAGCCTGCCATCCGGTGGTCTTCCGAGCCTGCCCGGGTTGCCGAGCGGCGGCGATCTTCCGTCGCTTCCGGGCCTCCCGAGCCTGCCCGGCGGCGACACCAGCATTTCGGGCGGCGCCGGCTCGCCCGCAGGCGGCGGTGTCCTGACCATCTCGGTCTCGCCGCCCTCGGCCGGGGGGCTTCCGTCGGTTCCCGGTTTGCCGAGCCTGCCGGTCGGCCTCTAAAGCACGGGGAATGTATAGAGGGGCGCAGCATGTCGGCCATGCTGCGCCTTTCGCCTCGTTGGGCGCGGGCTTCCCTCTGGAATGGTTGTAGACTATAAAACCCGGCTCCATATAGAAGGCGGGCCCGCGAGGCCGGGCGAAGGCCGTCCGGACGCGTATTCCCTCGGTTCGGAGCGACGATCATGGCGGAGAGCTGGACACCGGATAGCTGGCGGGCAAAACCCGCAAAGCATCTGCCCATTTACCCGGACGCGGCGGCCTTGCAGGCCGTCGAGGCCCGCTTGCGCTCTTATCCGCCGCTGGTTTTTGCAGGCGAGGCCCGCAATCTGAAGCGCGAGTTGGCGGATGTCTGCGAAGGCAAGGCCTTTCTGCTTCAGGGCGGCGACTGCGCCGAGAGCTTCGCCGAATTCTCCGCCGACAACATCCGCGACACCTTCCGCGTGCTGCTGCAGATGGCGGTCGTGCTGACCTTTGCCGCGGCGTCGCCCATCGTGAAGGTCGGCCGCATCGCCGGACAGTTCGCGAAGCCGCGTTCGGCGCCCGAAGAGACGATCGGCGGCGTGACGCTGCCGTCCTATCTCGGCGACAACATCAACGGCATCGAGTTCACGCATGAAGCGCGCGTGCCCGATCCCGAGCGGCTGCTGCGCGCCTATTCGCAATCGGCCTCGACGCTGAATCTCATCCGCGCTTTCGCGACCGGCGGCTATGCCGATCTCGATTTCGTGCATCGGTGGAATCTGGGTTTCGTTTCCGACAGCCCGGAAGGCGCGCGCTATGAGGAACTGGCGAACCGCATCACCGAGGCGCTCGACTTCATGCGCGCCTGCGGCGTCAATTCCTCGACGTTGCCGCAGCTCCATACGACGGAGTTCTACACGAGCCACGAGGCGCTGCTGCTCGGCTACGAGCAGGCGATGACGCGCGTCGACTCGACCACGGGCGACTGGTACGACACCTCCGCCCACATGCTCTGGATCGGCGACCGTACGCGCCAGCCCGATCACGGCCATGTCGAGTTCCTGCGCGGCGTCAAGAATCCGATCGGGATGAAGTGCGGGCCCTCGCTCGATCCGGACGAGCTGATCCGCCTCACGGACATTCTCAACCCGAAGAACGAGCCGGGACGCCTCACGCTCATCTGCCGTTTCGGCGCGGACAAGGTCGAGAAGCACCTGCCGGCGCTCATTCATGCGATCAAGCGCGAAGGCAAGAAGGTCGTCTGGTCGAGCGATCCGATGCATGGCAACACGATCAAGGCGTCGAACGGCTACAAGACGCGGCCGGTCGACCGCGTGCTCGCGGAAGTGCAGGCCTTCATGGCCGTGCATCGCGCCGAGGGCACGCATGCGGGCGGCGTCCATTTCGAGATGACCGGCCAGAACGTCACCGAATGCCTCGGCGGCGCGCAGGCGATCACCGAAACCGATCTCGGCGACCGCTACCACACGCATTGCGACCCGCGCCTCAATGCGAGCCAGGCGCTGGAACTTGCCTTCCTCGTGGCCGAAGGGCTGAAGAAGGAACGCGTCAACGCACAGAAGCTGGCGGTCGGCGCACGCTGATCTGCGGATACGGATGAAATGAAAAGGCCCGGTGGAAACGCTGGGCCTTTTTTGTGGGGCCTCGCCCTTCGAGACGCGCCTCTTCAAGGCGCTCCTCAGGGTGAGGATGGATTCAGAATAGCTCCTCACCCTGAGGAGCGGAGCGAAGCGCCGCGTCTCGAAGGGCGAGGCCGAAGCCGAAGGCTCAGCTCACCCTGATGAGCCGCCGCCCCAGATTTTCGCCTTCAAACAACCCGATGAAAGCTGCCGCCGAATTTTCAAGCCCTTCGGAAATATCTTCCGTGTAGACGAGCTTGCCGTCGTGAATCCAGCCGGCCATTTCCGTCTGCGCGGCGCGAAAATCCTTGAAGTAATCGAAGACGACGAGACCTTCCATGCGCAGGCGATGGGTGATGAAGCGCGTCACATTGCGGATGCCGTGAAGCTCGCCTTCGGCGCGGTTGTATTCGCTGACCTGGCCGGAGACGACGATGCGGCCATGCTCCTTCATGTTGAGGATCGCGGCGTCGAGCATTTCCGCGCCGACATTGTCGAAATAGATGTCGATACCGCCGGGACAGGTTTCGGCGATGGCGCCGCGGAGGTCGGCCACTTCGCGGTAGTCGATCGCGCGATCGAAGCCAAGGCTCCGCACGTAATCGCATTTGGTCTTCGAGCCGGCGATGCCGACGACTGTGCAGCCTTTCATCTTCGCAATCTGGCCTGCCGTCGCGCCGACGGGACCGGCGGCCGACGAGATCAGCACCGTGTCGCCTTCCTTCGGCTGTCCAAGATCGAGCAGGCCGAAATAGGAGGTGAGGCCCGGAATGCCGAGGACGCCGATGGCGGCCGTCGGACGGAGCTTTCCGTGATAGAGCGCGGGATCGAGCTTCTGGATGCCGCGTCCGTTCGAAAGCGCGTGGCTGGCCCAGCCGAAGCCGCCCGTCACACGATCGCCCGGCTTGAACTTTTCATTATTGGAAATCTCGAC
>NZ_DATKFR010000389.1:0-8752 GCF_035511255.1 Parvibaculum sp.
CCTCGCTTCGGCCTTTCCGGCGATCATCGTCTATGCACAGGAGTTGATGCCCGGCCGCGTCGGCACGGTGGCCGGCCTCTTCTTCGGCTTCGCCTTCGGCATGGGCGGCATCGGCGCGGCGGCGCTCGGCGAGCTCGCCGAGGCGCGCGGATTGTGGCTCCATGTCGACGCCTGCGTGGGCGGCTATATCGCGCCCTTCGTGCGCATGAACGGTGGCGACGTGCCGCCCTTCGACTTCGAGGTCGCCGGCGTCTCGTCCATGTCGGCCGACCTACACAAATATGGCTACTGCGCGAAAGGCGCATCGACCGTGCTCTTCCGTTCGGAAGCGCTGCGCGCCCACATGATCTTCGATTGCGACGACTGGCCGGGAGGACGCATGGTGACGCCGACACTCGCCGGCACGCGCCCCGGCGGCGCGATCGCGGCGGCCTGGGCGGTGATGAACTTTCTCGGCGTCGAAGGCTATCGCGCAAAGCACGGGCAGGTGACCGACGCTCGCGAAAAGATCGAAGCCGGCGTCGAGGCACTCGGCTTCCGCGTCATCGGCAAGCCGCAGCTCGGCCTCCTCGCCTTCACGCATGACGACATCGACTGCATGGCCGTCTGGGGCAAGCTCTTCGAGCGCGGCTGGTTCACGAGCCTGACGACAGAGCCGAAGGGACTGCATCTGATGCTGTCGCCCTTCCATCTTCAGGTCGCCGATACCTATCTCGCCGATATCGCCTGGGCGGTGGAACAGGTGAAGTCGGGTGCCAAAGGCGCGGCCCGCGAAGCGCGCTACAGCTGAAGCCGACCGCAATCCCAAGCGAACGCAAAAAGAGCCCGCCTTCCGGCGGGCTCTTCGTTTTGAGGAGTTCAGTCGCTGCCGATAGCCTTGTCGACGTCGCGTCCCGCCTTTTCGGCAGGGCCCGGCGGATCGACTGCGTCTTTCAGCGACTGCCCTGCATTGTCGATCTTCTCGCCGGCCTTTTCGGCCGGACCGTCATCGTCGCAAGCCGCAAGCGCGCCCATCAAGGGCAACACCAGGGCTATACCGACCAGCGATTTTCGCAACAAGCTGAACCTCCATCTGTAGTGGAACGAAGAGCGTCAGATAACGCCGAGAAGTACCAGAACGAGCAGGACGACGAGCAGCGTACCGATTCCGCCGCTCGGGTAGTAACCCCAGCCGGAGCTGTAGGGCCAGGTCGGCAATGCGCCGACGATGAGGACGATCAGCAGGATCAACAGAAGCAGGCGCATCTTCTTCTCCCGGTTGTTTTCCTAGTGAAACAGAAAATAGATGAGGATCAGAACCGGGATCGGCACGCCGACGACCCAAAGCAGCAGATATCGCATGTTTTACTCCTCCCAATGTCTGCGTTGCGTCAGGCGGGCGCCGACGAACATCAGTGCCGCGGTGATCGCTACGGCCGTAACGGGACGCTCGCGGATCGCGTCGATCACACGATCGACGACCGGATGAGAGAGCGTTTCCTCGATCGCGTCGCGCGCGTCGTTGCGCAATTCCTGGACATCGTCCCTGATCACTTCTGCGTCCCTGCGCAGGCGACTGGTCTTGCTTCGTCTTCCAACCATAAATCCTCCACACGCCATCGACCGCCGCGGCCGGATGCGGCACTTGTCGCAATCAACCGTTTCCATAAGGTGCAACGCCGTCCCGCTGCCCTGGTTCCCGTGTGCATGAACGATTATTGGGGCGCCCCGATGCGCGGGGCGCGGGCCACCCGAGGGAAAATGATGCTTTTCCGAACTGCCGCGCCTGCTACACTTCGGCAAGGACAGCCTAACGGGGAGGAACCAATGGCTTCTTATGTGCGCTCCGGCGCGCGCGTTTGCGATGTTGCGACCTTGACCGGTCGGGCGGCGCGCGCTGCATCCGGTTTTGCGAGCCTCGGCATTGGTCCGGGCGACGTGGTGGCCGTCTATCTCCGCAACGATTTCGCCTTCTTCGAAGCCTCCACGGCCGCCGGTCTCGTCGGCGCCTATTCGACGCCGGCCAACTGGCACAATTCGCCGGACGAGGCCGCCTATGTTTTCCGGAACTCCGGCGCAAAGGCGATCGTCATCCATGCCGACCTCTATCACCCGATCGCCCATGTCGTTCCCGAGGGCGTTCCCGTCTTCATCGTCGAGACCCCGCCTGAAATCGTATCCGCCTACGGATTATCTGCGGAAGTCACGCGCCTGCCCGCCGGCCTTCCTCTGTGGGGCGACTGGCTGAAACAGTTCGAACCCAGGACCAAGGGACCCGACGAAGCGCCGGGTTCGATGATCTACACCTCGGGAACCACGGGACATCCCAAGGGTGTGCGGCGCAGCCCGCCAACGCCGGAACAGGCGGCAAATTTCCCGAACATGATCGCGAAGGTGATGGGTTACGACAAATGGGCCGCGACGCCCGGCGACATGATCGTGCTGGTTCCCGGCCCCATGTATCACTCCGCCCCCAACGCCGCCGGCCTCGTCGCCTTCCGCCTGGGCACCAACATCATTCTGGAACCGCGCTTCGACCCCGAGGAATTCCTGAAGTCGGTCGAGACCTACCGCGTCACGCATGTGCATATGGTGCCGACCATGTTCGTGCGGCTCCTGAAACTGCCGGACGAGATCAAACGCAAATACGATCTCTCTTCGCTGCGTTTCATCGTGCATGCCGCCGCTCCCTGCCCCGTGCATGTGAAGCATGCGATGATCGAATGGCTCGGACCGATCATCCATGAATATTACGGCGGCACCGAAACGGGCGCCGTGACCTTCTGCAATTCGGAGGAGTGGCTGAAACATCCCGGCACCGTCGGCCACGCGCTGCCCGGCGCGCTCTTGAGGGTCATCGGCGACGATGGACAGGAGATCGCGCAAGGCGCGACGGGCGAGATCGTCTGCCGATTGGTCGACCTGCCGGATTTCACCTATCACGGCGACGATGAGAAGCGCCGCCGCGCCGAAAAGGCGCCCGGCCTCATCTCATTGGGCGACATCGGTTACCTCGACGCGGACGGCTTTCTCTATCTCTGCGATCGCGCCAAGGACATGGTCATCTCGGGCGGCGTGAATATCTATCCGGCCGAGATCGAAGCTGAGCTGCATAAGATGCCGGGCCTCGCCGATTGCGCGGTCTTCGGCATTCCGGACGACGAATTCGGCGAGCAACTCTGCGCCATCGTGCAGCGCCAACCAGGCTCCGACATCGGCGAGAACGATGTGCGGGCCTTCCTCCGTGAGCGCGTCGCCGGATATAAAGTGCCCAAGCGGGTCGAATTCCGCGCCGAGCTTCCCCGCGAAGATTCGGGCAAGATCTTCAAGCGCAAGCTCCGCGAGCCCTTCTGGGAGGCGGCGGGCCGGCGTATCTGAAGCCCGCCGCTCCTCAGCCCCCAAGAATGACGCCTGCGTCATTTTGCTGCAGCGCGAAAAATTCACAAACTGACATCTTGTCAATTTGTGCGACGCAACATATCTTCACATCAAGGAAGCGGACCCGTTCCATCGCCGACCCGGGTGAGCTTCCAGAGACCGTAACTCGTTGATGCTGAAGGTTAATACCATGTCCGCCGCCGATCACGCCTCGCATAACGCCCCGCAGGGCTCTCAGTCATTCTCGGCCGATATCTCGGCCAAGGCCGTTCAGGCCTGGGGGCAGACCGTCGCCTTTCTTGAGGCATCGAAAAAGCCGAACTCCAAGGCTGGCGATCTTCTGGCCACGGGCTTCATCGTGCTCACGGGCGTCTACTCCCTGGCCGTGCTGGTCACGGTCGGTCTGCGCCTCGGCAACTATCTGTAAGACAAAGACGCCAGAAGCGCCGCAAAGGCGCCGGTGTGAGGGATGAAGCGTCCGGGTGACTAACCCACTGATTGCAAAGGACGACATCATGACCGCTGCCCCTCAGGTCGTTACCGACGCCGAAGTCTTCGCAGCCCCGTTGGCGGACAAGACCGCCGAAATCGCGCCAACGCCAGCAATGCCCTTCTTTCATCTCGGCGACGCCGCTGCCGGCGCCATCGCGGTGTTGATGGGCTTTTATAGCCTGGCTTTTGTCGGCAACGTTCTGCTGACCTACTGACAGGACATAGACCGATGCCAATGTCCGCGACGGGGCTGGAGCCGCCTGCCCCGTCCGGCCGATTATCTCTTTGACGATCTGTAGCCTCCCTTGCGGGAGGCTTTTTGCGCACTATATAATAAGCACTGCTTATTAAGTGCAAAGCCCTCAAAGAGCCATGCTGCATAAATTTTCCCCCCAACTCCACGCGGTCGATCGCGGCATTGGTTTTCTGATCGGCGATTCCTCGCGGATGCTCCGGCGCATTTTCAATGAGCGCATCACGCCGCTCGGCCTTACCCAGGCCCAGTGGCGGGCGCTCGTGCATCTGTCGCGGAATGAGGGGCTCAACCAGGTGAGCCTGTCCGAACTTCTCGAAGTGCAGCCGATCACCGTCGCGCGCCTCATCGACAAGCTCGTGGCCGCCGGGCTCGTCGAACGGCGACCGGACCCCAACGACCGCCGCGCCCAACGCCTCTTTCTGACCGATCAGGCGACCCCGGTTCTCGATCGCATCTGGGGTATCGCGGCGGAAATCTACGACACCGTCTTCGCCGGCTTCACACCTTCGGAAATCGAGGCGCTCGCAGGCCTCCTCGGGCGGTTGCGCGGCAATGTCGCGAGCCTGTTGCCAGGCGGCGCACCGCCCTCACGAAGCGGCGGTAGGACCGTCGGCAAATAGCTCCGGCGAATCGTCAAACATTTCCTATCCGGTAATCGAGTTGAAAGGCACGTCAACGATGTCAGTAACCTTCGCCCCCGTTTCCAGCGCGGCGCGGCGCATCTTGAGCGACAGGGAACAACTGCGCCCGCTTCTCCTGATCGGCGTTCCGGCGCTGCTGCTCGTCGCGATGGCCTGGTTCTACTTCACCGCCGGACGCTATGTGAGCACCGACAATGCCTACGTGAAGGCCGACATGGTGTCGGTGAGCCCCGATGTCGGCGGGCGCATCGTCGAGGTCTTCGTCAGGCAGAACCAGTTCGTGAAGGCCGGCGATCCGCTCTTCCAGATCGACCCGGCGCCCTACAAGATCGCGCTGGCCGAAGCCGACGCGCAGCTCGCCACGGCGACCGCGAACGTGAAGTCGCTGCGCGCGAAATACGACATGACGATTGCGCAGCTCGCGCTCTCGGACAGCAGCATCGCCTATTACAAGCGTGAGTTCGAACGCCAGGCGTCGCTCGCCAAACGCAGCTTCGCCAGCCAGGCGAACCTCGACACGGCCCGGCACAACTTCGACACCGCCACCCAGCTCGACGGCGTCCTTCGGCAAAGCCTCGCGCAGATCGCGGCCCAGCTCGACGGCAAGCCCGACGCGCCGGTCGAGGAACATGCCTCCTATCTTGCCGCCAAGGCGCAGCGCGACAACGCCGCGCTCAATCTCGAGCGCGCGACGGTGCGGGCGCCCTTCGACGGCGTCGCCGGCAAGCAGCCTCAGGTCGGCGATCAGGTGTCGCCCGGCATGCCCGTGGTGAGCCTCGTCTCCAACGAGAAGGTCTGGATCGAGGGCAACTTCAAGGAGACGGACCTGACGAATGTGCACCCCGGCCAGACGGCGTCGATCGACATCGACACCTATCCCGGCCACGCATGGACCGGCCACGTCGCCAGCATTTCCCAGGCGACGGGATCTGAATTCTCGGTTCTGCCGGCGCAGAACGCGACCGGCAACTGGGTGAAGGTCGTGCAGCGCATTCCTGTCAGAATTGCCATCGACCGCAAACCCGGCGACCCCGAAATTCGCGCGGGCATGAGCGTGGACGTCGAGATCGACACCAAGTCGCAGCCTGCGGCCGATGCGGGGGATCAGGGCCGCGCGCCATGACGCCGAACATGCGCAAGGCTGTCGTCACCGGCGCGATCATGCTCGCGACGGTGATGCAGACGCTCGACTCGACGATTGCGAATGTCGCGCTGCCGCATATGCAGGGCAGCATGGCCGCGACGCAGGACCAGGTCGCCTGGGTGCTGACCTCCTACATCATCGCCGCCGCCATCGCGACGCCGGCGAGTGCCTTTCTGTCGATGCGTTTCGGCCGCAAACGCCTGCTCGGCATTTCCGTGGTCGGCTTCACCGTCACTTCGATGCTCTGCGGCGCGGCGCAGTCGCTCGATCAGATCGTGCTTTTCCGGCTTGCGCAGGGCGCTTTCGGCGCCGCCTTCGTGCCGCTCTCGCAAGCGATCATGCTCGACATGTTCTCGGTCGAGCAGCGCGGCAAGATGATGGCGCTCTGGGGCGTCGGCGTCATGGTCGGACCGATCGTCGGACCGGCGCTCGGCGGCTGGCTCACCGACAGCTATAGCTGGCGCTGGGTTTTCTATATCAACGTGCCCTTCGGCATTCTCGCTTTCGTCGGTCTCGCGATCGGCTTGCAGGAATCGGCGCTCGACAAGGTTCGCCGTTTCGACTGGCTGGGCTTCGCCTTCCTCTCCATCGCCGTCGGTATGATGCAGTTGATGCTCGACCGCGGCAACATCAAGGACTGGTTCTCGTCGACCGAAATCATCGTCGAGGCGGTCGTCGCCGCCTTCGCGCTCTATCTCTTCATCGCCCATTCCGCGACGACCAAGCGCCCCTTCATCGACCTTGAGCTTTTCAAGGACCGCAACCTGACCGTCGGGCTCGTCCTTGCGGTCCTTGTCGGCTTCGTCCTCTATGCGACCATGGCGCTGATGCCGACCTTCCTGCAGTCGCTGATGGAATATCCCGTCGTGACGACCGGCATCGTGCTGGCCCCGCGCGGCGCCGGCACCATGATCGCCATGATGCTCGCGGGCCGCATCATCAACAACGTCGACATGCGCGCGCTGATCGCCTTCGGCTTCGCCATTACCGCTTTCACGCTATGGCAGATGAGCCATTTCAATCTCGACATCAGCGAGCACACCATCGTCGTGACGGGCTTCGTCCAGGGCCTTGGACTGGGCTTCATCTTCGCGCCGCTGACGACGATCTCCTTCTCGACGCTCGCGCCGCATCTGCGCACGGAAGGCACGAGCTTCTACAGCCTGCTGCGCAATGTCGGCTCGAGCGTCGGCATCGCCTCGACCCAGGCGCTGATCGCTCGCCTGACGCAGATCAACCATGCCACCATTTCGGAGCATGTCAGCGGCCTCAATCCGCTCTATCGACCGGACGCCCTGCCGTCGGGCTTCAACCTCGATACCACGATGGGCCGGGCGGTCCTCGACGCCGAGGTCACACGACAGGCGGCCACCATCGCCTATCTCGACGACTTCCAGCTCATGATGTATCTGACGCTGCTGGCGATCCCGCTCGTTTACCTGATGCGTTCGCCGAAGATCGCCATCTCGAAGGAAGATGCCGCGGCCCATGCCGTGATGGACTGAGCGAGGTTGAACGCCGCCGCGGTGCGGTCCATGCTCGCACGAAAGCGGAGGACGTCCCGGGAGGTTGGGTGATGGCTGTTCAGATTCCCTATGTACGCGAGATCGAATTTATCTACGAGGCGAGCGAGCGGATTACGCCGCTGATCCGCCGCGTCGTCGCGGAAAATCCGTCGGCCTTTACCTTCAAGGGCACGGGCACCTATATCGTCGGCCACGGAAAGGTCGCGGTCATCGACCCGGGTCCGATGATCGACGCCCATGTGGAGGCCCTGATGCGCGCGCTCGACGGCGAGGCGGTCACGCATATCCTCATCACCCATACCCATACCGACCACTCGCCGGCCGCCGCGCCGCTGAAAGCGCTGACCGGCGCGAAGACCTACGGCTACGGGCCGCACGGCGCCGGCTCCGGCGAGGAGGACGGCGACATGGATTTCGTGCCGGACGTCGAGGTCCGTCATGGCGACATCATCGAAGGCGACGGCTGGACGATCGAATGCGTCCACACGCCCGGCCACACATCGAACCACATCTGCTTTGCCCTGAAGGAAGAGAAGGCGCTCTTCACCGGCGATCACGTGATGGGCTGGTCGACCAGCATCGTGAGCCCGCCCGACGGCAACATGAGCGACTACATGCGGTCGCTCGACCTGCTGCTGACACGCGACGAGGAGATTTACTGGCCGACGCATGGGCCTGCGATCCGCGATCCGAAACCCTTCGTGCGCGCCTTCATCGCCCATCGCGAGGACCGGGAGCGTCAGATTCTCGAACAGCTGGAGGCGGGCCACAGGCATATCGTCGACATGGTGCCCATCATCTATGCGGCGGTCGACAAGCGGCTCCATGGCGCCGCCGGCCGTTCCGTGCTGGCGCATATGACACGCCTCGTCGAACAGGGGCGCGTGGCGACGGATGGTCCGGTGACGCTCGGCGCGGAATACAGAGTGCCGTGACAGACGGAAAAATAACCGTCATTGCGAAGAGATGGGGCAATGACGTGCTGACAAAAAAACATCGTCATCCCGGCCTTGGGCCGGGATCCATCTTTACTGCGCGGTCCGATGAAGATGGATGCCGGACCAAGTCCGGCATGACGGTGATGGTCGGGACGACGCTGTCATCAAACTCATCAGCGAATTGAGGAACGACGAAAGAGAGGCTTCAGGCCGCAAGCTTCGCCTTCAGCGCCGCGAGATAGGCGCGGATGCGCTTCGCATTGGTGCCGAGATCGCTCATGCCGACGCGCGAGACGGAACGCACGTCGACCGCCGCGCCGCCCTCCGTCTCCGTGACGCGGATCGCGACGTCGTCCTTGAAGCCGATGAGCTTCGTCACCGCCGTCGCCTCGATCAAT
>NZ_DATKFR010000390.1:0-3166 GCF_035511255.1 Parvibaculum sp.
ACCTCGGATCAGATGGACGTCGTCGCCGAGGTCGCCGACAAATATTCCTTCTCGGAAATCCGCGTCGCGCACGAGCAGAACCTCTGCCTCGCCCATGTCCGCAAGCAGGATCTCTACGAGGTCTGGAAGGCGCTCGACGCCGCCGAACTCGCGACACCCAATGTCGGCCTCATCACCGACCAGATCGCCTGCCCCGGCCTCGATTATTGCAACCTCGCCAATGCGCGTTCGATCTCGATCGCCGAGCGTATTTCGGAGCGCTTCGCCGATCTGAAACTCCAGCACGACATTGGCCGGCTGCACATCAACACGTCCGGCTGCATCAATGCCTGCGGCCATCATCACGTCGGCCATATCGGCATTCTCGGCGTCGACAAGAAGGGCGTCGAATATTACCAGGTGACGCTCGGCGGCGCGGCCGATGAGACGGCGGTCGTCGGCGACATCGTCGGTCCGGCCTTCACCGAGGATGAGATCGTCGACGCAGTCGACACCATCGTCAAAACCTATCTCGGCATCCGCAAGGAAGGCGAAATCTTCCTCGACACCTATCGCCGTGTCGGCGTCCAGCCGTTCAAGGAGAAGCTCTATGCAGCTCATTAAGAACGGCAAATTCATCGCCGACGAATGGACGCATGTGGCCGACGACGAACCGCTGCCCGAAGGCCCGGTCATCGTCAGCCTCGCGCGCTGGCAGAAGGAGCAGAACGTTCTTCTTGCCCGCGAGACGCCCATCGGCGTGCAGTTGAAGAGCGGCGAGGAACCGAAGCTGATTGCCGATCATCTCGACCGGCTTGCCGTCGTCGCCCTGGAATTTCCCGCTTATCGCAACGGGCGTGCCTATTCCTATGCGCGGCTGCTGCGCGAACGCTACGACTACAAGGGCGAAGTGCGTGCCGTCGGCGCGGTGCTGCGTGACCAGTTCTACTTCCTGGTCCGCTGCGGCTTCGACGCGCTCGAAGTCCGCGACGACATTACGCCGGAAATTTTCGCGGAATCGATCGGCGCCTTCACCCATCCCTACCAGCCGTCCACCGACGGCGCCGAGCCCGTGATGTCGCTTCGCCAGCGCCTCGCCGCCCAGGCTACGCGCAAGGCGATCTAGGAAGCAACGCCGTACCCTACCTCCCCCGAAGAGGGGAGGTCGAAAAATCCCCTCGGATTTTTCGGGTGGGGTAACGGGGCCCGCCGCAGAGCCCTCCCTTCCATCTACCTCAGCGCCCCCCACCCGAAGGGCTCCGCCCTTCGACCTCCCCCGAGTGGGAGGTAAAGGAAACCCCTCGGATTTTTCTGCTGAAATAAAGTCCCTCGAAAAAACTTCACGCGCCCGGCGACATCGACTCCATGATCGCCGCGTGGCGCACCGCGCCGCGATCCAACGCGGCGACGCGCGCTTCCATGCCCGAGATCGCCTCCTCGACGACGGCGAGCCTGTCGCCGACCGGCGCGTCGAGCCGTGCATGGGCGAGCGCGACGCGATAACCGACGAGCCGCGCGGCAAGCGCGCTCACCGTCTCCTCGATCGTCTGCCCGTTCTCGGCGACGCGGCCGCGCACTCGCGCAAAAGCCGCGGGGCCCTCGTAGCCGATCGTCGCCTGCATGTCGCCTGTGCCGAGAAACCCGTTGGCGCGCGCGCCGTCGGCGGCGATCACCTCGTCGAGCGCCGTGGCGAAGAGATCCATCTCGACGGTGTCGGCGGCAATGTCGTCGCCCATCGCATTGACGAGGGAAACGGGGCTGCCGCGATGCGCGAGGCTGAGCATCTCGTAGTAGCGAAGATTTCCCGGCGTCGGCGAACTCGACTGCGTCTCGATCCACGCGAGCGCATCCGCCATCGGCCCGGACGCCGCCGGTTTCTCCCTCAGCAGGTTCTGCGAAATCCGGCGCAGATCGCGTTCGGCGTCGGTGAGCGGCAGCGGCATTTCCCGGGGCTCGCCAGCGGCGGCAAAAACGCTGTTCGCCACGAGATCGAAAGCGCCGGGACGCTCGCGGCCGAAATCGGGCGCTTGCGCGCAGGCAGACAGCAGCAGCGCGGCGAGCATCGCCATGCCCGCCCCCTTCCGCCTCGTCGATCCTCCGGCCTGTTCCATGGGCGGCACTCTAGCCATCCACCGGTTAGCCGCCGGTAAAGCTTCAGTTACCAAAACAACAAAGCCCGGCACTCTTTCGAGCACCGGGCCTCAAACGCAACAGGGACTACTTGGGTACGATCAGGCGTTGCCGGCGCTATTACGCAGCGCGGAGCTTCTCGACAGCTTCGTTGAACTTTTCGGCATAGGGGCCGACGGCTTCGCGCACGGCCGACACGGTCAGTTCGTTGATCTCGCGCGCGGCGTCGAGGTTGCGCTTGAAAGCGGCGCGGAGGAATTCGTTCTGGAGCTCGACGGCGGCCTTGAGGTCGCCCGACTTCAGGACGGCCTTGGCCGTCTCGACGGTTTCCTCGAAATTGGTACGCGTCAACTCACTGATGATACCCGACGCGACTTCGATCGGGGTCTTCGCCTTGGCGGCAGCGGCCTTCGGGGCAGGCTTCGCCTTGGCGGCCTTGGGTTTGGCTTTTGTCGGCTTTTTGGCTTTGGGAGCCGCGGTCGTTTCCGTCATCGTCCATCTCCTTGTGGCGTGCACCGCCCTTGCGGCGGCGCCAGCACAATCCATTTTGGATTTGTGCGCTGCACAATGAAATAAATAGCCCCTACCCCTCCGTCAAGTATTTTTTGTGCATCGCACAAAAAATACCCATGTGCCAATTCAGCTAGCCTCGAATTAAGGAAAATCTATCGATGCTATAAGGGCTTAGATCGAGCAGCGGCGGAGCGCCGCAGATGCTGTCGGCCAGGGCAGTGGCGCTTCCTGCGGCAAGTGTCCAGCCCAGCGAGCCATGTCCCGTGTTCAGATAGAGGTTCGAAAATCGGCCGGCCTGTCCAATTATTGGGCTGCCGTCGGAGCTCATCGGACGCAATCCGGTCCAGAATTCAGCTTGTTCCGCCTGCGCACCAAGTTGCGGCAGAAGGTCGAGAAGCCCTGCCAGCACCGACCGCGCGCGCGGCATTTCGAGCGTGGTGTCGTAACCCGAAACTTCCGCCGTGCCGGCGACGCGCACCCGCTCGCCGAGCCGCGACACGACGATCTTGCGCGCCTCGTCGGTCATGCTGACCTTCGGCGCAAG
>NZ_DATKFR010000391.1:0-6209 GCF_035511255.1 Parvibaculum sp.
CGGGTCGCGTCCGGCTTGATGATCGAGAAGGTCCGTTCGAGGGCCATGCTCAGAGTTCCTGAATTCAAGGGGTTAGGGAATTTGCGCGGGTTATAGCCGGGCTTAATGACTACGGCAACCGTCCGTGCTAAGGAACCGCCCCATGCTGCACATTAACGATCTCACTTTCCGTATGGAGGGGCGCCTCCTCCTCGACCATGTCACCGCGGCCATTCCGCCGGGCCAGCGGGTGGGCTTTGTCGGCCGCAACGGCACCGGCAAGTCGACCCTGCTGAAGATCATCACCGGCGAGTACCAGACCGAGACGGGCGGCATCAGCTTTCCGAAGAACTGGCGCGTCGGCATGGTCCGGCAGGAGGTTCTGGCCGGCCCGACCACCCTGCTCGATACGGTTCTGGCGGCCGACACCGAGCGCGCCGCGCTGCTCGACGAGGCCGAACACGCGACCGATCCGCACCGGATCGCCGAAATCCACACCCGCCTCGCCGACATGGGCGCTCATGCCGCACCCTCCCGCGCCGCCTCGATCCTGGCCGGCCTCGGCTTCGACGAAGCGGCGCAGGCGCGTCCCTGCTCCGATTTCTCGGGCGGCTGGCGCATGCGCGTCGCGCTCGCGGCGGTGCTCTTTTCCGAGCCCGACCTCCTGCTCCTCGACGAGCCGACCAACTATCTCGATCTCGAAGGCACGATCTGGCTCGAGGACTATCTGCGCTCCTATCCCTACACCGTTCTGATCGTCAGCCATGACCGCGATCTTCTGAACAATGTCGCGCAGGGCATCCTGCATCTCGAACACAAGAAGCTCACCTATTACAGCGGCAATTACGATCGCTTCGATCGCACGCGCCGCGAAAAGCTGATGCTCCAGTTGTCGATGAAGAAGAAGCAGGAAGACGCGCGCCGCCACATGGAGGAATTCGTCGCCCGCTTCAAGGCGAAGGCCTCCAAGGCTCGCCAGGCCCAAAGCCGCGTCAAGGCGCTGGCGAAGATGGAGCCCATTGCCGACATCCTGAGCGAGCGCGTGATGCCCTTCCGCTTCCCGGCGCCGGACAAGCCGCTGGCCTCGCCGATCATCCGCCTCGAACATGCGTCGGTCGGCTATACGCCCGACAAGCCGGTGCTGAAGGATCTCGATCTCCGCATCGACCATGACGACCGCATCGCGCTGCTCGGCGCGAACGGCAACGGCAAGTCGACCTTCGCGAAGCTCCTCTGCGACCGGTTGCAGGTCACGGGCGGCCACAAATACGACTCGAAGAAGCTCCGCATCGCCTACTTCGCGCAGCACCAGCTCGACGAGCTCAACATGGGCGAGACGCCCTACGAGCATTTCCGCGAGCTGATGCCGACCGCGACGCAGGCGCAGGTCCGCGCCACCGCCGGCTCCTACGGCTTCGGCGCCGACAAGGCGGACACGAAGGTCGAAAAACTGTCCGGTGGCGAGAAGGCGCGCCTTCTCTTCGCGGTACAGACCTACAACAAGCCGCACCTCATCATCCTCGATGAGCCGACGAACCATCTGGACGTCGACAGCCGCGAGGCGCTGGTGATGGCGATCAACGATTACGAAGGCGCCTTCATCCTCATCAGCCACGACCGCCATCTGATCGAGACCTGCGCGGACCGCCTCTGGCTCGTCGCCGACGGCACTGTCGCGCCTTACGACGGCGACCTCGACGACTACCGCAAATGGCTGCTCGATCCGGCCCGCCGCATCAAGCCGCTGACGGCCGAGGAAGAAGCCGAGGCCGAAGCGCGCCCCGCGCCGAAGCCCCAGATCGACAAGAAGGAAGCCCGCCGCATCGCCGCCCAGAAGCGCGAGCAATTCGCGCCGCTGAAGAAGAAGGCGCAGGCCGCGGAGAAGGAAGTCGAGCGGCTGCAAGCCGAGGTCGCGAAGCACGAAGCCGACCTCGCCGCCAAACCCGACGAAGCCGCCCGCCTCGCCAAACTCCGCGCCGACGCGCTGAAGGCGCTCGCCAAAGCCGAAGAAGACTGGCTCCACGCCACCGCCGCCTACGACGAGGCCATGGCGGATTAGAAAAAACCCTCACCCAACCCTCTCCCGCAAGCGGGAGAGGGCTAGATGCACGAGGCGCGCTTTCCTGCCCTCTCCCGCTTGCGGGAGAGGGAGGGACCCGCGCCGAAGGCGTGGGAGGATGAGGGGCCGCTTGCTCGGCGCTTTCCCTCAAAACCCCGCCTTCACCACCCCCGCACTCTCCAGTGCCCCGACCGCATCCCCGTCATGCCCCGGCACGATATGGATCTTCGGCTCCGCCTCGTGCAGCCGGTGCAACTCGGCAAGCTGTGCGAAAACTGCCTCGCGATCCTCTTTCAGCATGAACTGCGTGACGAGCCGCGCCCGCTCGCGCACCAGCTCGATGTTCTTGAACTTCCACGCCACGTCGCCGATGAAGAGCACTTCCGTCCCGTCTGCCTTGCGCACATAGACCATCTGGCTCCCCGGCGAATGCCCCGGCGACTTGATGAGCACGACGCCCGGCGCGACCGCCTCGTAATGGTCGTAGACGAGCGGCTTGTAGCCGTCGAGCGCCCCCGCCGGAAATGCGGCGGGTACGGATCGTTCCGGATGGTCCACCTGCTCCTGCGTCAACCGCGTCGCCGGCAGGATGCGCCTGACGTCCGGATGCTCCGTCAACCCGCCGATATGATCCATATGCTCATGCGTGATGATAATCAGCGATGCCTTGTCCAGCGCCGCGCTCATGCGGTCGTAGGCGGCCTGGTCGAAAGATGCGAGCTGCGAGCCGCCGACCTTCGCGTCGAGCGCCGTATCGATAATCGCGGTCCCGCCGTCCGGGAAGACCAGCCGGTACGAATAGACCGGCATCTCCACCTTCTTCCAGCCGCCACCGGCAATAACCGCCGTCAGCGGAAACGAGAATGCCGCGACCTTCTCGGCATCGATCTCGACCGCCTTGCCGCCGGGCTTCTCATCCGAAAGCCGCCGTATCTCTTCCATGTCGAGCGCGAAGTGCCCATCGGCCGGCGCATGGCTCTCGACGATGAACCAGTAATAACCGCCGCCCCCGATGACGGCGACCGCCGCCAGAATGATCAGTGCAACACGCTTCCAGCCCATCGCTCGTCCCCTCTCCCCGCGGCCTCATTGCCGCCTCGTCACGATATGGGGAGGTCGACATCCCGATCAACGGGGATAAGTTTTAATTATCTTTCTCCGAACTTATCCCCGTCTCAAAGCAGGAAGCGCTCCCGTTCAGCGGCGGTCGGCACCCGGCAAACATCGCGCTTGCCCATGAGCTTGTAGCGATTTTGCGCAAATAGATCGTAGATGCGGTCGCGGATGAATCGTGGCACCAGGGAAAAAACCCTCAGCAAAGGCCAGGGCCAACTCAGATACCCCGTCAGATGAAGAACGCCATCCGATTTGCGAATGATCCGTTCTCCATCCAGAACGATGAAGGTCTTGTATTCATGCGTCGGGAGATCGTGCTTGAGCAGAAAGGTCAATCCTCGGGGAGATTGCATCGCGGCGAAGCGAATTCGGCCGAAAGGATCGCGCTTCAGAAAGAAGTCGACGCCCCCGTTGCAGAAGTTGCAGACGCCGTCGAACAGCATGACCGGTTGCCCCGGCCTTTCGCCCTCCGGCACCTCAGAGTTTGTCAGCTCTCCTCGATAAGCCACGATAAGGCCGACCAGCGGCAGGCCGGCGGAAATATCAAATGCAATACCCGAACCGTTGCTCACCTCCCGTGCAGCGACGACGGGCAAGAGAGCCCGTGGCAGCGGAACTCCCAACACCCGGCATCTTGTCAGATAGAGTGAGAATCCCTCGGTGCTGGTGTCCAGACGAAAGAAAAACCGTACCGGTCCGATTGTCTCGGAGAGAAGGTTCGAGTTGGTCCGATGCATGACGGACTGGAACCTTCTTCCGCCGATTTCTCGGATCCAGACCTCCCGATCCGCTTCACGTCGCAGGGTGACGGTAATCGGGGCCTCGTCGGTGGCATATGGCAATGACAGGAGCCAGACGAGAAAGCGCGCGACGGGACTCCCTCCAACCTCGACACGGCATCGCCCTGCCGAAGTTCTGATGTCCGGCCCTCCATGGAAATGCTGCAGCGTTTCCGGCATGGCATCGAAGGCAGAGCCGGCTATACGCCTGAACAACGCCGCCTCATCTGACATCGCTGGTGCCCATCTCGATATGAAGGTCTGCCGCTTCGTCCATAAATTCCTTGAGCATTATAGTTCCAAAGCTCGTACGTGCTCCCGGAGCGCCTGCGCCGCCGGTGAGAATTTTCCGCACCATGATAGATGCAGGCAAGGTAGGAACATAGGGGCCGTCGCCCTGCTTCGCGACCAGTTGCCAGCCGTGCGACACGGGCAACCCCTCTTTCGATTTCCCGGTCACTCTTACGAACATCCCCCCGGCATCCGATCCGAAGGGCTCGAGAAGATCGGCCACTGATCGAAGCAGTCCGGAAAAACGATCGAGCGGCGGCAACATTCTCGCGCGCACCATGGCGGAAAGTCCCCATAGGCCGAGATGCAGGAAGCCAAGTTCGAGCCCCGCGCCGAAGCGAATGTCTCTGGCCTTGGGGTAGGCTTGTGCAAAGAGTTGAATATCGGGAACGTCGCAATCGCAGAACCAGCGAGGACCAAGTTCTCCGATGATTTCCCGGCGAAGTCCCTGCCAACCGATTCTTTCACTGCGCCTGCCGTTTGCCCAGCCGGGAATAGGCTTGCCGCAATAGCTCAGAATCGCACGAATGACGGCGTCGCCGCGCGGTGCCCGATTTCCGGGACTGATGCCGATCTCGATCGAGGTCACCTCGCCAAGGTCTCTAGCGAGTTCAAGGACGACAGCGGACGACAAGGCTGGAACGCTGCTCGCCCCGGCCACCGCGATCAATCCACGGCTCCGCGCAATGTCGTCGAGATGTGCGGCGAACCCCAGAACGAAATCACGTCCGTCAGCCAGATCGACATAATGGGCGCCCGCCATCAGCACCGCCTCTGGAACGCTATAATCCTGCCCCTGAAAAGGTCCCGCCGCATGCACGACGACATCGGGGGCAATTCGCGTCAACCGCTCGCCGAGCGATGACCCGAGTGCGAGGCAATCGCCTTCGATAGACGGGCACCCCGTCGATCTGCGAAGTGCGGCGGCGAATTTCCTCGCCCTGTCCCGGTCGCGCCCGGTGATGACCAGACGAACGTCCCGAAAGCGCGCTAACCGCTTGGCGAGTCGGCCTCCGAAAACACCCGTTCCTCCGAGAATGACGATTGTCGGAGAAACATCGCCCCTCAAGCCATCTTCTCCCACCGGCCGCCATCGTTCTGCTGCCAGTAGGTGGCGTCGTGGCCTTCGCCCTTGAAACGCCTCCAGTGCTCGCGGGCACGTGCCAGCGCCTCCTCGTCGCGGCCGTCGAACATCAGCACGCAGCGTTCATAACCGGCGACATCTCCCGGCTCCGCGCCGTCGACGAGAAAGATCACCTGCGCGCCGTTCGGGTTCTCGTCTTTCACCGTCATGAAAATCGGCTGCGCCTCGGCCGGCCCGTCCTCGCGCGTCCCGTGCGGCAGAAAGCTGTCGTCGCGATAGGTCCAGAGATGATTGACCAGCGCTTCCAGCCGCTCGGCATTGCCGACCTTCACCACCGCACGCCAGGGACGCGCCAGCGAGCGCTCGAGCAGTTGCGGCAGCACCTGCTCGAGCGGCGCGTTCTGGAGGTGATAGAAGAGAACTTCCGTCATGCCTCGTAATAATCTTCGACGAGACGGTTGAGAATCCGCACGCCCCAGCCCGAACCCCAGCTCTGGTTCGTCGCTGTCGCGGGCGACGCCATGGCCGTGCCCGCGATGTCGAGATGCACCCAGGGCACGTCGTTGACGAAGCGCTGAAGGAACTGCGCCGCCGTGATCGAGCCGCCGTCGCGGCTGCCCGTGTTCTTCATATCGGCAAAGCGCGAGTCGATCATCTTGTCGTAGGCGGGGCCCATCGGCATCCGCCAGACCTTCTCGCCCTCTGCCTCGCCGACTTCGGCAAGCTGCGTCGAGAGCTTGTCGTCATTCGAGAAGAGGCCCGCATATTCCTTGCCGAGCGCCACCATGATCGCGCCCGTGAGCGTCGCAAGGTCGATCATGAATTTCGGCTTGAAACGGTTCTGCGTGTACCAGAGCGCATCGGCGAGGACGAGGCGTCCTTCGGCGTCGGTATTGATGAC
>NZ_DATKFR010000392.1:0-2709 GCF_035511255.1 Parvibaculum sp.
CGCCCCGACGGCATCGAGGCCGTCGCAATCCTGACGCCGAACCATCTTCACGCGCCCGCCGCCCGTGCCTTCATGGAGCATGGCATCCACGTCATTTGCGAGAAGCCGATGACCGCGCATCTGGCGGAGGCCGAAGAACTCGCCCGTGTTGCAGCGGAAAAGAATGTCGTCTTCGTCGTCACGCACAGCTATTCCGGCTTTCCGATGGTGCGGCAAGCCCGCGAGATCGCACGATCCGGGGCGCTTGGCGACGTCCGATCAGTGAAAGCGATCTATTTCCAGGGCTGGATGGCCGATCTCGAAAGCGCCGGCGCGAATGCCGCGCCCGTCTGGCGCACCGATCCGGCGCGGAGCGGCATCGCGGGAACGGTCGCCGATGTCGGCAGCCATGCCTTCCACATGGCGAGCTATGTGTCCGGGCTCGATCTCGAAGCTGTGGCCGCCGATCTCTCCGCGCTCGGCCCGGTGACGACGCTCGATTGCGACGCAAGCATGCTGCTGCGCTTCAAGGGCGGTGCCAAGGGAAGCCTCTGGTGCTCGCAGGCGGCAGCGGGACACACCAATACTTTCGATCTCGCCATCCATGGGTCGAAAGGCGCATTGCGTTGGTCGGTCGAGAGGCCCGGTGAGCTGCATCTCGCTCTCGTCGGCAAGCCGGCAGAGATTTTGGCGCCGACTGCGGAACAAGCAGAGGCGCTGGCCCACTGGACGAAGATGGGCCTCGCGGGACTCGAGCATTATTTCGCCGGCTTCGCGACAATCTATGACGACGCGGCGGAACTGATCGCCGCGCAGAAGGAAGGCCGCGCGGCGGAGACTCGGGCAGCCCTTTCGCCTGACGTCAGGGATGGACTGGCCGTTATGCGCTTCGTCGATGCGGCGGTGCGCTCGTCCAGGGCCAATGCCGCCTGGACCTCGCCCGACTGATCAGGCAACGCCCGCCCAGCGAAAGGCGCGACGGAGTTCGGCGACCGCATCCCCCGCATAACAGCGACCATGCGCGACGACGATCCGCGTCGGCGACCAGAGGATCATTGTCTCCACCGCGCGCTTCACATCACCATGACGACCCGCGAATGTCGCGCGCAGGTCCCTCGGCATCGATCCATGCGGATCGAGCACGCCGCCCAGACGGCAAAGGAGCTTCCAGAGACGCCCGTGTAGTTTCGCCGCCTCGAAGTTCTCTATCAGGTCGGTCAGGATCAGCGTCGCCGATGCCTTGTGAAAGAAATCGGCTTCGACCATGAACTTGCCCTCGACCAGCACATGCTCGATCTCGCCCCGCCATTCCGGTACAGGCACTTCGCCGAGGATGCGATCGAAGATGGCGCCGCGAAGGCGCGCCTTCTCCCCCATCCCGGGCGCGGCGAAGGACAGCGCCGCGGGCCATGCCTGCTGCCAGTCGCGCACCCACCAATAGTGGATCCGGTTGGGCGCGACGATGAAGCGTACCGGCCCCAGCGCGTCGACCTCCGCTTTCAGCGCCGGGGTCAGTTCGGTCGGCGAGTGGATCCAGAGCCCGCCATCGGCAAGCCGCAAGACGGTCATGCGTGTCGGGAAAGGAAGGCTCGTCCAGAGCCAGCGCATGCGGATCACCGGTCCGTCCACGATCCAGATATTCTCGGCCAACGGCTTCAGCGTGTTGACCGGCCAATAGGGATCGAGATCGAACATGAGCCCTCCTCTCCCTCGCAAGAAGCGTCAGCGTCCCTCCGGCAAGGCATAGGCGATCACATAATCGCCGATCTTCGTGCCGGCGCGGGCATGGCCCCCGGCCGCGATGACGACATATTGCCTGCCCTTCCACGTATAGGACATGGGCGTCGCCTGTCCGCCCGCCGGCAGTCGACCCTTCCACAGCTCCTTGCCGTTTGCGATGTCGAAGGCGCGCAGGTAATTGTCCATCGTCGCGCCGATGAAGACGAGGCCGGTTTTCGTCGTCAGCGGACCGCCGAAATTCGGCACACCCCATTCGAGCGGCAGCGGTATGGGCGCGAGATCGCGGATGGTGCCGAGCGGCCGGTTCCACTTGATCGTGCCGTCGTTGAGATCGACCGCAACCAGCGTGCCCCATGGCGGCGGCGAACAGGGAAGACCGAGCGGCGACATGAAGAGATCGCGCTCCATGCCGTAGGGCGTCCCCTCCTGCGGCGAGATTTCCTTGCCGGGGCTGGCTTCCTTGCGCGCCTTGAATTCGGCTTCCGGGAACAGCGTCACGATGTGGCCGGCGCGATTGACGTTGACGATCGCGATCTTCCGGTCCGGGTCGAAGGACATGCCGCCCCAGTTCGCGCCGCCGCCGGTGAAGGGATAGAGCAACGTGCCTTGTGTGGACGGCGGCGTGAAAAGGCCGTCGTTGCGGATATTGTCGAGCTTCGCATTGCAGGCGCGCTTGTCGAACCACGCCACGCCCCAGGCGCCGCCCTTTTCGAGCTTCTGCGGCACGAGTGCCGGCGGCTTCACCGGGAAAGGCTGCGTCGGAGACAGCGCCTCGCCCGCGACGGCACCTTGCGGCACCGGCCTTTCCTCGACGCCGAAGAAAGGTTTGCCAGTGTCGCGTTCGAGCACGAACATGAAGCCGGTCTTCGTCACCTGCACGACGACATCGACGGGCTTGCCGTCGCGCATCAGCGTCGCCAGCGTCGGTTGCGCCGGCAGATCGTAGTCCCAGACGTCGTGATGCACGGTCTGGAAACTCCAGACGACGTC
>NZ_DATKFR010000393.1:0-4147 GCF_035511255.1 Parvibaculum sp.
AGCTGAAGCGCGACGTCAGCGATGCGCGCGCAAGAATGGCCTTCCTTGGAGAGGCGAAGAAATCTCCGCTTCTCGTCGGCATATTGGCCGAGGTAACGAATATCCTTCTGGACGGAACCTGGCTTTTCGAGTTTCAGCTCAACGGCAAGGAGGTTCGAATCCGCGGTTATTCGCCGGAAGCCTCGAAACTGATCGCGCTGTTCGATGCCGCGCCGCAATTCACCAATGCGCAGTTCCGCTCGCCGCTCGTCCAGGGGCAGTCGAAGGAACTCGAACGCTTCGATCTCTCCTTCGACATTCGGGAGAAGGGGTTATGAGCAGGGTCTGGCAGTCCATGCGCCGGCACGGCAAGGCGCTCGGTATTCTGATTGCCGTTCTCGGCTTTTTTGGGCTCGCTGTCGTCGGCCCACTCGTGGGCGCCTTCGTCGATCAGCGGGACGAACGCGACCAATATCTGAAACTTTTAGCCGCTTATAAGTCGGTTATTGGGAACAGGGCCGGGCTCGAAGCGGAACTTGCACAATTGCAGCAGCAGGGTCGCTCGGCGTCGGGGCTCGTCGAAGGGAACAGCCCGGCGCTTGCCGCAGCGAGATTGCAAAACGATATCCGGACGATCGTGGAGAGCAATGGCGGTCAAGTCCGAAGCACGCAAAACCTGCCCGCATCTTCCATCAATGCCTTCGAGAAAGTGGATGTTGCCTGCGATCTCTCGATCCCGATGTCACGGCTGAAGGACATCGTCTATCAGCTCGAAACGCATACGCCTTATCTCTTCATCGACAAGATCGATATCCGTATGCCGGAGAATTGGCAGCCGGCCGATGAAAATGCTGCTGCGCCCAATCTCGAAGTGCGCTGGGTCGTGAGCGGATATCGGTGGGTGGGGTCATGATCTCGCGTTTGACAAGGGTTCAGCTTTTCCTGGCGGGCGGCGTTCTGTTTGCCGGGGCGTACTATGCCTACGAACTCGCGGCACCTCCTCCTCGTTTCGAGAGCCCGACGATCGTGTCCTCTCCGATAGCCGAGGCGAAGACGCCCGCGCCGGCGGGATTTATCGCGCCGGACGCGCAGGCATTTGCCGTGATCGACGAGCGGCCGATCTTCAGCCCGCTCCGGAAGTCTCCGAAAATCGAGGCGCAGGGAGCCGCTCAAGCCGCCGCGCCGCCGCCCGCCAATGTGACGCTTATGGGCATTGTCATCGGACCGGATGATCGCTTTGCCACGTTGAAGACCCCGGCTTCGCTCGCAGTTCTGATTGCCCGGCCAGGGCAGGAGGTCGGCGGCTGGAAGCTCGTCGAAGTGGAAGCCGATCACATTCTGTTGCGAGCGGGCGCCAACGACCAGGAGATCAGATTGAGATCGTCACCCGCCAGTATGCCGGCCGGCAATCCGGCTGGTCCGGCGGGCCTCTTTCCGCCGGGGATGATGCCGGGCGTTCCACCGCCGGCGGCGCAGCGCTAATTCCGCAGGACGATCGTCCGAAGTTGGGTCAAGATGCTAAGGCTGAGGCCTTGAGGGGTTTGGGGGCACGGGAATGAAGTCTTTGGTGATGCGCGCCGTCTTGTTGGCTGCGCTGGCAGGCCTGTCGGCTTGCGCGGAGGATCGAGAGTTGGGCACGACCGGTCCGGCGTTGTCGCCAGCCGCCGCGCCGCCTTCTCCTCAGCGGACGTCGGATATCGCGCCGCCCCGCAACGGGCTGGCTCCATCGCTGTCCCCCGCGGACACGCCGCCGACGACAGAAATCTACCGAGGAACCGGTAGCTTTGTCGGAACGCCGCGCGCGCCCTCCGCGAGCTCGACTTCGGTGACGGAAGAGGGGGACATCATCCTCAATTTCGTGAATGCGGATGTGAAGGATGTCGCGAAAGCGATCCTGGGCGATTTTCTGAAGCTCAATTACGCGGTCGGCGCCAATGTCCAGGGTACGGTGACGATCGAAACCAGCCGCCCTCTGGGACGGAATGCCGTCCTGCCCGTGCTGGAGCAGGCCCTGCGTCTCAACGGCATGGCGCTCGTCAAAACGAACGACATCTACAAGATCGTTCCGGCAGCGGATGCGCCACGCGAGGCGGGCATCAGCCGCGCCAATGGACGCAGAGGAACCACGCAGGCAGGTTACGGTGTCGAGATCGTGCCCTTGCGCTATATCGGCGCCGCCGAAATGCAGCGCCTGCTCGAGCCGCTTGCGCCGGCGCAAGGAAGCCTGCATTCCGACCCGGTTCGGAACGTCCTGATCATCGAGGGGACGCAGCAGGAGCGGTCCGCGATGCTGGACAATATCGCGCTCTTCGATGTCGACTGGCTTTCCGGCATGTCCTTCGCGCTCTATACGCCGCGGTATACCGATGCGCAGGGCCTTGCGAAGGAACTCGGCGAGGTTCTGGGCGGACGCAACAGCCCACTCTCCGGACTGGTGAAGCTCGTTCCCATCGACCGGCTGAACGCCGTGCTCGCGATCTCGCCCCAGGCGAGATATCTGGAGCAGTTGCAGCGTTGGGTTGACCGCCTCGATCGCCCGGGACAGAGCATGGACCGGCGGATTTTTGTCTATCATGTGCAGAACGGGCGGGCGACCGACGTCGCGGGCGTTCTTCTCAAGGTGGTGAATGGCGGCGACGCTTGGAAAGCCGCGGGCCGGCAGACGGCGGGCGGCGAACGCTCGACATTCGCGGGCGGCGCCATTCCGCCGGGGGGGATTCCGGGAGAGGCTGACGCGCAAGATGCGGATTTGGACTTCGGCGGCGGCGCCGGGATCAGCGCCAGCGGTCTTGAAAATGTGAGCATCACCGCCGACGAGCCGAACAATGCGCTCGTCATTCTGGCGACGCCGAAGGAGTATGGTGTTGTCGAGGCGGCTCTTCGTCAGCTCGATACCGTGCCGATGCAGGTGATGCTCGAGGCGTCGATTGCCGAAGTGACACTCACCGATCAGTTGAAATATGGCGTGCAGTATTTTTTCCAGTTCGGCAACAGCCACGAGATCAGGCTTTCCAACAACAAGACGGCCGCCATCTCGGCGTCCTATCCGGGGTTTTCCTATACATTCTCGAGCGGCGACGACATCAAGGTGATCCTCGATGCCTTATCCGCCGTCACGCATGTCGACGTCGTGTCGTCGCCGCGCGTTCTCGTGCTGAACAACCAGACGGCGACCCTCCAGGTCGGCGATCAGGTTCCGATCGCGACCAGCACCTCGCAGAGCACCTCGTCTTCCGATGCGCCGATCGTCAGCAGCATTCAGTATCATGATACGGGCGTCATTCTGAAGGTGACGCCGCGCGTCAATCAGGGCGGCATGGTGATGCTCGATATTTCACAGGAGGTCAGCGACGTGATCACCACGGACTCCTCCACGATCGATTCTCCGACCATTCAGCAACGCAAGATCAACAGCACCGTCGCCGTGCAGGACAACGAAACCATCGCGCTCGGCGGCCTGATGAAGAACAGCCGCACGCGCGGCAAGACGGGCATTCCCCTGCTGAAGGATATCCCCGTCGTCGGGAACCTCTTCAGATCGACGGAAGACACGAGCGGCAAGACCGAGCTCATGGTGCTGATCACGCCGCATGTCGTGGACAATCTGCAGCGGGCCCGCACCGTGACCGAGGAACTGCGGCTGAAATTGCCGGCGGTTCAGCCTCTCTTCGAGGCGCGGTGACAGCGGTGGAGAACCGGACCAGGTCCGGCGAGCGCGGACTTGCGTTGGTTTCGGTTCTCTGGGGGCTATCCATTCTGTCGTTGATCGCGGCCGCGATTCTCGCCGCGAGTGTGCTGTCGTCCCATCTGGAGCGCAACGAATGGGATGCGGCTTCACGCCGTATGACGGAAGACGCCGCGCTCAATCGCGCCGTACTCGGATTGCTCGACCCTCGACCGGAGAAAAGGTGGCGTGTCGATGGCGCATCGCAGATATTTGAGTTTCAAGGGACCAAAATCAGAATCTCGATTGAAGACGAGCTGGGCAAGATCGATCTCAATACGGCAGGCGACGATCTCATCCGAAGATTGTTCCATTCGGTAGGGCTTCCGCCGGACGAGGGGGATGCGCTGACGGATCGGGTTCTCGACTGGCGGGCCCCGGGAGTGGGCAAGCGTCTCAATGGCGCGGATGAAAGAGACTATCGGGGAGCCGGGTTGAGCTACC
>NZ_DATKFR010000394.1:0-12065 GCF_035511255.1 Parvibaculum sp.
ACGCCGGCGAGGCTCGGCTCCTTCGACGCCTTGTCGACGAGGTTTTGAACCTGCTTGTAAAGCTCGACGGGGCCGAGACCGGCGCGATCCTCGATCTGCATCTTGAAGCCGCCGATCGTACCGAGCCCCTGCACGGCCGGCGGCGGGAAGACGGCGATGTTCGCGTCGGTCAAGGCACCGAACTTCTTGTTGAGGGACTGGACGAGCGCCGTCGCCGAGAGTTCATGGCTCCGGCGGTCCTCGAAAGGGGCAAGGCCGATGAAGACGATACCGGCATTCGGACTGTTGGTGAAGCCGTTGATCGAAAGGCCGGGAAACGCGATGGCGTTCGAGACGCCCGGCGTCTTCATCGCGATCTCGCTCATCTGGCGGATGACGGCTTCCGTGCGGTCGAGAGACGCGGCGTCCGGCAGTTGCGCCGCCGCGACGAGATAGGCCTTGTCCTGCTGCGGCACGAAACCGGTCGGCGTGATGACGAAGCCGACAGCCGTGGCCGCGAGCAACACGCCATAAACGGCCATCGCGGCGCCGGAGCGGCCGAGCATCCGCGAAACGCCGCCCACATAGCCATGTGATGCGCGCGTGAAGAAGCGGTTGAACGGGCGGAACAGCCAGCCGAGTGCTCCGTCGATGAGCCGCTGGAAACGATCCTTCGGCGCATCGTGAGCGCGCAGCAACACGGCTGCGAGCGCCGGCGACAGGGTGAGCGAGTTGAAGGCGGAGATGACGGTGCTGATCGCGATGGTAAGCGCGAATTGCCGATAAAATTGCCCGGTGAGGCCGCTGATAAAGGCGGTCGGTACGAAGACCGCGCAGAGAACGAGCGCCGTCGAGACGATCGGTCCCGTCACTTCACCCATCGCCTTGCGCGTCGCCTCGATCGGCGCGAGCCCGAGTTCGATATTTCGCTCGACATTTTCCACGACCACGATCGCGTCGTCGACGACGATGCCGATGGCGAGAACGAGACCGAAAAGCGTCAGCGCGTTGAAGCCGAAGCCGAGCGCCAGCATGATTGCGAAGGTGCCGATCAGCGACACGGGTACGGCGATCAGCGGAATGACCGACGCCCGCCAGCTCTGAAGGAAGATCACGACGACGATTACGACGAGCAGGATCGCCTCGAGCAGCGTATGAATCACCGCGTCGATCGAATTGCGCACGAAGACGGTGGTGTCGTAGACGATCTGGTAATCGACGCCTTCCGGGAAATCCTTCTTGAGCTCCTCCATCGTCGCGCGGACCTTCGTGGCGATGTCGAGCGCATTGGAGCCCGGCCGCTGGAAGATCGGCAGTGCGACGGCCGGCTTGTTGTCGAGGAGCGAACGCAGCGCGTAATTATTCGAGCCGAGCTCGACGCGCGCGACGTCCCTGAGCCGCGTGATCTCGCCGCCTGCGCCGGAGCGGATGATGATATTGCCGAATTCCTCCTCGCTGGTCAGGCGGCCGGGGGCATTGATCGAGAGCTGGAAGGCAGCCTGGCCGGGTACCGGCGGCGCGCCGAGCTGGCCGGCCGCGATCTGCACGTTCTGCTCGCGTATGGCGTTGATGACGTCGCCCGCCGAAAGCCCGCGCGCGGCCACCTTCTCCGGATCGAGCCAGATGCGCATGGAGTAAGGACCGGCGCCGAAGGTCTGCACGTCGCCGACGCCGTCGATTCGGGCAAGCCGATCATGCACATGGAGCTGCGCATAGTTCGACAGGTAGAGCATGTCATAGCGGTTGTCCGGCGACAGCAAATGGACGACGAGCGTCAGGTCGGGAGAGGACTTCGTCGTCGTCACGCCCGCGCGCTGCACTTCCGCCGGCAGCTTCGAGAGAACCTGCGCAACGCGGTTCTGCACGAGCACCTGCGCCTTGTCGACGTCGGTGCCCAGCGCAAAAGTCACGGTGAGAGCCATCGCGCCGTCCGACGTCGACTGCGACGATTGATAGAGCATGCCCTCGACGCCATTGATCGACTGTTCGAGCGGCGAGGCGACTGTCTCGCCGATGACTTCGGGGCTCGCACCCGGATAGGCAGTCCGCACTACTATCGTCGGCGGCACGACTTCGGGATATTCGCTGATCGGCAGCAGCGGCAGCGCAATCAGGCCCGCAATGAAAATGACGATGGACAGGACCGCGGCAAAGCGGGGGCGGGTGATGAAGAAGGTGGAAAAATTCATGACGATCTGTCCGGGAATAAAAGCAGGCTGAAAATGAAAAAAGAGAGCGGCCGCGCCATTGAGGGGGGAGGGAGGCGCGGCCGCCGCGGGAGGTCAGCGTTGCATGACCGCCCGTTCTTCGAGGCTTGCCGTGCGTTCCGGCACGGGCAGGCGGATGGGAGAAACTTCGTCGCCGGGCTTCACCTTTTGAAGGCCGCTGACGATCACGACGTCGCCGGGCTTGAGGCCGGCGCGTACGATACGCCGGTCGCCGAGCAGTGGCCCGAGCGTTACCGCCCGATACTCGGCCGCGTTCTGACGATCGACGACGAGCACGAATTTCTTGCCGAGATCGGTCGCGATCGCGCGATCCGAAACGAGGGCCACGGTCTCCGCCTTCTCGCTCACGAGCTTGATGCGGGCGAAAAGGCCCGGCGTGAAACGACCGTCGCGATTGTCGAAGACGGCGCGGCCGTTGATGGTGCCGCTGCCGGCATCCATCTTGTTGTCGATGAATTGCAGGCGTCCTTCGTGCGGATAGCCCTCTTCCGTCATCAGACCCATATAGACCGGGATCTCCTTGCCGCGCTCGGCGGCGGCATATTTGAGATAGGCCTGTTCGTCGGCGTGGAAGGAGGCGTAGATCGGCGTATCGGAAACCACCGTCGTCAGCAGGCTGGCATTCGTCACCAGGTTGCCACGCGTGATGAGCGCACGCGACGCCCGGCCGTCGATCGGCGAGGTGACGCGGGTGAACTCGAGATTGAGCTGCGCCGTTTCGAGCGCCGCTTGCGCCGCCGCGAGGTCGCCCTTCGCGACCAGCTCGTTGGACTGCAATGTGTCGAAGGTGCTGTGAGAGACGAAGCCGCGCCCGACGAGCTGCCGTCCGCGTTCGAGATTTGCGCGAGCGAGCTTCAGCCGAGCCTTCGACTGCTCGACCAGCGCCGCCGTGCGATCGACTTCAGCCTGAAACGGCCGGGGATCGATCTGGAAGAGGACGTCGCCCTTCTTGACCGGTGCGCCCTCGCGAAAGCGGATATCGTCGATATAGCCGCCAACCCGGGGCCTGATCTCCACGGTGTCGACCGCTTCGAGCCGACCCGAGAATTCGTCCCAGGCCCGCAGCGGCTGGAAAACCGCTTCGGCGACGCCGACTTCGGGGGCAGGCTTGACCTCGCTGGTCTGCGCTTCGTCACAACCGGTCAGGAACAGGGAAAGAGCAAGGAATCCCAAGGGGATAAGAAGAAAATGGCGGCGCATGATGTACTCCTGCCCGGGTGGGGGACCAAATGCCGCGGATATTTCGGAACCAGCGGATCGAGCCTTTGGGTGGGAACGGCTTGACGTCAGGTGATTGAGTGACAATCTAATGAATGTGACGATACCGTTCGGTATCAGGTGAGATACTGACCGGTCGCTCACCTTTCAAGGGCAAGGACAAGAAAAAATGTCCACGAGGAAAATCGATCAGGAAAAAGCCGAGCGTGAGGGGCATGTCTCCCGGCGTCCGGCGCGCGACAGGATTTTCGAGACCGCCAGGGAGATGTTCTACCAGCACGGCATCCGGGCGGTGGGCGTCGACGCAATCGCGGCCGAGGCCGATGCGACCAAGATGACGCTCTATCGCAACTTCCCGTCCAAGGACGAACTCGTGGCGGAAGTGCTACGCGAGCAGGTCAGGGAATATTGGGAGTGGTGGGACGAGATCATGGCCCCGCACGCGGGCAACCCCCGCGCGCAGCTCGAAGCCTTTTTCGACGCATTCGAGACCAAGGCCTGCATCGACGACGTTTATGGATGCCCACTCGCCAATGCGGCGGTCGAGCTTCATGAGCTCGATCATCCGGCGCGCATGGTCTCGGTCGAGCACAAGCGAGAGGTTCATCGCCGCCTCATCGATCTGGCAAGGCAGGCCGGTGCGCCGGATGACGATCTTGCCGACGGTCTGATGCTGCTGATGGAGGGCGCTTATGTGGCGCGCCTGACGCTCGGCGGTGAAGGCCCGGTGCGGTCGGTAGCGCGGGCTGCGCGGCAACTGCTCGACCAGAACCTGAAGCACCGCAAACGCAAATAAGCGGCACGCTGTTTGCCTCCGAAGAGCCATACCTGTTCAGGATGTGGATGGCGCCGCCGTTTTTGTCCCGAAACAGGTCATGTGTCACGAGGTGAAGCAGATGAAGATGTTTCTTTCCCGGCGTTGGGCGTTCCTGGGCGGTGCGGCGGGTCTGGCCGCGGCGGCCGTCGTCTATGCCTTCGCTACCGCGACGCCCGCCCTGGCCTGTCCGGCCGGCGGCGGCTCGGGTTCGAATTCCAACTGGAACTGGAATTTCAACAGCAATTCGAATTCGAACAGCAATTCGAACTCAAACTCCAATTCCAACAGCAACTCCAACAGCGTCGAGTTGCGCGTCTCTTCCTGAATACGCCAACCCGAAGGCGCCAGCCCGAAGGCTTCAGAATGGACAGGCGACGGTGAAGAGGCAGGCTTCGCCCGTCGATGGATGGAAGAAGCTCAAGCTTTCGGCATGAAGCTGCAGGCGGTCCGCTGCGGTGAAGGCTTCCTCATGGGCGTAGAAATTATCGCCCAGGATGGGATGGCCGAGGCTCAGCATATGGACCCGCAACTGATGTGAACGTCCCGTCGCAGGGCGAAGCTCGACACGTGTCGACGTTGCGTCGCGTTCAACGACCGCCCAGTCCGTTTGCGCCGGTCTCCCGTTCTCGGGATCGACCATCTGTTTCGGTCGGTTGGGCCAGTCGCAGGCGATCGGCAGATCGATGCGGCCACTCTCCCCCGAAATCCGTCCCCACACCCGCGCGATATATATCTTTCGCGTCTGCCGCGTCTCGAACTGTTGGCTGAGATGCGCATGTGCCTTGCGGTTCATT
This sequence comes from Parvibaculum sp., assembly GCF_035511255.1. Taxonomy (GTDB): domain Bacteria; phylum Pseudomonadota; class Alphaproteobacteria; order Parvibaculales; family Parvibaculaceae; genus Parvibaculum. The sequence continues at coordinate 5,037 of NZ_DATKFR010000394.1, forward strand.
CCCATCACCACGACGCCCGACGTATCCTTGTCGAGACGATGCACCGTCATTGCAGTTGGGAACGCGCCTTGCGCGCGGGCTTCGAGACAATCGGCATGTTCGACGGGCTTGCCCGGCACATGCAGAAGCCCGCTCGGCTTTGCGAGCACCAGAACATCCTCATCGCGATGAACGACGGAGAGCCAGGGCTCCATCGGCGGTGCGTAGTGGAAAGGCTTCGGAGATCCCATCGACATCGCGCGGTCAATAATGGGGCGGCGGCGGTTCGGCGGGCGTAGGGCCGTCGGCGCGTTCCTCCACCGCCTCGACCCGGCTGCCAAGCGTCGCGAGCTTGCGCCCAAGCCGCTCGATTTCCGTCCACTGGTCCGCAATGACTTTTTGCAAATCCTCGATCGTCCGTTCTTGATGGGCGACGAGCATTTCGAGCTTGTCGAGCCGAGCATCTGGAAGATCTACATCCGACATCTTTTCCATACCTTCAGGCCGTCGCCGGTGTGCCCGCGAGCTTGCGTTTCTCCGCAGGCGGGAGCCGCTTCAGCGCGTGTTCGGCCTTGGAGGCCTCGGAACGGCTCGCGAAGCTTTGCACCAGCACAATCCGGCTTGGTGGAAAGCTACGCGTGAATTTCGCGCCACGCCCTTCGGCATGTGCCTTATAGCGTGCTTCGACATCGACGGCGATCCCTGTATAGAGCCGCCCGCCGGCGCATTCCAGCATGTAGAGATACCAGGTCTTCGACATGGCTTGCAGCATAACGCCGAAGCGGCCCGTAGCGAAGCAATCCCCGGAACAAGTGGAAAGGCCCCGGCGGGTGGACCGGGGCCTTGCTTCAGGTCTCGTAATGGAGCTAGTTCGGACTTCGCTGCTCTTGCTGTTGGTTCTGGTTTTGGCTCTGCAGGAGATTGTCGCCGCCGCCATTGCTATAAATGCCCCGTGTACTGTCCTTTTGTTGGGTGTAGCTGCTCTGCAGGCGGGAGTCGCCGGACTCTTCGACGGCGACGTCGATCGCGGCGGCGGCCGTGAGGTCCGTCTTGCCGATCTCGCTGGAGGCATCGGCAAGGCCCCTGCCGGTCGCACTCTTGAGATCGTCATTGAGATATCGGGCGCCGCCGATAATGTCGGATGCAGCCGCCGCCTGATCGACCGAACCCTGCACATAATCACTTACTGCCCGGGCCAAATCATCGGCGCCGACGCCCGCCTGGGCAATGCCGGCGGCGATATCCTGCAGGTTCTGCACGCTGGCCGCGCCGCCAACCGCGCCGATGGCGGCGAGAATTTGCGCTGCCGTCGCGGCTGGGTCGTCAGAGCCTTGCACGAGTGCCGCGACGGCATTCGTCAGCGATTGGTCCTGATCGACGGTCCCTTCCGGTCCGATGAGCACGATGTTGCCTTTGGCCTCCATCGTCGAGGTCTTGCCGTCCTTACCGGTCACGATCGCCTTGCCGTCCGCAAGCACGACCGCCAATGCATCCTCGGTCGCGACAATGTTGAGGATCGTCCCACGCAGACCGATGCTCGCAACCGCAGTCTTGATCTCGTAGTTGAGGGGGTCCTGTGCGCCGGTCACGAAACGCATCGAGCCTTTTGTGACGCCTATGCCGACTGCACCCGTCGCCTTCTCGGGCTCATAGACGAATTTGTCGATGCTGACGTTAGAGCTTGGCCCGATCTTGAGGTTCGTCTGGTCGAAAAGCATCAACTCCGCCGAACTCGTCTTGCCGGTCCGGATCACATCGCCCTGAAAGAGGGCGCCGCCGGACAAGAGCGTGCGCTCCGCGCCGCCGCTCTGACCCAGCACGTCGTTTCTGGTTATCGCGGCGATGCCGACCTTGGCCGCCGTATCGGCGAGGACCGGTTGGGCGAGAAGGGAACCCGCTGTCACAAAAGAAAACGCGACGAGGCCGAGAAGCCTCGCTCCAGCAGACGAAAAAATCATGTGCGCGCCCCCGAGCGAAAAAATGAAACAACCTGGATGGTGCCGCACGCTCGCCGACTGCCATCTTGTTTCCGGCTCCGTGCGAAGCGTCGGCGGCTAGAACACGACAAATTCGCGGGTTTTGACACGATGAAAATCGGGCCATGGACGACGGCCGTGCCGGTCCCTTCCATCGCCCGCCATTTCCCTACATATAATGCGCAGAATTGGTCCAATCTCCCGGCACGACGGCGGCGAGCGGCGCAACATGGTCCCCTGATTCGCCGGTAGATCGAGGTGCGGGATGTCCGTGAAGATTCGTCTCGGAGCGATGCTCTTTTGTGGAATGCTTGTCGCTGTGTGTCCCGTCGTTGCCGGCGAGATCGACGACGTCTACGCGGCGCTGATGAGAGATGCCGGGAACGTTTCCCTCAACCTGCGTTATGCGCGTCTGGCGGAAGGGCAAGGCAAAATAAAATGGGCGCTACCCGCCTATGAAAGAGTGTTGAGAAGCGATCCGTCCAATGTCGAGGCGAAGGCGGGTCTCGCCCGCGTCAAGGCTGCGTTGGCGGATGAGGGATGAGGCAGATCAGCCCTCGAAACGAAGGCTGAGACAGGTGATGTCGTCGAATTACGGAGATGCGCTCCCGCTAGTCAATCCGTATAAGGAAAAATAAGAACCTGAAGGAACGGCACCGGCCCGCGATAGTGGCGTTATGAGAACTGTTCGCCCATCAGCACATCTTGCTGGGCGGCCGTGGTTGCGAGCAGGAATTCGGAGACCGCCTTGACGCGGGCGAAGTTGCGCATTTCCTCATGCACGGCGAGCCAGAACGTCCGCTCGATCCGGATCTGATCTGGCAGTACGCGCACGAGGCTCTTTTCCATGTCGCCGATAAAACAGGGCAGCACGCAAAGCCCGGCACCTGCCTTCGTCGCCTGGTACTGGCCGACGATGCTTGAACTCCTGAGTGTCGGCGAGGGCGTGCCGGGCAGCTCGTTCAGATAACGCAGCTTCGGCGAATAGATGAGATCGTCGACATAGGAGACGAGCCTGTGGTTCGCGAGATCAGCCGGCGCGTGGATCGGCGGCATGGAGCGCAGATAGGTCTTCGACGCATAGAGCATCAGCATATAATTGCTGAGCTTGCGTGCGACGAGGCGGCCCGCCGTCGGCCGCGCGAGCAGGATCGCCATGTCCGCCTCGCGCTTCGACACGCTGAGAAAGCCGCTCGACGCAATGAGGTCGATTTCGAGGTCGGGATGCTGCCGGCTAAGCTCGACCAGCGCCGGTGCGATGATGAAGGTGCCGAAGCCTTCCGTCGCGCTGATCCGGACGGTGCCGCGCGCGGTGCCGCCGGTTCCCTTGATTGCTTCGAGCGCCTGGACGCTGGCGTCCTCCATTTGTTCCGCATGGGCGGCGAGGATTTGCCCCATGGGCGTCAGGCGAAGACCCTGCGGCACGCGTTCGAAAAGCGCGGTGCCCAGTTCGCGCTCGAAACGGCGCAGCCGGCGGCCCAAAGTCGTCGGATCGATCTTCAGCCGCGTCGCGGCGTCGGCCAGCGTCGAATGCCGTGTCGTCTCGAGGAAGAGCCGCAGATTTTCCCAATCGAGCGGCATGCGATTTTGCAGCTTCATGCTGCACTAATACCAGTTTCCATGCGCTGACGCAGCCGGTAAACAAGGCGCACAGCATCGAAAATCGGAAGGGTCGGAACGAGCCATGGTCAAGGAACTCACGCATTTCATCGGTGGCAGGCATGTGAAGGGCACGAGCGGCCGCTTCCTCGACGTGACCAACCCGAACACAGGCGAGATTACGGCCCGCACGCCGCTGGCGACCGGCGCTGAGTTGCGCGCCGCCGTCGAGGTCGCCGCGAAGGCTTTCCCCGGCTGGGCGGCGACCAATCCGCAGCGCCGCGCCCGCGTGATGTTCGAATTCAAGCGTCTCCTCGAAGCCAACATGCAGGAGCTTGCCGAGCTTCTCTCCGCCGAGCATGGCAAGGTGATCGCGGATTCGAAGGGCGACGTGCAGCGCGGTCTCGAAGTGATCGAATTCGCCTGCGGCATCCCGCATCTTCAGAAGGGCGAATTCACGGAAGGCGCCGGACCCGGCATCGACATGTATTCGATGCGCCAGCCGCTCGGCGTCTGCGCCGGTATCACGCCGTTCAACTTTCCCGCGATGATCCCGATGTGGATGTTCGGTGTTGCCATTGCCTGCGGCAACACCTTCATCGTGAAGCCGTCGGAGAAGGACCCCTCGGTGCCTCTGCGCCTCGCCGAACTCTTGCTCGAAGCCGGTGCGCCGGAAGGCGTTCTCAACGTCGTCAATGGCGACAAGGAAGCGGTCGATGCGATCCTCACCGACCCGACCATTCAGGCCGTGAGCTTCGTGGGTTCGTCGAACATCGCGCAATATGTCTACGCGACGGGTGCCGCGCATGGAAAGCGCGTACAGGCCATGGGCGGCGCGAAGAACCACGCGATCATCATGCCGGATGCCGACATGGATCAGGTCGTGAACGATCTCCTCGGTGCGGGCTATGGCTCGGCAGGCGAACGCTGCATGGCGATCTCGGTCGCCGTGCCGGTGGGCGAGGAAACGGCCGAGCGTCTGGTCGAGAAACTTGTACCCCGCGTGCAGGCGCTGAAGGTCGGCACCTCGACCGATCCGGATTCCGATTACGGTCCGGTCGTCAGCCAGCAGCATCTCGACAAGGTGAAGTCCTATATCGATCTCGGCGTGAAGGAAGGCGCGAAGCTCATCGTTGACGGTCGTGGCTTCAAGCTGCAGGGCTATGAGAAGGGCTTCTTCCTCGGTGGTTCGCTCTTCGACCATGTGACGCCTGAGATGAAAATCTACAAGGACGAGATTTTCGGCCCCGTCCTCTCGGTTGTCCGCGCCAGGAATTTCGAGGAAGCGGCCGAACTGCCGACGAAGCATGAATATGGCAACGGCGTCGCGATCTATACCCGCGACGGCGACGCGGCGCGGACCTTCGCCTCCAAGGTCCAGGTCGGCATGGTCGGCATCAATGTGCCGATCCCGGTGCCGCTGGCCTACCATTCCTTCGGCGGCTGGAAGCGCTCGGCTTTTGGCGACACCAACCAGCACGGTACCGAAGGTGTGAAGTTCTGGACCAAGGTCAAGACGGTGACCTCCCGCTGGCCGACCGGCCTCAAGGAAGGCTCGTCCTTCGTCATTCCGACCATGGCGTGAGCAAGGCATAATCGGGAAACGTATCGTCGGTTTGGTGGATGTGGAGCGCGGCCGCCCCTGTTTGGATGAAGGCCAGCGCCGTGGCTCCTCCCAGAAGGCGCTCAACTTGCGCGGGGTCCTTCAGGGAAGGATCCCGCGCCCCTTTCCGCCGGACGGGAAACGGAAAGAGATATGAAGGGGGAGTCCAATGTTGTTTGAGCTGACGGAAGATCAGCGCGCGTTCCAGGACATGGCCCGTGCCTTCGCGGCCGAGGAACTCGAACCGAACGCGGCCGAGTGGGACCGAAAGGCATTTTTCCCGGTCGAGACGTTGCGCAAGGCCGCGGCGCTCGGCTTTGCTAGCATCTATGTGAAAGAGGATGTGGGCGGCGCGGCGCTCACCCGTCTCGACGCGGCCCTGATCTTCGAGGCATTGTCGGCAGGCTGCACCTCGACGGCGGCCTTCCTCTCGATCCACAACATGGCTTCGTGGATGATCGATACGTTCGGGTCGGAGGCGTTGCGCCGCAAATATCTGCCGCGCCTCACCACCATGGAACTGATCGCGAGCTATTGCCTGACCGAGCCTGGTGCCGGGTCGGATGCGGCGTCGCTGCGCACGCGCGCGGTCCGCGACGGCGACCATTACGTCATCAACGGCTCCAAGGCCTTCATCTCGGGCGGCGGCACCTCCGACATTTACGTCTGCATGGTGCGCACCGGCGAGGCGGGCCCGAAGGGCATTTCCTGCCTCGTCGTCGAGAAAGGTACGCCGGGTCTCTCCTTCGGCGCGCCGGAAAAGAAGATGGGCTGGAATTCGCAGCCGACCGCGCAGGTGATCTTCGAGGATTGCCGTGTGCCGGTTGCAAACCGCGTCGGCGAGGAAGGCGAGGGCTTCAAATTCGCGATGATGGGCCTCGACGGCGGCCGTCTCAACATCGCCGCCTGCGCGCTCGGCACCGCGACCTCGGCTTTCAACCGCGCGAAGTCCTACATGACCGAACGCCAGCAGTTCGGAAAGCCGCTCGCGAGTCTTCAGGCGCTTCAGTTCAAGCTTGCCGACATGGCGACGGAGCTCGAAGCCGCGCGGCTCATCCTCTATCAGGCCGCGACGAAGGTGGAGGCGAAAGCGGCCGACGCGACCATGCAGGCGGCGATGGCCAAGCGCTTCGTCACCGATGCGAGCTTCCACGTCGCGAACGAGGCGCTGCAGATTCACGGCGGCTATGGCTATCTCAACGACTTCCCGCTCGAGCGTCATGTCCGCGACCTGCGCGTCCATCAGATCCTCGAAGGCACCAACGAGATCATGCGCGTCATCATCGCGCGCGAATTGCTGAAGAGTTGAGGATGATGGAAGCGATAGACAACCTTACCTCCCCCCTTGAGGGGGAGGTCGATCGGCAAAGCCGATCGGGCGGGGGGGCTTCTTCGAAAGACCCTTTCCTGTCGCTCACCCCCCTCCTAGCCCTCCCCCTCAAGGGGGGAGGGCTACTCAGTCGCGACGCCGGAGGACTCGATGTCTGACGAGGCTGAAGTTCTCTTCTCCCGTGATGGCGTCGCGGGCATCGTCACGCTCAACCGCCCCAAGGCGCTGAACGCCCTGACGTTGAACATGGTCCGGTTGATCCATCCGCAATTGCAGGCATGGGCGGCGGATGATGGCGTGAAATGCGTCATCGTCGAAGGCGCGGGCGAAAAGGCCTTCTGCGCCGGCGGGGACATTCGCGCGCTGCATGATTGGGGAAAGGCGCGCGACCCCCATGTGATCGAATTCTATCGCGAGGAATATCGCCTCAACACCTATATCAAGCTCTATCCGAAGCCCTATGTCGCCTTGATGGATGGCATCGACATGGGCGGCGGCGTCGGCGTGTCGGTCAACGGCTCGGATCGCGTCGCGACCGAGCG
>NZ_DATKFR010000395.1:0-4425 GCF_035511255.1 Parvibaculum sp.
TGTCCCGCGCGCCGTTCCGCCGGAGCCAGTCGGCGGCGATCGCATGCACCTCGTCGGCCGTCTCGAGCCCGTATTTGCCGACGTTATAGGCCTCGTCGAAACCCGCATACCAGTGGAAGGCTGAATGGCGATGCGCGAAGGAGCTGACGCTCACGGTTTTCAGGCCGGCGCGTTTCAGCCGCGAGGGAAAGCTGTCGATCTGCATGGTCGACCAGAATTGCCGGTCCGGTCCGCCGATCACCGGATCGGCATCGACGCCGCCGTGATTGACGACGCCATTGTGAATGCCGAACCGCCCCGTCAGCAGCGCCGTCCGGCTCGGCAGGCAGGGCGTGTCCGAGGCGTACACGTTGCGGAAGAGCAGACCCTCGCGCGCGATCCGGTCGATATTCGGGCTCGTCCGGCGGTGATAGCCATAGCAGCCGAGATGATCCGGCCGCAGCGTATCGATGTCGATATAAAGAAGTCTCATCCCGTCCCTCGCCTCCGATCCCCGGAGGAGCTAACAGGATTTCGGCCGCGGGTGCCAGAGGCGCGCCAGCGCTTTCCGCGCTACGACAGAAGGCGCAGCCCCTGACGCAGCGTCTCCGCGTCCGGCGTCGCGAGCAGACGTTCCATCTCCTTCTGCGTCCGCTCCCAGACAGGCATCGCCGAGGCGAGAAGCGCGCGGCCGGCCGCCGTGAGTTTCAACAGACGCCCGCGCCGATCCTTTGGATCGACGGCGACCGAGACGAGACGGCGGCGGGTCAACGGCTTCAGGCTCGCCGTCAACGTCGTCCGATCCATGGCGAGAAGCGCAGCGACGGAGCCGATCGACGGCGGCGCCTCACGGTTCAACGACATCAGCAACGAGAACTGCCCGCTTGTGAGCCCGAGCGGGCGGAAGGCCTCGTCGAAGCGGCGCGCAATCATCCGTGCCGCGCGTTGCGTCGCAAGACACAGGCAATGATCGCGAACTTGCAGCGTCTTTTGGTAGGGAACGGTCCTGGAGGTTGACATGATCCTGAATAGGTTGATATCAACTTATTGTCAATCCTCGTCGACAACGTGAAGTTTCAATTGTGGAGGAGCCCATGAAGACCTTTCTGGCGATCTATCTCGGCAGCGCCGCCTCGCCGCGACAGGCGGAATGGGGCGCACTCGACGAGGCGACACGGCAGCAGCGTATCGCGGCGGGCATGCAGGCATGGGGAGGCTGGATGAAGACCCACGAGGCCGAGGTCGTCGTCGCGGGCGGTCCGCTCGGCAAGACGAAGCGCATCTCGCCCTCCGGCATCGCGGATACGCGGAACGATCTGGCGGGTTATGTCGTCGTGCGGGCCGAGTCTCACGAGGCAGCGGCCAGGATGTTCGAGAACCATCCCCATTTCGCGATCTTCCCCGGCGAAGCGGTCGAGATCATGGAATGCCTGCCGATCCCCGGCCAAGGGTAACGGACGGGCCTGGCTGAAAACGGACAATTGGCGGAATGGCGGTCCGCGTCCTGGCGCGGACCGCCCTGGTCTGGTGGTTGAACTGCGTTGGACCGCTCAGCGAGCCTCGGCCATCCACTGCACCGCGTCCTCACCCGCAGGAATCTGGAATGGCGCGCTCGGATCGATGGCCGCCTGCCAGACCGCTTCCGCCACATCGGTCGCATGGGTAACCGGACCTGTACTCTCGCGGAAATTGGCGATCATGCCCTCGATCAGCGGCTTGTAGTCAGGATTATCCAGCCCGCGCAGATGCGGCATCGCATTGTTGCTGAAACTGGTCTCAGGTGAGCGGCCAGGAAGGACGATGTGCACGCGTACACCGAAGGGCTCCATTTCGGCGGCCAGGGACTCGGAGAGGGCGTTTACGGCCGCCTTGCTCGCCCGGTAAACGCTGACCAAGGGCAGCGGCTTCAGGGTCGCGCTGGAGGTCACGTTGATGATCGTCCCGCTGCGGCGCGCGCGGAACCTGGGCAGCACCGCCTGAACCATGGCCAGTGTGCCGAGCATATTGGTCTCGAACAGCTGGCGCGCCGTCTCAGGCTCGATCAACTCGATCGGCACGGCGGCACCGAACCCCGCATTGTTCACCAGCACGTCAATGCCGCCTTCTTTCTCGAAGACATTGGCGATGCTCGCTGGATCGGTGACGTCGAGCGACAGGACGGTGAGGCTGTCGGACGCCGGAAGGATCGCGTCTTTGGGATGGCGCATCGTGGCGACGACCTTCCAGCCGCGCTCGAGGAACAGCTTCGCGGTTTCGAGGCCGAAGCCGGATGAACAGCCGGTGATCAAAACTTTGGGCATGAGAAACTCCGGGAGGGTTGTTGGTATTTCCCGAGGTAGTTATTACTTACAGGACCTTCTATCGGTGAAAATCCAGAATCGATTGGCGATAGTCCTGAAATGACGGTTGATCCGCTGGCCGAGATCGTGACGCTGCTTCAGCCCTCGGCCAGCTTCTCCAAGCTGGTTGAATATGCCGGGCGATGGCGCATCAATCGCGATGTCGAGAGCAAGCCCGTCTATTTCGCGGTTCTGGAAGGCCAATGCCGGATCATCGTCGCGGGGCGCCCGCCGATCATCATCGGCGTCGGCGATTTCGTCTTGTCGCCCTCGACCAGCGTCCAGGCGATCGAGAGTATCGATGCACCGCCACGTGGAATCGACATGGTGCCGACTGAGCTTGGCGAGGGCCGATACCGGGTGGGCTCCGGACAAGCGCCGGTCAATCTCCGGATGCAGGTCGGGCTATGCAGCTTCGCTTCGCCGGATGCGGCGCTGCTCGTATCCCTTCTGCCGGCGATGGTCGTGGCGCGCGGCGAACCCCGGCTCGCGCAGTTGCTGCAGTTGGTCGGCGACGAGACCCGGCAGTCGCGGCCCGCGCGCGAGCTAGTGTTGGAACGTCTCCTCGAAGTGCTCCTGATCGAAGCCCTGCGTTGCGGCACCGATCTCGCCGCGGGGCCGAGCGTCGCGCGCGGGCTCTCCGACGACCGCCTGGTGGCTGCCCTGCGCGCGATCCATGCGCGGCCGGCGCATGGCTGGACGGTCGCCGATCTCGCCGCCGAGGCCGCGATGTCGCGCTCGGCCTTCTTTGCTCGGTTCAGCCGCATCGTCGGTCTTCCGCCGATGGAATATCTGTTGGCTTGGCGCATGGCACTCGCCAAACGTTTGCTGTGCAATCGTGAACTGGCGATCGAACAAATCGCCGCCCAGGTCGGCTATGGTTCGGCGAGCACCTTCAGCACCGCCTTCACCCGTCGTGTCGGGATGCCGCCGATGCGATACGCCCGAACGACAGCCGCGACCTGAGCCAGCGCTTCCGACCGCGATGCCTGCTGAGCTACGGGTGCCGGGCGGGGTTTCCCCTAGGCGATTGGCGGCAAACTAGAGGAAAGCGGCGTGTCATCGCCTCCGCGCCTGCACATGTCGCGCGAGTTTGTCGAGCGTCTGGCCGCCATATTCGACGGCGCCAAATCCGATTGTCGCTTCGCGTTGCGCCCTGGTCGGATGCATCTGGCGCAAGGTGACGATCGTCTTGCCGTTGGCCTGCTCGTCGAAAGTCACCAGCATTCGAAACGCCGACGGGTCTTCATCCTGATCGGAGCCATGGTCGACCTCGATCAAGGCAGGCGCCTCCACCCGGAGAAAGATCATGCGGTTGCCGTAGCGCGCTCCGTCCGGCGCAATCATGTCGAAGCGCCATTGTCCGCCGGGTCGGATGTCGATCTCCTTGGTCTCGATCGTAAAGCCCTCCGGCCCGAACCATGCGGGCAACTGCGCCGGATCTGTCCAGGCTTCGAAGACGAGGCTGCGCGGCGCGTCGACAACGCGCGCAATGACGATCTCGCGGTCGAGAGGCCACTCCGACCAGGGCGACAAATCACTCATCGTTACGCATCTCCTTCTTGCGGCGTTGAATGTGGGCGTCCATCCGGTCAAGTCGCGCGGCCCAGATGCGGAGGTGTTCGCTGAGCCAGATATCCGTCTGGCGCAGCGCTTCCGGTTTGAGAGCGCACATGCGAACCCGGCCCGTCTTGCGCGTTTCGAGCAATCCGCCGTCTTCAAGGACGCGAATGTGTTTCAGGAAGGTGGGCAGGCCGATACTGAACGGCTCGGCGAGTTCGCCCACAGATGCCTCTCCCAGGCATAGGCGCGCGACAACCGCGCGGCGCGTCGGATCGGAAAGCGCGGCAAATGCGCGGTCGAGCTGATGTCGTTGGTTTTCCATACGGCAAAGTATTGCGCGGCGCCCCTTCGCCGTCAAGACACTTCGTTGATTGGCGAAGTATGCGGCACATACGAAGGGTGGCCCCGGTCATGGCCGGGATCGACGTTGCGTCGGGTGATGTCTGCGAAATGGCGCACCCGAGAGGATTCGAACCTCTGACCTCTGCCTTCGGAGGGCAGCGCTCTATCCAGCTGAGCTACGGGTGCCGGGCGGGGTTTCCCC
>NZ_DATKFR010000396.1:0-5948 GCF_035511255.1 Parvibaculum sp.
CCGACCGCGACCCGCACCGTTCCCGCCACGGGCTTCCTGATCGTCCGCATATAGACGATGCCCCCGGAGCCGTAGGCCTTCGCCAGTTGAAACACCCGCGCCGTCCCGTCGCCCGTGCCGATCGCCTGGTCCGTCGGCGAAATGTCGGCGCCCGGCGCGCAGGATTTGAAATCCGCGCGGTCCTTCCAGCGGAAGCCGTTGAGCCGCCCATGCCGCGCCTCGAAGAAGGCGATCAATGCATGCACATCGTCGAGCGAGCGCAATCCGAGCCCCGCATTGAAACGCCGCCGGGAATGCGCCCAGGCGCTGTTGCGCTCCTCCGCGCCCGAACCGAGCGTCACGATCTCCGTGCGCCGCTCCGGCCCCCCCGTCGCCCCGAAGGCGATGTCGGTCGGAAATCTGATCTCGTGAAATGCCATTCGATGTCCTTTGTCGTCCATCCTTCGAGACGGGCGCTGACGCGCCCTCCTCAGGATGAGGAATAAAAGCCCCTCACCCTGAGGAGCGGCGAAGCCGCGTCTCGAAGGGCGAGGCCGAGGTCTCACAAATTCCGCGCGCCCCGGCTCGTCACCCGTGAAAGCAACGCCGCGATCTGCGTTTCGGAGCGGCGGAAGCTCGCCGCGTCCGCCGCCGTCACGTTGAAATGAATGGTGACCGGCGCCTGTCCGCCTTGCGACGCGACGCCGAGCCGCCCGTCGGCCCCGCGTTGCAGCGGCATGATCGCCTCCGCCCCCGCCTCGCCGGCAAGCCCGACGCCGTTCGCGAGCGGAAAGAGCATCGAGCTGTTGAGCACGCCGCCTTTCGCGAAAGGCTTCACCCGCCCGCCCGCGATCACGTTGCCGTCGGCGCTCGCAAAGAGCGAACCGAGAGAAGAGGCGAGCGAGCCGCTCCCGCCCGAATTCATAATCGACTTCAGCGCGTTGTTCATCACGAGCTGCGACAGGTCGAGCGCGAGTTTTCGGAGCGTGTCCGACAGCGACTTGCCCTTCAGCGCGATCGCGTCGAAGGCGCTCGTCAGGCTCGAGCCGAAATCCCGTCCGCCGGACGACGCCCGGCGATAGCTTTCGGTTACGGTGCCGAGCGTCCGCGTCGTCTCCGCGCCGAAACTGCGCGTCGCCGCCGTCGCCTGATCGAGCGCCGCCGTCAGCGTCGTCGGATCGTTGGTGTCTGTCATGATCTCTCCAATATCTGACTGAAGCCCTCTCCCCTTGGGGAGAGGGTTGGGTGAGGGGGAAGCCACAACCGGCATCCTCGCCGCCGCCTCACCGGCAGGCGGCCCGAGCCTGATCGCGAAGGCCCGCGTAATCGGCCATGAAGCGCCCCGTCGTCGAACCCGGCCCGAGCCGGTCGAGTTCGTCGGCGGCCGCCGCCTGCTCCGCCCGCGTGTAGTCGCGCAAATGCAGGCACCCCGTCTCAGAAAGTCCCGTCGCGCAGCCGCCCAACAGCATCGGACTGATCGCGAGGAGCATTCGCCAGCGCGTCGTTGATCGCATCCTGTCTCTCCACTTCTTTCTGCATCGCCTTCGCCGCGCCGCTTTCCCGCGCCAGCATGAAGGCCAGAAACGCCGCGCCGAATTGGGCGAGCGCGCCGACGATCTTCGCGAGGAGGTCGATCACGACGACACCCCGCTTTCCCCCGCCACGGCCGAAACGCCGAGCCGCGCCTCGATCATCCGCGCGAGATGATCGCCGGTAAGGCCGAGCGCCTTCAGCGTCTGCGGCACATGCTGGATGGCGTAGTTCGACGCCTCGGCCACGAGTTCGCTCCGCACGGCGATCTGGCCGCGCTCGTCTGCCAGCGCCTTGAGCCGCGTCATTGCGAAGGCGATGCCCATGGCGAGCGTCTTGTCGAGAATGGTGCCGAGCTCCCCGTCGCGCTTTGCCTTGAGAAAGGCGCAGGCCCGCGCGACGACGAAAGACGCGAGCGCCGTGAGGACGCCGAGGACGAGTTCGTTCACAAGCGGCGACAGCGCCGCCACATCGATCATGTGCATGCTGATGGTCCTTTGAAGGGTCTGGATTTGTTTCGACGAAAGCCGCTACTCTACCCGCCGGGGTTCAGCGTCCGGCAGTATCTCTTGGGCGCTACACGGGGGATCCGCCATGCTCGCCATTCGCCTTTTTCTCTTCTCTCTCGCCGCGACGGCCCTCGCCGCCTGCGGCCCGAAATTGAAGGACCTCCCGGAGACGAGCTTCGCGCCCGTCTACGCGCCCGCCGACAAGACGGCGGCGACCGCCACCATTCGCGGCGCCTACCGCGAGAAGGAAGGCCTCATCAAAGACAGCGTCAGCGGCGCCTATGTCGCCATGATCGACGGCGAGCGGCCGTCGCGGAATTACGCGACCGATCCCATCCAGATCGCGCCCGGCCCGCATTCCCTCACCGCCCGCTACTTCAGGCCTGAGAGCCTCTATTTCCCTATTCCCTTCCGTCTCGATGCGAAGCCCGGCGCATCCTATGTCGTGCGCCTGGAAGAGGGCGAATTGACCGTCGAAAACTATCTCGGCAAGGGCCCCGTCCATCATCTCTATATCGTCGAGGAAACGACGGGCGAGATCGTCTCGCCGAAAATGCCCCACCTCGCCGAGAAGGCGGAAGAATTCTACGCGCCGCCGTCGGCCCCCAACGTCGCTACGATCCATGGCACGGTCACGAGCAACGGCCTCGATCGTTCCGCCGCCTATGTGCTCGCCATCGATGGTCGCTATGCTCCGGTGAAGCCGAGCATCATCTTTGCCGGCTCGGGACGCGACTACAACGCCACCTATGCGGTCACGCCGGGACTCCACGCGCTCGCCATCGGTATCGAAAGCGGTTGGGGATTCGACACCTATCCGATCATGCTCGATGCCCAACCGGGCGCTTCCTACGTCCTGCGCTTCGAGATGGGGTTCAAGAAGAACGGCGAGGACAAATGGATCATCTTCACGGTCTGGGTCGAAGACGAAAAAAGCCACCAGGTCATCTGGCCGAAAACCGATCTACCGGCGAAGAGATTGCCTCTCTGAGAGCCTATTTCGCCTTCGCCGCGCCGGCATGAAGGTCAGAAACGTCGCGCCGAATTGCGCCACCGCGCCAACGATCTTCGCGACGAGGTCGATCACGACGACACCCCGATCCCCATGCCGAGCGTCCGGTCGAGAATCGGGCCACATCGATCATGTGCATGCTGATGGTCCTTTGAAGGGTCTGGATTTGTTTCGACGAAAACCGCTACTCTGCCCGCCGGGGTTCAGCGTCCGGCAGTATCTCTTGGGCGCTACACGTGGGATCCGCCATGCTCGCCATTCGCCTTTTTCTTTTCTCGCTCGCCGCGACGGCCCTCGCCGCCTGCGGCCCGAAATTGAAGGACCTGCCGGAGGCGAGCTTCGCGCCCGTCTATGCGCCCGCCGACAAGACGGCGGCGACCGCCACCATTCGCGGCGCCTACCGCGAGAAGGAAGGCCTCGTCAACGACAGCATCAGCGGCGCCTATGTCGCGATGGTCGACGGCGAGCGGCCGTCGCGGAATCACGCGACCGATCCCGTTCCGCTGACGCCGGGACCGCACTCGCTCACGATGCGCTACTGGGCCGTGCGCGACAGCTTCCACCTCGCCGTCCCCTTCCGCCTCGATGCAAAGCCCGGCGCGTCCTACGTCGTGCGCCTGGAAGAGGGAAACCTCAACGTCGAGAACTACCTGGGCGTCGATCCGACCTACTATCTCTACATCGTCGACGAAACGACCGACGAGATCGTCTCGCCAAAAATGCCCCATCTGCCGCAAAGGGCGACGGAATTCTACGTCGAGCCGGCGGCGCCCGATATCGCCACGATCCGCGGCACTATCGAACATGGTCTGGACGCCTATTCGGCTTATGTGCTCGCCATAGACGGCCGTTACATCCACACAGAACCGGACTCGATTTTTTTCGACGACGGTCGCAATTATGAAGGTGCCGTCGCCCTGACACCCGGCCGACACGCGCTCGCCATCGGCATCCGCAATAGCAATCTCTACAATGCCTTGCCCGTCTTGATCGATATCGAGCCGGGCGCGTCCTACGTCCTTCGCTTCGAGCATGGCGTCAAGAAAAGCGGCGAAGACAAATGGCAGACCTTCACCGTCTGGCTCGAGAACGAAAAGACCGCTGCGATCGTCGTCCCGAAGACGGATATGCCCATCATGCGGTTGCCCTTCTGAGCGCCTACTTCGCCGTCAGCGCCCGCGCCGCGACCTTCACCGTGCCGCCATGCGAATAGGTGAGGTGGCTCGTCGATTCCGATCCCGAATACACGTTGAACATCACCACGCCCGTGCTCACCGTCTGCACGTTGACCGCGCCCGCGATCCGCGAAACATTCTGTCCGACCATCTTCGGATCGGAGAGGATCACGAGATAGCGTTCGTTCTCATGCGCCCGGATCAGCGCCGTCAGCGCGCCGCCGCGAAACGCGAAGTCCTCGCGCGAAACCTCCCGCAGAAGCTTGCCCGTCCCGTCGAGCAGCAACAACTGCGGCGCGAAAATGCTCTGCCCGAGGGGCTCGCTCGCCACGGAGACGATGAGCTGTTCTCCAGCCGTCGGCAGGCTCACGACGCCATAAAGGCTCTTCTCGCCCGGACTGCGCTCGAGACATGCGCTGCCGGGGCCGATCTGGACATCGAGCGGATTTTCCTTGTCCGCGTCGAAGACGAGCGGCAACGCCCGGCCGAGGTCGGGCTCGCTCGTGCAGGCGCTCGTCGCCGGCAGCGCCAGCACCGGCGGTTGCGACACCGGCCCCTTCGTGGCGCATCCGCCCACCGCCGCCAGCGCCAGGCCCAGCATGGCCGCCAGCGGCATCCGCATTGCGTTTCTCATCCCGCCCCTCAGCGCAACAGATTGCCGATGGCGTCCGTCGTCGACGCAAAGGCGACGCTCTCGCCCTTCGCGGCTTTCACGGGATCGGCTTCGAGATCGTCGAAGCTCGCAAACGCATAGGCAGGATCCGGCGCGAGCGTGACATGGTCCGTGCTACCGCCCGCCGCGAGAACCGGGTTGTAGAAGACGCTGTCGGACATCAGGACCGATCCGTCCTCCGCCTTCACGAGCTTGCAGTCGGTATAGAGAAACGGCCGGTAGGGCGTGCTGGCCGCGACGCCGGCCGCCACATATCCGTAGAAGGCGACGACGTCGAGATAGGCGTCGACATTGTTGTCCTTCGCCGACGGATAGGTCTTGAGAAGGCTTCCGTGATCCTCGCGCGACACCGGAATGAGCTTCACCTCGTAGCCGCGCGCCTTGAGCGACGCCGTCAGCCCCTCCGTGAACGCCTTGTCGGCGACGAATTGCTGACCGTCGAGAATCTTTTTCAGCGAGCTGTCCCGTCCTTCCTTGATGCCCGCGTCGATCAGCGCGCCGATCAATCCGAAGCTCTGCCCGGGGCTGCTCGCCAGCGCGGCAGAAGGCTCGCTCGGCACGTCCGGCGTCAGCAGTCCGATCGTCTTGATGCTGCTCGCCGACGATTTGTCGAACGGCACGGCCGGCTTGCTCGCGCAACCGGCAACGAAGAGCAGCGCGCACAGCGCCGCCATCTTCCACAAGGAAGTTGTCATGATAGCCCCCCGAAAAAACGCCGCCCCGGCGTCGAACCCGCAACGGTCGCTGCCATTGCATCATCGTTGAGTAAACTAGCGCGTTTTCCGACGACCGGCAACGAGCCCCTGTCCACTTGCATCCGTAAAATATCCTATCGCCTCGCATTTTCATTTTGCGACCCGTCACGATCCATCAGCAGACGGAGATCGCGAACTGTCGTCATATCGTCATCTTGCGGACGGAAACATCGCGCCGCCGCCGCGAGCTCCGGCAATGTCATGCGCCAGAACTGCTCCGGCGCGAGCTTCAGATGCCCGAAGCCGATTTCCATCGCCCGTGCCCAGGGAAACGATTTCATGCTGCCGCGCCGCCACCGAAGGTTGCAGTGAGAA
>NZ_DATKFR010000397.1:0-10280 GCF_035511255.1 Parvibaculum sp.
GAGAGCGACCAGTAGGAGAGGCCGAAGAAGCGCCGGATTTCGTGCAGCCAGTTGTTGAGCGCGAGGGCGACGCCATAGGCGCGGTCGCCGAGATGGGCGAGCCATTTCGCATATTTGACGACGCTGTCGAACTGGTCGCCGTGAATGACGAGGAAGCGGCGCCCGTCGGCCGTCTCATGGATCGTTTCGCCGATGACGTCGATGCCGCCGAAATTGAGGCCGGTATATTCGCGTAAGGCCTCGTCGTGATTGCCGGGCACGTAGATGACATTGGCGCCCTTCCGCGCCTTGCGCAGGATTTCCTGCACCACGGCATTGTGAGACGCCGACCAGTACCAGGAGCGCTTCAGCCGCCAGCCGTCGATGATGTCGCCGACGAGATAGATCGTCTCCGCATCGTTGTGGCGCAGGAAGTCGAGCAGGAGGTCGGCCTTGCAGCCCGGCGTGCCGAGATGGATGTCGGAGAGGAAGAGTGTACGGTGCTTCTTGCGATGCTTCGGGCGGGGACCCGTCAGCCGCTCGTCCAGGCCGCCGCGTCGGACGCGGCCGTCGCGCTTGCGGGGAACCCGCGTATCGTCCGGCAGATCGGGCGCAAGGCGACCGGCCTTGGCCGGACGCGAGACCAGCGCGGTACTGAGACGATTCCATGCCGTGTCGAACAACATCCTGT
This sequence comes from Parvibaculum sp., assembly GCF_035511255.1. Classification (GTDB taxonomy): domain Bacteria; phylum Pseudomonadota; class Alphaproteobacteria; order Parvibaculales; family Parvibaculaceae; genus Parvibaculum. Next base: position 671 of record NZ_DATKFR010000397.1, read on the forward strand.
TCCTGTCCGATCGTCGGCGGACCCGAATGGCATCCGCCGATCATTCGCCTACGGACCAGATTTCCGCCTGCTTTGCGGCCCGAAAACCCTGGCGCTCGCCAGCCGAACCGTTTGTAGCTATAAGCAGGGATCGTCTGCTCCTCTACACCCCATATTCTGTGGCTGTGGATAAGGTATCGTGACGGATTGATGACACTTCAATGACAGCTACGCCGGGGGTCCTGTGGCGTTACGCCGCTCCGTACACATCATTTTGAATCCCGCCGCCGGCGCACGCCGCCGCGGGCTGCTCGATGCCGTGGTCGAGCGCTTGAAGCGCGGCGGCGCGACCGTGACGCTCGAACTGACGGAGCGCGCTGGCCATGCCACGGCGCTGGCGCGCCGCGCGGCGGAACGGGGCGATGCCGATGTCGTCGTCGCGGCCGGCGGTGACGGCACGATCAACGAAGTGGCGCGCGGACTTCTCGGTCAAGGCGTACCGCTCGGCATCCTTCCGCTCGGCACCGCGAATGTGCTGGCGATCGAGCTGGGGCTTCGGCCCCGCGCGGTCGAGGTCGCCGACATGCTGCTGTCCGGCCCGGCGCATCTCGTCGGCACTGGCGTCGTCGACGGCGAAATCTTCCTGATGATGGTCGGCATCGGCTTCGACGGCGTCGTCGTCCATGCGATCAATCCGCGGCTGAAGCGGCTCTGGGGCAAGGGCGCTTTCGTCTGGGCGGGCGTCAAGGAATGGCTGAGAGGACCGGGCCGCGACATTCGCCTCGTCGCCGACGGCCGCGAAAAGCGCGCGCAATGGGCGATCGTCGTCAATGGCCGTTATTTCGCGGGGCCTTATGTGTTGTCGCGCGAGGGCGATATTTCCCAGCCGGGCCTCACGCTCTTTCTGTTCAAGAACGGCGGCCGCATCGCCCTTGTGCGCTATCTGATCGCGCTGGGTCTCGGGCGGATGGCGAAGCTCCGCGACGTCGAAATCCTGCCGGCGCGGCAGGTGCGGTTCCTTGAGCCGGAGGGTCTGGAAGTCGAGGTCGATGGCGACGCGCGCGGGAACCTGCCGCAGACGATCGAACAGGGCACGCGCTTCCTGCGTCTCGTCGTGCCGCAGAACTGGAAGCCTTAATCCAGAAGTTCCGTGAGGGAGCGGATGATCCGGTCGGGCTTGATCGGGCTTCCTTGCGGCAGGCCTTCGCCATGGGCGTCATGCCATATCGAATAGATGCCGAGGCGCTGCGGCGCCGCGACTTCCCATTCGAGATTGTCGCCGACCATCCAGGTGTCGGCCGGGCCGACGCCGAGGGTTTCCATCGCATGGAGATAGGCGCGCTCTTCCGGCTTGCCGAAGCCGTGCTCGCCCTCGATCTGGATATGATGGAAGCGCGGCGCGAGATCGAAGCGCACGACCTTGGCGCGTTGCGTCTCCGCCGCGCCGTTGGTGACGAGCGCGAGAAGAACGCCGAGCTCCTTCAACCTGTCGACCGTCTCGCAGGCACCGGGAAAGAAGCACATCTGCTCTTCGCGGAAGGATGAGAAGCGGTCGGCCAGCCGGACGACCAGCGAGGGATCGGCCTCGTCTCCGCCAGAGAGATTGCGCAAGCCGCCCGCGACGATCCGACGCCGCGCCGCGACGAGGTTCAGTCGCCAATGCTTGTGCTGGGTGTCGTCCGCCCAAAATTCGCGGGCATAATCGTTGATGGCGCCCGCGGTTTCTTCCGTCGTGTAGGGGGTCAGTTCGCGCTGGAACTCGCGCGCGACTTCCCTCCAAGCGATTTCCGGCCGCCCATAGGCAGAGAGAATCGTGTCGTCGAGATCGAAGAGGATGGCGTGGGGAAGTTTCGGCATGTGGGCCAGTTTAGCCGGACGGGCCGCCAGCTCAAAGCCTCAGAGGCGATCCGGCGTCGATGCGTCGGCGATGATTGTCGGCGCCGGGTCGAGGACGCGCGGCGGCTGGCGGTTGGCCGCCGGGCGGGACGACGGGAAATCCTTGTCGGCGATCGAGAGGCGCAGGCCGACAGTCGCGACCCCGCCCTCGCGGATATCCTGCACCGGGGCGGTGTCGAGCACCATGGGCGCGGGCGCGGGGGAGGGGGAGGGGGCTGCGGCTTCGGCGATGACGACATCGGTAATAGGGGATTCAGCGACCTGCGCGCCGCGCGATGCGGCGATCTCGGCCGCCGCTTCGGCCTTCAGCGCGCGTGTCAGCGCGGCAACGCGCTCGCGTTCGCCCGTCCAGATGCGGATCACCTTGGCGAAATAGGGTTCGTTGCGGATGGGCGATTCGGAATGGTAGGTCGCCACGGCCTTCGGCCATGAGCCCGTCTGCTTGCGCAGCCGCTTCAGGAACTCGGCGCCATAGGTGACGTTGGTCAGCGGTTCGAAGGCTTCATGGAGGTCGGAGAAGGCATCGGGATGGTAGCGCAGATTGACCTGCATGCAGCCGACATCGATGCTGCGGACGCCGGCCTTCAACAGACGTTGCGTGGCGGCGACCGCTTCTTTCTTGCTGTCGAAATAGAAGGACTGGCCTTCGGCATTGATCGTCCAGGGCCAGGGCCGCGCCTTTCCGGATTTGGGATCGAATCGCCCCGCTTCCGCCATCGAAACCGACACGAGGAGCGCACGAGGCATTTTGTGTGTGGTCTCGATAGCGATGGCCGCTCGTTCGCAATAGGACCAGGGCGACGGCGCGAAAGAAGCGGACGCCTTCGCATCGGCCGATTTGACGACGGGTCGGGCGGAAACAGGGCTATTCTGGGCATGGCCAATGGCGGGGAGCAGCGAGAGCGCGGCCGCGAATGAAAGGGCAAGCCCCGTCCGGATTGCTCCGGCCGCCGGAATAAGTCCTGTCTTTCGGCTTTTTAGACGCATGCTGCTTCCGCCCTATGGCACCCATATTCGCGAGCGGCGGTGCTCTGCCTGGCATCCCGCGTAAAATGAGCGTCCCTATATTGCACGCGGGGCTGTTAACGAAGCTTTGACGGCGTTGGAGGGCGGCAAGCTGGACTGGGTTCGCTGCGGTGCAACCGGGGTCGTTGCCGTGACAAATTGCCTTTAAAGTCGGCAATTTAGAGGAAAATTGCCGCAGCTTTCGGCATGTGAAATTTTGTCAGAAACCCCTTGTTTATTGTGCGGTGCAATGTATATTGTGCATTGCGTCATCGGTTGAGCTTTCTCCTGATGACGTAGCCCTTCCTGGGCGTTTCCTCCCTAAACTTGGGCCCTGGTTCGCCAGGGCCCCTTTTTTTGCCCTGGAGGCTTTCTCAAAAGCGGCTGAAGCGGATGGGGCGGGCGTGGAACACCTATTGCGCCGCGCCGCGGATATTGCCGGGCAGGGCGGACCAGTCGAACCCCGCAAGTCCGGCGGCAAAGGCTGACATGTCGGCGCGGACCTTGTCGAAATCCGGTCCCCGTTCGAGCCGCGCCTCATCCATATAAAGCGCCCGGTTGATCTCGATCTGCAACGCATGAAGATTGCTTTGCGGGCGGCCATAATGCTCGGTGTTGAAACCGCCGGCGTAAGGGTTGTTGCGGACGACGCTGTAGCCGAGCTTCTTCAGAAGCCGTTCGGCCTCTTCGGTGATCTCGCCGGCGCAAGACGTGCCGTAGCGGTCGCCCAGCACGATGTCCGGGCGGTCGGTGCCGCGGTCGTCGTCGGTCGGCCCGCCCACCGAGGGCATCGAATGGCAGTCGACGAGCAGAGCCCAGCCGAATGCGCGCAAGGTTTCTTCGAGGAGACCGCGCAACTTCTCATGAAAGGGCATGTAGAGCAGCCTGATACGCCGTTCTGCCTCCGCATAGGCGAGCGGCGTGCGGTAAATTTCGGTCGAATCGGCAACGACGCGCGCGATGGTGCCGAGCCCGCCCGCCACCCGGAGCGAGCGTGTGTTGACATGCGGCGGCAGCGGATCGGCGAACATCGCCGGATCGAGCTCATAGGGCTCGCGATTGGCGTCGAGATAGGCGCGGGGAAAGCGCGCATGGATGAGCGGCGCGCCGAGCGCGACGACGCCGTCGAAAATTTCCTCGACGAAGCTGTCTTCCGAGCGGCGCAAGGTCATGGCGTCGAGGTTGGACCCCGTCACGAAGGCTTGCGGATAGATGCGGCCGCTATGGGGCGACGAAAAGACGAAGGGGAGCCGCATTCGTGCCGGCTTCTCGATTGCGACGGGCCGTTCGAAAAGGGCGGCTTCGTCTTCGGCGGGAAGCTTCGCCTTGCCGGCCGTGCGATTTTCGGAATTGGTGGGCATGGGACTCAAGGATATTCACCGGCCCTGGGGCATTTCAAGGGCAACTCCTAAGACGTCGTTCGCCCCGCCGTGGATTTCAACTTACCATGCAAGAGAGCATCGCGCGAAGCGGTCGCTCGAAACAGGCGCTTTTTGTCCCCAGGAAGATTGGGGGCAAGGCAGGAGGTTCACCGCCTGTTTACCGTTCCGAATTTAAAGTGCTGGACGGATGGTGCGGTCGCGTTTGGTGCGATACTGGCCGTCGGGTGGGCATCTGATGACGGATTTGGGCTGATGGCACGCATTCTCCTCGCGGAAGACGATGATTCCATGCGCCGGTTCCTGGCCAAGGCGCTGGAGAACGCGGGGCATGAGGTCGCGGCCTATGGCCGTGGCGACCAGGCCCATGAAAAGCTCAAGGACGATGTTTTCGACATCCTCCTGACCGATATCGTGATGCCGGAAATGGACGGGATCGAACTTGCCCGCCGGGCCGCCGACCTCGATCCCACCATGAAGATCATGTTCATCACCGGTTTCGCGGCTGTCGCCCTCAATCCGGAAAACGCCGCCCCCAAGGAGGCAAAGGTGCTGTCCAAGCCCTTCCATCTGAAGGACCTGGTGGCCGAGGTCGAACGGCTGATGGCCGCCTGAGGTTCCGCGACGATCCGGCCGGCCGGGCCTGCAAAGCCCCGTTTTCCCATCTTGTCTTTAGGGATCAACCCCGATATACGGACTGCCTCTGACCGGGGCGCCGGGTTCGGTTCCGCCCCGACCGCAATGGCAATGGGCGCGTAGCTCAGCGGGAGAGCACTACGTTGACATCGTAGGGGTCACAGGTTCAATCCCTGTCGCGCCCACCATTGCCGCCTCCGGGGACACGGAAAAGCCGGCCGAGCCATTGATCTCCGTATCTTTGCGGAACCTGGCGCAGGGCCCGCACCGTGTGAAAGATCGATCGTCTTACGGAACCTTTTTGCCGCTTGGGCGCTATGTGAGCGGGGCGTGGGAACTGTCCATTCGTTCTCGCGAAAGGAGATCCGCAGCAGCGGGTCTTTCGACGCTCACAGCAAGGTATCCATCATGATGAACACACGACGGGCTTTCCTCTCGCTGCTCGTGGCGGCCGGCATGGTTCTTTCGGTTGGCATGGCCGATCGCGCGAACGCAGCAACCGCCGCCGATCTCGACAAGGATTCGGCTCAGGCGCTTCAGAACCTCTACAACACCAATCCCACGGCGAAATCCATCGGCTCGAAAGCCCGCGCCATTCTCGTCTTTCCCAACATCGTGAAGGCCGGCCTCGTCTTCGGTGGCGCCTATGGCGAAGGAGAGCTGTTGAAGAACGGTCATGTGGTCGATTACTACAACTCCGTGACCGGCTCCTGGGGCCTGCAGGCGGGCGCGCAGTCCTATGGCTATGTCGTGTTCCTGATGACGCCGAAGGCTGTCGAATATCTCGAGAAGTCGGCGGGCCTCGAAATCGGCGTCGGTCCGACGGTCGTCGTCGTCGATGAAGGCGCGGCGAAGAACCTCTCGTCCTCGACGCTGAAGGACGACGCCTATGCCTTCATTTTCAATCAGCAGGGCTTGATGGCCGGCGTCAGCATCGAAGGTTCGAAGATCTCCAAGATCAAACGCTGAACCTGAACGGCGAAATTTGCGGCCCCGCGCGCCTTTGGCATGCGGGGCCGCCTTGTTTTCAGCGATGGTGATCCGATGTCAGCCGCAGGAATTCTTCCCGCGTCTTCGGATCGTCGCGCACCGCGCCGAGCAGGTGACTGGTGCTGAGCGTCGCCTCGGGCGAATTGACGCCGCGCAAGGTCATGCAGGAGTGCTCGGCCTGGATGACGACGCCGACGCCGCGCGGCTCGAGAATTTCGTAGATTGCGCGGGCGATGTCCGCCGTGAGTTTTTCCTGAATCTGGAAGCGCCGCGCGAAAGCATGGACGACACGGGCGAGCTTCGAGATGCCGACAACCCGATTCGACGGCAGATAGCCGACATGGGCGTAGCCGGTCACGGGCAACATGTGATGTTCGCAGAAGCTCACGACACGGATGTTCCTGAGAACGATCAACTCGTCATAGCCACCGACTTCCTCGAAGACGCGCTCTAGATAGGCGCGAGGATCGACCTCGTAGCCGGCAAAAAGCTCGCGATAGGAGCGTGCGACCCGCGCCGGCGTTTCGATCAACCCTTCGCGCGTAGGGTCTTCTCCCGCCCATCGCAGCATGACGCGCACGGCGTCCTCGACTTCGGCCTGCGTCGGCTTGGCGACCTTTGCCGCCTTCTGAACTTTCCTGGTTTTTTCTTTCGCCATGATCCGCTTCTCCCGGGCCGTTCTGCTTGTTCCGCGACCCGTCATAGATTTGCCGACGCCATCCGGATTCAAGGCTGGATTATTGGTTTATCCAATTCGCGGCTTGATCGCCACCCGCATATGGAGGTGCCCCAGCGTCAGCCGCAGATGTCGAGCCACGCCATGATGACCTTTGCGAGCTGGTCGATGCGGTGTTCGACCGGCAGGGTGGCGCCGTGAAAGAGCAATGTGAGGCTGAGCGGCAGCAAGAGCAGAAGCAGCGTCGGCTGCCGGCGCGGCTCCGAGGCCGGCGGTTCGACGCGGTAGAGGATGAACGGGGCCACCAGCCCGATGGCGGCGCCGAACAGCACCTCCGGCGTGCTGTGCATGCCGAGCGCGACGCGCGACACGGCAATGCCGAGGCAGGCGGCGAGCGCGCCGCCGATGAAGGCGAGCTTCGTCCAGCTATCGCGTGTGAGCTTGACCCAGAGCGTCGCGAAGCCGCCATAGGCGGCGACGGCGGCCGTCGTGTGCCCGCTCGGACTCCGGATGTCGAGACCGGGCAGCAGATGGCCGCATGGAATGAAGACGATCTTGGCGATCAGAGAACCCGCCAGCGCCATGACGAGCGCAACGCACCAGATCAACGCCTCGCGCCGCGCGCCGGCGGCTGCGAGCGTAATGGCGACGGTGATCGCGAAAGGCAGGATGACGGCCTGATCGCCGAATGCCGTGATGAAATAGAGAATGTCGTGAAGCTGCATCGCGGAAGCGTTCGGGTAGGGAAAAAGGGGAGTGCGTCCGGGAAAATCTAGACGCTTTCGCAACCGTTGCCACGTGGCAAGTTTGCGGCATCCCGTTCAGAAGAAGCGCGCGACGCGGAACTGGATGTAATTGTCGTCGGCGATGCTGTAGATCGGATCCTGACGCGGGATATTGCCGAAGAAATAGGCTTCGAGAGACAGGCGATAGTCGTCGCCGAGCCGGCGCTCGCCCTTGAAGCGGAAGCCGAGTGCGCCCGTCTCCGCGTCGATGACGGCGCCGCCGAGGAAGCTCGTCGACGCCGCGTCGTTCGCTGTCCAGCGCAGGGCGAGAAAGCCGTCATTCTCGTAAGGGTCACGGTCCATCAACCCGCGGCTGTCCAGCGCATATTCGGCGACGACGCCGAGATCGCCATCCGATCCGAAGACGCCGTAGAAGGTATATTCGATGCCGCCGGTCGCCGCCTCGTATTCGCGGCCGAGCTCGCGGCGCCAATAGCCTTCGAGTTTGTAGAGCCAGGCGCCTTTGGTCATCTGCGCGTCGATGGAGGCCTGCTTCATCTGCGCGTAGAAGGGCGCGAGCACCGGGTCGCCGTCCTTGCTGAGCGTCGGCGTCAGGATCGGATCGCGGTTGGTGCCCTGGAAATAGGAGACGCCGAGATCGACGTCGCCAAAATGGTTCGAATAGCGGAAAGCGCCGTCGATATGGCGTTCCTTGCGCGCGCTTTCATAGGTTGTGAGATCCATGTCGACGGGAAGATCGAGAGCCGGTCGGCCGTTCGGTCCCGGAAAATCGCGCTCGCGGAAATAGGGCAGGAGGAACGCATCGAAGGTGCCGAACTCCTGCGTCGTGCGGATGCGCAGCATCGGTTGGCCGAGCCGCACCTCCTGCTTCACCGGGTCCTCGATGATGTCGACCTGATTGACGACATCGACGAGATGCACCGCCTCGGTCACGCCCCAGAACACCTTGTCGAAGCCGAGGCGCATTTCCCACTTGCCCATGACGAGGCCGTAGCGCGCCTCGCGCAGGTCCCAATGGGTGCGCCGGTCGTCGCGTTGGTCGAGCCGCGCGAAAGGCGTGAAGACGAGCGACTGGTCGCCCCCGTCCCAGACATATTTCGCCGTGAGTTCGCCGGCGACGGAAAGGTCGGTGTCCTTCTGACGCGGGTTGCTTGCCGAGTTCGTGAAGACGCGCATCTCCGGCTCGATCGACCCTCGCAAGCCGAGATCGTCCGCGCGGAGCGCGCATGGCGACAACGCCACGACGAGAGCGAGGAGAGACGCGCGGCTCGCAATGGTCATCAGCGCGCTCTTTCGAGGCTCGCAGTGGTGAAGTCGTCCTTTGTCAGGCCGGTATGGAAGCTGTAGCCCTGCCAGATGAGACGCGTCGTCTTGTTGGTCTCATGGTTCACCATGTCCAGTTCGGCCGGCCGCCAGAACTTGCCCTCATAGAGCTTGTAATCATTGTAGGTCAGCGTCTTCAGCAGGCTGTTCTTGCGGTCGTAATAGTCGATCTTGCGGAACTGGTAGTCCGTCGTGTCCACCCAGACGATCTCGCGCGTATAGCCCGAATCCTCGTATTGCGGCGTGCGTTCGACGACATGGCAGGTGAGCGTGCCGCAGGGTTCGTCCTTCAGCCACTTGTAGGAAAACTTCGCCACCTGCTGCGTCGAGAAATCCTCGAAGGCGAATTCGCTGCCGACGAAGGGGCCCGATTTGTTCGCCGAGGAGATGCGCTTCACGCGCTTCACCGTCGGGAGGTAAAGCCATTGTTCGTCGGCTTCCTTGATGTGCGGATAGGTGAGGAGCGCCGTGCCTTCGATGTCGGCCGGCTTGTCGAAAGTCATGAGGCTCCAGTTGCCGTCGTCCTCGCCCGCCGTCTCGAGCATCAGGAAGCGCAGGGCACGCTCGCTCGTCTCGCCGGATGAATTGGTGAGGATCATCTTCATGTCGGCCTTGGCATCGCCCCAGCCGCGATCGCGCTTGTCGTTTTCCTGCGCGATGGCAAGCCCGCGCGCCGACGGATCGGACGTCGCCGGAAGAGCCGGAGCCTCGGCCCGCGCCGCTTCGGTCGAAAAGATTGCGCCCGCAAGAGAAATCGTCAACGCGAAGACGGCCCAAATGCCCGCCCGATATGCCCGTCCGCTCATGCCCACCCCGGAATTTTTCTTTCGTCCCCCAGGAGCCGCAGCGTGGAAACGCCCGCGACTCGCCCGCTCGCATGATGCAGGCTGAACTTCCGGTTTTAAAGATGATTTTGGAACGGGAGATCAGAAAGGCCGGTCGCCGTTAACCGTGACGCGCTCCATGTGCCGGCGATGGCC
>NZ_DATKFR010000398.1:0-2523 GCF_035511255.1 Parvibaculum sp.
GACGGGCCGCACGTCGAGCCGCGGATAGGAGGCGCGCAGCGTATCCGCCGCCTTCTCCATATGCTCGTGGCTGATGTCGAGGGGCACATAGGCCGTGAGCCATTCGGCGCGATCGAGAAGCACGCGCGTCTTGACGCTGGAGCCGCTGCCGAATTCGACAAGGACGCCGTCGGGCTTTGCCATCGCGGCGATGTCGCGCGCGGCTTCCTCGAGCAGCGGCGCCTCGGCGGCGGGGACGTAATATTCCTGCAGGCGGCATATCTCGTCGAAGAGACGCGAGCCTTCCGCGTCGTAGAAATATTTGCTGGGTAACGTCTTGCGGCGTTCCGAGAGACCCTGGATCACGTCGCGGCGGAAACGCTCGCGTTCGGTGCGCGGCGTGAGCGCGATGGGCGCGGTCTGGCGGCCGGCATCTTCGGCGAGGCGAAGGCCGGAGAATTGCCAGCGTTGATGCGGGTAGAAGAAATTACGGTAGCTCGCGCGCGTATGTCCCGGCGCCGTGGCGACGGAGCCGCCGCGCAGCACCATCTGGTTCACCATGAACTTGCCATTATATTCGCCGACGGCGCCGGATGCAGGTTCGAAGCCGGGATAGGGCGCATAGGCGCTTTGCGTCCATTCCCACACACCGGTGAACATCTGCTGTAGTGTGTTTTTCTCGCGCGCCGCTGCTTCCCATTCGGCTTCGGTGGGCAGGCGCTTGCCGGCCCAGCGCGCATAGGCATCCGCTTCGTAGAAACTGATATGCGAAACCGGCGCGTCGGGATCAAGCGGGCGGAAACCGCCCAGCGTCATCGAAAACCACTGGCCATCAGATTGCTCCCAATAGAGCGGCGCCTGCCAGCGCTCCTGCTGCACATGGGTCCAGCCGTCCGAGAGCCAGAGCTCGGGACGCTCATAGCCGCGATCCGCCATGAAATCGAGCCATTCGCGATTGCTGACCGGACGCGTCGCGAGACGATAGGGCTTCAGCCAGACCTTGTGCGCCGGCGTCTCGTTGTCGAAGCAGAAATATCGCCCGTCATTCCCGATGGAGACGAAGCCGCCGGCGAAACTCTGATCTTCGCCGGAAGCGGGTGCCGATGCCGTCTCGGCGAACTGGTCCGGCGCATAGGCCGGGCGTTCCGGATTGAGCGAGAAGGCATGCAGGATGTCGGTGAGGATCAGCTCCTGATGCTGTTCCTCGTGATTGAGACCGAGCACGATGCGCGGGCCGATCTCGGCGAAACGTTCGGCATCGGCCGCTTCGATGACGAGCCTCACGCAATCGTCGACATGCGCGCGATAGGCCATTACGTCGGCGAGCGAAGGACGCGAGAGAAGACCGCGCTGCGCACGCGGAAATTGCGGGCCGACGCCGTTGTAATAGGAATTGAAGATCGTGCGGAAGGAGGGCGCGAAAGGCGCATAGCCGCGGACGAAGGGCTCCAGAACGAAAGTCTCGAAGAACCAGGTCGTATGGCCGAGATGCCATTTGGTCGGGCTCGTATCGGGCATGGACTGGAGCATCTGGTCCTCGGGCGACAAGGGCCCGGCCAGCGTCTCGCTCCGCTTGCGCACGTTCTGATACCGCGCGAGCAGGGCGTCGACTTCGGTGCGGAGGTCAAACGATGCGGTGGGAAACAAGCCGCGAGGCGCGACGGACGGGGCCGGGCTTCCGCCAGCGTTGATCTCCGATTGCGTATCGGCCACGGGCGACTCCACTTCGACGAGCTGACATGAGGGTTCGTGCCTAGAAAATGCGCGGCGAAGGCGATGGTTCCGTTGTGACAATCATGTCACGCGGGCGCAGCTTCGCGTCGCCGTGCCGGGAACGACGGGCGGCGGGGAGGCGTTCGACCGACAAGCCCATTGCTTCACGCCGAACAAAGGCGAGTGCCTTCGAGTAAACCGACAATGCGATACGTCATTCTCTGGATATCGACGATACCCGTCCCGCTTGTCCTTCTGGCCTGGCTGCTCTTCTTTGCGAATTGAGCATGCGGCACAGGGATCACGCGTCGCTGCGTCCCCGCCATAACACCGCGACCGGAAGCTGCGAGAGGATTTGCGCGATCGAGATACGGCCATCGTCGCGGAATGTTTCATCCGTCAGAAGATTGCGTATTTCATCCGCCCCCGACGGAAGCAGAAGCGTCCCGCCGCCCCAGGCGGAGGCGGGAATGAGCGGCATGTTGTCGTCCGCGAGGCGACGCAAGGAGAAGCGCGACGCGACGACGACGAGATGCTCGCGGGAGCGATCGCCGCGCGTGAAGGCGATGACGCTCTCGGCGGCCGCGCCTTCCAGCGCCAGCGGTTCGTAGGCGCCGTCGTCAAAGATGTCGCGATGCCGCTCGCGAAGGGAGAGCAGTCGGTGAATGAGCGCCTGCTTGATGCGCCCGTCCGGCCAGTCGCGAAGCAGCGGCGGCAGATCATGCGGAGCGGCAAGGGAGGCGATGCGACGCTGGTAGTCGACGGGCCGCCGGTTGTCGGGATCGACAAGACTGAAATCCCAGAACTCCGTTCCCTGATAGAGATCAGGCA
>NZ_DATKFR010000399.1:0-2834 GCF_035511255.1 Parvibaculum sp.
AAGCTCCGGTTTCGGACGTCGAACGGGCGGGCAGCAATGTCCGCCCGTTTTCGTTTGACGGAACCACGATGCGCTTTGCGAGGTTATAGCGTGGCGCTAAGCTCGCGACGCGACAGGCGAATGGGCGATAGGCCAAAAAAATGGGGGAACCGATGCGTTTGCCGACGATGGCAAGAACTCTGTCCGGACTTCTGCTTCTCACCGCCATTGCGGGTGCGACGACGCCGGCCACGGCCGACGAGCGAGGGGACGGACGCGGCGGCTATGGGCGAGGGGGCGACGCCGTGCTCTATCGCGACGTCGGCTTCCGGGGAGGCTCTGTCCGTATCAATGGCGACATTTCCGATCTCGGCAGGCTCGGCGTCAACGATGCGGCCTCGAGCATTTCGATCCGGGGCGGCGCCTGGCAGCTTTGTGAGGACGTCAACTATCGCGGACGATGTGTGATCGTCGGCAGGGACGTCGCCGATTTCCGAAAGATCGGCCTCAACGATAAGATCTCCTCCATGCGCCGTGTCGACGATTATCGCGGCGGCGGCATGCGGGATCGGGACGGGCTCACCGTCTTCCGGGATACGCAGTTCTCGGGCGGCGCCAAGAGCATCGATGGCGATATCGCCGATCTCCGCGATATCGGTATCAATGACGCGATTTCGAGCCTCCGGGTCGGCTACGGCGTCTGGGCGGTCTGCGAGGATATCCACTTCAGGGGCCGATGCCTCACCGTCGACAGGGATATTTCCGATCTCGGGCGCTTCGGCCTCAACGACCGGATTTCGTCGATCAGGCGCATCCGCTGATCTTATCCCCGGTCTCCGGACCTCATGCATCATGCGGGCGGACGCAAAGTCCGCCCGTTTTGCTTTCGGGCGCCCCACTTGCTCCGAAGACGGAAGTGAATTAATGTTATCCATTAATTCGGGGAAGAGGATGAGACCGATGAGACCGATGGGACGAAAGACAAGGTTTGCCGCGATTGCCGTGGCGGTTCTGATTGCGCTGGGCCTGGCGGGTTTCGCGGCCGTCTGGACCATGCCCGCCTTGCAGGATGGGCTGGCGAAACGCGCCGTTGCCGGGCGGCTAGCCGCCGGAGACAAGTCGGCGCTGCTCACCGACAAGGCGCTTCACATCGTGCTGTGCGGCACAGGCTCGCCCATGCCCGATCCGGTTCGGGCCAATGCCTGCACCGCGGTCGTCGCCGGTGGGCACATTGTCATCATCGACACGGGCCCCGGCTCCTGGTCGAAATTCTCGCAGATGCGGTTGCCTGCGGGCGCGATCGATGCGGTGCTGTTTACGCATCTCCATTCCGACCATATCGGCGCGCTCGGCGAGTTCGCCGTACAGAGCTGGATCGCGGGACGCAAGACACCGCTCGATGTCTTCGGCCCGGGCAAGCCGGAAGAGATCAAGCCGCCGCTCGACGCCGAGGGCGATGCCTATGGCGTCAGCGGAACGGCGGACGTCGTGCGCGGCTTCGCGCTCGCCTATGATTCCGATTCAGGTTTCCGGATCGCCCATCACGGCACGGATTATCTCAATCCGGAAGGCGCGCGTCTTGTCGCGCATGAGGTCGCCAAGCCTGCATTGGGTAGCGCCGTCACCGTGTTCGACAAGGACGGGCTGAAGATCTCGGCTTTCCTCGTCAATCACCATCCGGTGGAGCCCGCCTTCGGCTATCGTGTCGAATATCAGGGCCGCGTCGTCATCGTTTCGGGCGACACGAAGAAGAACGAAAATCTCGCTCTGTTCGCGAAGGATGCCGATGTTCTCGTTCATGAAGCTCTCAATGCCGACATGGCGAGGACCATTGCGGAGGGGCTCGATCATTCCGGTACTCCGCGCCTCGCCAAGATGGTGCGTGACACGATCGACTACCACACCTCGCCGGTCGAGGCGGCGGAGATCGCGCGCGATGCGAAGGTCAAACTTCTCGTCTTCACGCATCTGGTGCCGCCTCTGCCCAATGCGCTCATGCGGCATATGTTTCTGCGCGGCGTTTCAGAGGTCCGGGGCGAGGGTGAGACAGTGCTTGGATATGACGGGTTGATGATCTCGCTGCCCGGGGGATCGACGACGATCGAGACATCGGACCTCCTTCGCTAGCCTCCGTCATCCAAGAGGCCGACGAAGTCCCGAATATCCGCGGGCTGCAATTCCGGGAAAGCCGGTTCCGCTTTCCCGGAATTGCTCCGGCGGATACGAAGTCTCAGCGTTCGACGGTCGACTGCAGCGCCGGTTCGTGAGCGACGGCACGTGGGTGCGGCATGTAATTCGGCCATTTGCGGTCGTCGGGCATATGATACTGCTGCGCGTAGAACATGTGGTGCGCGGTCTGCGTCAGCGCGATCGCTTCGTTGAGGGTTTCGGCGTCCGGCTTTTCGGGTTTCAGCGGCGTCAAGCCCGCCTCGAACGTGTAGCCCTTGGCCGGCGCGCGCGGTTCCAGCACCGCGACATGGCCTGGCCGTCCGAAGGCGATCGAAAAATTATGCGCGGCGGAAATCCAGCCGCCATTCAGCGGCACGTGACGCAGATCCTTGCCGAAGAACGGGCTCATATAGGAAAAGCCGAGTTCGCCGAGCAAGGTCGGGATGAGGTCGATCTGGGCGCCGAGCGTCTCGATCCTTTTCGGTGCAATGTGCTTCGGAGCATAGATGATGATCGGGATGCGCATGTCCTGCAGCGGCACTTGCGCGGCGCCGTTGATCTTCTCGCTATGGTCGGCGACGAAAACGAAGACGGTATCGTCGAACCAGGCATGGGCGCGGGCGCGTTCGATGAAATCGCCATAGGCCCAGTCGGCATAGCGCGCCGAGTTCTCGCGGTTCTGAAGC
>NZ_DATKFR010000400.1:0-2323 GCF_035511255.1 Parvibaculum sp.
GATGCGGGCGCCTGGAGCTGCGGCATGGTCGCCGGCCTGATCCACGACATTCCGTCCGTGAAGGAGCTGATCGACCGCATCATGAGCGAAGCCGAAGCGATCATCCGCAAGCGCCTCGAAGGCTTCCTCGCCGCCTGACGATCAAGCCCGCGGTCGCGCTCAGACACGTGATCGCGGGCTTTCCTATCGTCCGAAAAGACTAGGACTTTGCGGCATCCGGCATGGTTAGCTCGCCTGACCAGCAGAGAGCCCGAGCCGCATGCCGACGGAACCCGCCTCACACGCCGACACCATCCCCGGCCTCGCGGCCGCCGCTGCGCGCCGCTGGCCGAACCGGCCCGCCATTGTCGACGGCGACAAGACGCTCACCTTTTCCGAACTCGACGAAGAACGCCGCCGCGCCGGCCGCGCCCTCATCGCGCTCGGCATAGAGCGTGGCGACAGGGTCGGCATCTGGGCGCCGAATATCTGGGAATGGATCGTCGCCGCCCTCGCCGTCCAGAGCGCGGGCGCCATCGTCGTGCCGGTCAATACGCGCATGAAAGGCCAGGAGGCCGCCGACATTCTGTCCGACGCCGGCGCACGGGCGCTCTTCGTCATCGGCGATTTTCTCGGCGCCCATTATCCGGATCTCATTTCGGCCGTCTGGCCGAAACCGCTCGAACAGATGATCGTGCTTCGGGACGCCCGTGCCGGCGAAACCGATTGGGAAAGCTTTCTGGCGCTGGCCGACGAGGTGAGCGAGGCCGAGCTCGCGGCGCGCATGCCGGATGCCGACGACATTTCCGACATTCTCTTCACCTCCGGCACGACGGGTCGGGCCAAGGGCGTTATGACTGCGCATGGTCAGAACCTCCGGGCCTTCGATGCCTGGGCGAGCGCAGTCGGCCTCGTCGAGGGAGACCGCTATCTGGTTGTCTCGCCCTTCTTCCATTCCTTCGGCTACAAGGCCGGCTGGGTTGCGGCGTTGATGCGCGGCGCAACCGTCTATCCGGTGCAGGCCTTCGACGCGGAACTTGCCCTCGCGCAAATCGAGCGCGACCGCATCACCGTCATGCCGGGCGCACCGACGCTTTATCACAGCCTGCTCGCCCATCCGCGCCTCAAGGATTTCGATATTTCGAGCCTGCGCGCCGCGATCACGGGCTCCGCCACCATTCCACCGATCCTGATAGAACGCATGCGCAGCGAGCTCGGCTTCGATGTCGTGCTGTCGGGCTATGGCCTCACGGAAAGCTGCGGCGTCGTCTCGCTGAGCGTCGCCAGCGACGACCCGGAGACCGTGGCGACCGCCTGCGGCCGCGCCATCGAAGGCATCGAATTGCGTTGTGTCGATGAGAAAGGAAATCCCGTTCCGACCGGTACGCCCGGCGAAGTCGTCGTGCGCGGTTACAATGTGATGCGGGGCTATTTCAACAATCCGGAAGCCACGCGCGACACCGTCGACGCCGACGGCTGGCTTCACACCGGCGACGTCGGCCTGCTCGACGAGCGCGGCTATCTGCGCATCACCGACCGCATGAAAGACATGTTCATTGTCGGCGGCTTCAACTGCTATCCGGCGGAAGTCGAGCGGCTGTTAAGCGCGCATCCCGCCGTCGGACAGGTGGCCGTGATCGGCGTGCCCGACGACCGCCTCGGCGAGGTCGGCAAGGCCTTCGTCGTGCCGAAGCCCGGCGCCACGATCAACGGGGCGGAAATCATCGCCTGGGCGCGCGAGCACATGGCGAACTACAAGGTGCCGCGCTTCGTCGATATCGTCGCCGCACTCCCGACCAACGCGTCCGGCAAGGTCGTCAAACCGGAATTGCGCAAGATGAGCGTACCGGCGACCTGAACCGCCGGTCCGGTCACGCGATGATCCCGCGCCCGCGCAGCAGCGAAATCACTTCTTCGGCAAGATCCTCGACCGACTTCGCGCCGGATTCGAGCCTGATCTCCGGGTTCTCCGGTCGCTCATAAGGCGAGTCGATGCCGGTGAAGTTCTTGATCTGACCGGCCCGCGCCTTCTTGTAGAGACCCTTGGGATCGCGGCTCTCGGCGACGTCGAGCGGCGTGTCGCAGAAGACCGCGATGAATTCGTCGCCCTCCACCAGCTCGCGCGCCATGCGGCGCTCGGCACGGAACGGCGAGATGAAAGAGACGAGCACGATGAGGCCCGCATCGATCATCAGCTTCGACACTTCGGCGACGCGGCGGATATTCTCCACGCGGTCGCCTTCGGTGAAACCGAGATCGCGGTTGAGCCCGTGGCGAACATTGTCGCCGTCGAGCATGTAGGTGTGCCGCCCTTCGGCAAGCAGCCGCTTCTCGACGATGTTGG
>NZ_DATKFR010000401.1:0-5891 GCF_035511255.1 Parvibaculum sp.
CGCCTTCTTCAATTCGGGCCAGTCCTGCTGCGGCAAGGAAAGGCTCTATGTCCATGCCGACGTCTATGACGATTTCGTCGAGGGCTTCGTCGACCTGACGAAGAAGTACAAGCTCGGGAGCCCGCTCGACGCCTCGACCACGCTCGGGCCGATGGTGCGCTCCTCCGCGGCGGCCTTCGTCCGTGGGCAGATCGAAAGCGCGGTGCGCGGCGGCGCGAAAGCGCTCGTCGACGAAAAGCTCTTCCCCGCGTCAAAAGCCGGCACGCCCTATCTCGCGCCGCAGGTTCTGGTCGACGTCAATCATCAGATGGATGTGATGCGCGAGGAAACCTTCGGGCCGGTCATCGGCATCATGAAGGTGCGTTCCGACGACGAAGCCGTTCAACTGATGAACGATAGTCCCTATGGCCTTACCGCCTCTGTGTGGACGGAAGACGAGGATGCCGCTATCGCCATCGGCGAGAAGATCGAGACCGGCACGCTTTATATGAACCGCTGCGACTATCTCGATCCGGCACTTCCCTGGACCGGCGTCAAGGATACGGGCCGCGGCGCGACGCTGTCGCGCGTCGGCTATGAATTCCTGACGCGGCCGAAAAGCTATCACCTGCGGACCAAAACGAAATGATCGACAAGTACCCTTCTCTCTCCGCCAACTGGAACTATCCGACCAAGGTTCGCTTCGGGCCGGGCCGCATCAAGGAACTGGCGGAGGCCTGTCGCGCCGTCGGCATATCGCGGCCGCTGCTCGTCACCGATCCGGGGCTGAAGCCCCTGCCGATGATCATGGAAGCCATCGGCTCACTGGAGCAGAGCGGGCTTGCCAGTGCCCTTTTCGCCGATGTGCATCCCAATCCCGTCGGCGCCGATGTCGAGGCGGGTCTCAAGGTCTTCCGCAACGGCAAGCATGACGGTGTCGTCGTCTTCGGCGGCGGCAGCGCGATGGATGCCGGCAAGGCGATCGCCTTCATGTCCGGGCAGACGCGACCGATGTGGGACTACGAGGACCGCGAGGACTGGTGGACGCGCGCCGACGCCAAGGGCATCGCCCCCATCGTCGCTGTGCCGACGACCGCCGGCACCGGCTCGGAAGTCGGCCGCGCTTCCGTCATTACCGACGAGCGCGATCACACCAAGAAGATCATCTTCCATCCGAAGATGCAGCCGGCCGAGGTGATCGCCGATCCGGAGCTCACCGTCGGCCTGCCGCCGCATATCACGGCGGCCACCGGCATGGACGCGCTGTCGCACAATCTCGAAGCCTTCTGCTCGCCTTTCTGGCATCCGATGGCGCAAGGCATCGCGCTCGAAGGCATGCGGCTTGTGAAGGACTGGCTGCCGACGGCGGTCAAGCAGGGCAGCAACATCGAGGCGCGTTCCTATATGCTCGCGGCCTCGTCGATGGGTGCGACCGCCTTCCAGAAGGGCCTCGGCGCCATGCATTCGATGAGCCATCCCTGCTCGTCGCTGCGCGGCACGCATCACGGCCTCACCAATGCCGTCGTCATGCCCTATGTGCTGGTTCACAACAAATCGGCAATCGAGGAAAAGCTCGCCGCCGCGGCGCGCTACATGGGCCTCAAGGACCAGAGCTTCAACGGCTATGTCGACTGGGTGCTGGCGATCCGCGAAGAGATCGGCATTCCGAACACGTTGAAGGAGATCGGCTTCGGCGAGGACGCCATTCCCGAAGCCGCGCCGATGGCGCTGGAGGATCCTTCGACCGGCGGCAACCCGCTGCCGATGACGGTCGGCGATTATGAGCGGCTCTATCGCAACGCCATCGAGGGCCGGCTCGTCTGATTACTCAGGATGGCCCGGCACCCAGGCGCCGTTCGCGTCGTGGTGGCCGGGCACCCAGCCTTGGGATTTCTGCCCCGGCTCCGGCGTCACATGAACGGGTCCTTTGCTCTCGTAAGTCGGCACAAACCCTCGCGTGGTATTGTGTCCGGGCACGATACGGCTCGGCGGCTCGACTTTGGGCGCCTTGAATACCGGCGCTTTCGGCTGTTCCGAGTTGATCGGCGGCGGGGATACGGGCTTTGCCGGCTCCCATGGAAACTGCTGCGCGGCAAGCTGCGGCATCGCTCCGAAGAAAGCGGCGGCGGCCACGGCCATCTGCAATGCGATACGCATGCTCCCCATATAGGAAGCCTCCGCCCGCTCCGCCAGCCCGCGTTGAGGGCGCGCTCGTAATCGACTAGTCTCGCGCCGATTTTGCGGAGAACCTTCATGACGATCGACAAGACGAGCCATGCCCTTCCCGTCGCGCGGACGGTCGCCGATCTACGCGCCGCCATCGCCGATTGGCGCAGACAGGGATTGAGGGTCGGCCTCGTGCCGACCATGGGCGCGCTCCATGCCGGCCATCTGTCGCTGGTCGATCTGGCGAAATCGAAAGTCGACCGCGTCGTCGTCTCGATCTTCGTCAATCCGACGCAGTTCGCGCCCAATGAGGATTTCGGCGCCTATCCGCGCACCGAAGCCGCCGACGCCGAAAAACTCGTCGGGCATGGCGATCTCATTTTCGCGCCCGCCGCCGAGGAAATGTACCGTCCCGGCTTTTCGACCACGGTTTCGGTCGCCGGCGTTTCCGCGCCCCTCGAAGGCCAGTTCCGGCCGACACATTTCGCGGGCGTCGCGACCGTGGTTTCAAAACTTCTGCTTCAGGCCCTGCCCGACATCGCCTGTTTCGGCGAGAAGGACTGGCAGCAGCTCGCCGTCATCCGCCGCATGGTCGAGGACCTCGACATTCCGGTCGAGATCGTCGGCGGGGCAATCCTGCGCGAGGCGGACGGGCTCGCCATGTCCTCGCGCAACGTCTATCTCTCCGAAAGCGAGCGCAAGGCGGCGGGTCAGCTCAATGTGATCCTGCGCGAGACGGCGGCGAAAGTTGCCGCCGGCGCGATCATTCCCGAGGCGACGCGCGACGGCGCGGACCGCATCCGCGCCCTCGGCTTCGATCATGTCGATTATCTCGAAGTCCGGGACGCGGCAACGCTCGAAATTTTTCCATCGGGCCACCCGACCGGTCCGGCGCGCATTCTCGTCGCCGCGAAGATCGGACGCACACGCCTCATCGACAATATGCCGGTCTGACGCTCAGCAGAGGTCGCGCGGCGCCATCATCGCCTTGCGCAACTGGCAATAGGCCTTGCCGTCGCATCCGGGGCAGCCAAGCGTGCACTGGCCGTCGAGCGTCCCGCCCCGCAAGGCAAGTGCGACTTTCGCGAAGGCCTCGACGGCGCGGACAGCTTCGGCCTTGATGATTTCGCAGGTCATGGTTCGACTCTCGTCATATCAATTTCAATGACGTGATTTCGCGCTGAATCGTAAAATCGGAAAAGTCGTCAGCCTGTCGCTGCGGGCATGTGCCGCAGTCTCACGTGCCCAAATTCAGAGCAATCCCAGCTCTTCCAACTCGCGGCGCATCTCTTCGGGCATGTCGTCGATCTCGTCGACGCCTTTCACATCCGCCGGCGCGTCCTTCGCCTCGAAATAGCGCCAGCCCTGGAAGGGTCTGCGCTCACGGCGGCGTGTCAGCACGATTTCCGGGTCGAGCACGAGGCGGCAGCGTTTGATCCCCTCACCATCGACGAAGGGGTCGATGTCGAGCAGCTTCTGGCGGCAGCGGATGACGCCCTTCATGACCCAGTAGAGCGAGCCGCCGTCGAGAATTTCGGCGGCGCGCGTCGGCACCATGCGGGTGATATGCGCGAGCACCGGCGGCTCCTTGCGCTTGCGCTTCTCGGCCAGTCGCTCGGCCTGCCAGGAACGCAGATCCTCGACGTCGTCCGCGCCGACGCAGAGCTTGATGAGATGAAGCGTCACGCCTCGACCTTCTTGTCCTCGAACACAACCAGCGCCGCGCCGGCCTCGACCTGATCGCCGGCTGCGACATTGACCGAGGCTATGATGCCATCGGCCGCCGCCGCAAGCGTCTGTTCCATCTTCATGGCTTCCATGACGACGAGGCCCATGCCCTTCTTCACATGGGCGCCTGCTTCCGCCAGCACGGCGACGATTTTGCCGGGCATGGGCGACTTCAACGCGCCCGTGTCGCCCTCTCCCGCCACGTCGACATCGAGAGGATCGGGGACCCCGAATTCATACGTCACGCCGCGATGGATGACCGCGAAGCCCTTCCCGGTCGCGACGTAGCCCGCCTTGACGCGGCTGCCGTCAACCGTCGCGGCGATTTCGCCTCCGGTGCTGAGCGCGCCGCTCGCGACATGCTCCGCCCCGTCATGCGTGAAGCGCCAGCCCTCGCCCTCCGGCGTCACACAGACCGACAGCGTGTCGTCGCCAATCGTGAGCTTCAGAAGCTCGCTTCGGCGTCCACCCAGCGTCCAGCCATCAGACGCCGCCCAGGGCGACCATGGCTCGCGCGTGCGGGCCTGCGCCTTGCGCCCCGCCTCGGCGCGCGTGGCAAGATGACCGACCAGCGCGGCGCCGAACACCTTCGCGTCAAGCTTCTGAACCGGCACCAGCGCCTCAAGATGACGGTCGATGAAACCGGTATCGATGTCGGCGTTCCGAAAGGCCTCGT
Organism: Parvibaculum sp.; assembly: GCF_035511255.1. Classification (GTDB taxonomy): domain Bacteria; phylum Pseudomonadota; class Alphaproteobacteria; order Parvibaculales; family Parvibaculaceae; genus Parvibaculum. The sequence continues at coordinate 4,550 of NZ_DATKFR010000401.1, forward strand.
GCCCCATGACTTCGGCGAGGAAGGCCAGATTGGTGCGCGGCCCCGCGACTTCCATGTCGAGCAGGAAGCGCCGCAGCTTTGCCAGCGCGGCGTCGCGGCTCTCGCCATGCGCGACGATCTTGCCGATCATCGGGTCGTAGAACATCGAGACCTCGTCGCCCTCCTCCACGCCCATGTCGGCGCGGATGCCCTCGTCCTTCGGCAGCCGCAGCCGGACGAGCTTGCCGGTCGAGGGGAAGAACTTCTTCGCTGGGTCCTCGGCGTAAAGGCGCACCTCCACCGCGTGCCCGTTCAGCGGAATCTCGCCCTGCGTCATCGGCAGTTTCTCGCCCGCCGCAACGCGCAATTGCCATTCGACGAGATCGGTGCCGGTGATCGCTTCGGTCACCGGATGCTCGACCTGAAGCCGCGTGTTCATCTCCATGAACCAGAAGGCATCGGCGCGGAGCCCTTGCGAGCCATCGGCGATGAACTCGACCGTGCCCGCGCCGCGATAGCCGATGGCCTTGGCGGCGGCGACCGCCGCCTCGCCCATCGCCCGGCGCATCTCTTCCGGCATGCCGGGGGCCGGCGCTTCCTCGATCACCTTCTGGTGGCGGCGCTGCAGCGAGCAATCGCGCTCATGGAGATAGACCGCGTTGCCATGCGCATCGGCAAAGACCTGGATCTCGATATGGCGCGGCCGCGTCACATATTTCTCGATCAGCACGCGCTCGTCGCCGAAGGCGGCGCCCGCCTCACGCTGCGCGCTCTTCAGCTCCTTCTCGAACGATGCCGGATCGTCGACGCGGCGCATGCCCTTGCCGCCGCCGCCCGCCACCGCCTTGATGAGGACGGGATAGCCGATCTTCTGCGCCTCGCCCTCGAGGAACCGCGCGTCCTGCTCAGCGCCGTGATAGCCCGGCACCACAGGCACGCCCGCCTGTTCCATCAGCGCCTTGGCGGCGTCCTTCAATCCCATCGCCTTGATAGCCGACGCAGGCGGACCGACAAAGATCAACCCGGCCTTCTCGCAGGCTTCGGCGAAGGCGACATTCTCGGAGAGGAAGCCGTAGCCCGGATGGATCGCCTCGGCGCCCGAACGCTTCGCCGCCTCGACGATCTTTTCGATGACGAGATAAGAGTCTTTCGCCGCCGCCGGGCCGATATGGACGGCATCGTCAGCCGCCCGCACATGATAGGCGCCGGCATCGGCATCCGAATAGACGGCAACGGCCCGAAGCCCCATGCGCTTCGCCGTCCGCATGACGCGCGCCGCGATCTCGCCGCGATTGGCGATGAGGAGGGAGGAGAACATCAGATGTTCCTCCGTGCGCCGTCGGTCTTACCTCCCCCTTGAAGG
>NZ_DATKFR010000402.1:0-1517 GCF_035511255.1 Parvibaculum sp.
GACAGATCATGGCCTTCCTTTCGGACTCGCTGAAGCGCATCAAGCCGTCGGCAACCATTGCCGCGACCCAGAAAGCGCGCGATCTGAAAGCGGCGGGCGTCGACGTGATCGGCCTCGGCGCGGGCGAGCCCGATTTCGACACGCCGGACAACATCAAGGCGGCGGCGATCGCGGCCATCCAGCGCGGCGAGACGAAGTACACCGATGTCGGCGGCATCCCGGAGCTGAAGAAGGCGATCGCCGCGAAGTTCAAGCGCGAGAACGGGCTCGACTACACGCCCGCGCAATGCTTCGTCGCGCCCGGTGGCAAGCCGATCATCTTCAACGCCATGGCGGCGACGCTGAACCCCGGCGACGAGGTCGTCATCCCCGCGCCTTACTGGGTGTCCTATCCCGACATCGTGGCGCTGCTTGGCGGCACGCCGGTCTTTGCGGCGGCGGGCATGGAGACCAATTTCAAGCTCCAGCCGGAAGCGCTCGAAAAGGCGATCACGCCGAAGACGAAGTGGTTCATCTTCAACTCGCCGTCGAACCCGACGGGCGCGGCCTATACCGCGGACGAACTGAAGAAGCTGACCGACGTTCTGCTCCGGCATCCGCATGTCTGGATCCTCAGCGACGACATGTATGAGCATCTCTCCTATGATGGCTTCAAATTCGCGACGCCGGCCGAGGTGGAGCCGAAGCTCTACGACCGTACGCTGACGATGAACGGCGTCTCGAAGGCCTATTCGATGACCGGCTGGCGTATCGGCTATTGCGCCGGTCCGCTCGAACTCATCAAGGCGATGACGACGGTGCAAAGCCAGTCGACGTCGAACCCGACCTCGATCAGCCAGTGGGCCGCCGTCGAAGCGCTGAACGGTCCGCAGGATTTCATCCCGGAACGCGCCGAGAGCTTCAAGGCGCGGCGGGACCTCGTCGTCTCGATGCTCAACCAGGCGAAGGGTTTGAAATGCCCGACGCCGGAGGGCGCTTTCTATGTCTATCCGTCCTGCGCGGGCTGCATCGGCAAGACGACGCCGAAGGGCAAGCTGATCGGCAACGATCAGGACTTCGTCGAGGCGCTGCTGGAAGAAGAGGGCGTCGCCGTCGTGCATGGCGAAGCCTTCGGCCTCTCGCCCTTCTTCCGCATTTCCTACGCGACCTCGACCGAGGCGCTGACGAAAGCCTGCGAACGCATCCAGCGGTTCTGCGCGTCGCTTCAATAAGTACGCTCTGACTCACCCGATATGAAGCCCGCGGCGCAGGCCGCGGGCTTCTTCATTTTTTGCCGATGAAAAAGTTTCCCGGGCGCGAAACGCGGCGCCCGGACGTTCGTTTGTACGTCGACGCATTCCCAAACCTCTCCCCCTGCGCCGAAATGTATCATTGGAATTATTCTAAATCTGGTTGCGGGCCGGCCGGGATCGCCATAAATTTGAGCTACAAGTTCCCCCAGAAGAGAAGAGGCCCCACATGCCGATCGATATTGGAATTGCCGAAAAGGACCGCACCGCCATCGCGGAAGGTCTGTC
>NZ_DATKFR010000403.1:0-9039 GCF_035511255.1 Parvibaculum sp.
CTCAAAACGACTTGAATTCCTTCGTCTGCTTGCAGACGAGAATCTTCTTCTCGAAGACATTGCCGATCAGCATCAGGTCGTTGTAGCCGGCGGCGACGCTGGAGCCTGAAAGCTGTTCGCCGAGGTTGAGGTAGATCGTGCCAGCCTTGCCGCCGCCCTGCTTTCCGGGTTCGATGCGCACGACCTGGCTCGGCGAGAGGTGTTTCGGATCGGAGGCGTGGCGAATGAACGCCAGCATGTTCGGATGCGCGGCGATCAGAAGCGACCCATCCGGCTCGACGTCGATATTGTCGAGGCCGGTGCCGAGGCGCGTGTAGTCGCGGGCGGTGAGCGCGCCGGTCGCGGGATCGCGCGTATAAACATGCAGCGCCGCGCCGAGAGATTCCGCGACATAGATCGTGGCGCCGTCGGGGCTGACATTGATGCCGTTCGGGAAAAGGAGCATGTCGGCCGCCTTCCGCATCGCGGTGCCGTCGTAATAGACGACGTTCGCGTTCCGCAGCAGGAGGAGGTCGCTCAGTTGCGCACCCACACCCTTCGAGCCATGATCGTTCGTCGCGTAGAAGGCGTCGGGACCGACGGCGACGACGTCGTTCGGCGAAACGAGCAAAGGATCCGCGACGCTCTTCACATGGGCGAGTGTGCCGTCTTCGGCGATGTCGAAAATCTCGATCGCGTTGCCGGCTTCGGCGTGATTGACGACGAAGAGGCGGCGCTTTCCGTCGGCGCCGATATAAAGACTGATGCCGTGCGGCTTGAAATCGGCGGGCTCGTTCGGCGTGACGGGCGCGAGCGCCCATTCGTCGCGCGGCGCCTTCAGGTCGATCACGTAGATGCCGCCGCGCACTGCCTTGTCGCCGCGCATCATGGCGCGCCAATCGAGCGCACCGACATAGGCGAGGCCCCGCTCACGGTCGATGGCGATGTCCTCGGGGCCGGGGACGGATGCGATCTCGGTGCAATCGGCGGGCACCTCGGCTCGAATGCCGGTGAAATAGCCCGCCGCCGACAGGAAGCGCCAGCCGAGTACACTGACAATGCAGACGGCGACCACAAGCCCGATGATGACGTTGCGCAGCAGACGCGACATGTTCGCTCCCCCTATGTTTTCTTGAGCCTAGTGCAACGCGACGCTTTTTACATCGCCGATCATGTCGCCTGTGAACTGGAGGCGCGCGAGGCGGGCATAAAGACCGCCCTGACGGACGAGCTCGTCATGCGTCCCACTGGCGACGATGCGCCCCTCGTCCATGACGACAATGCGGTCGGCCTTGAGGACGGTCGCGAGCCGATGCGCGATGACGAGCGTGGTACGGCCTTCCATCAGGCCTTCGAGCGCCTGCTGGACGAGCGTTTCGCTCTCGGCATCAAGCGCCGAGGTCGCCTCGTCGAGAAGCAGGACGGGCGCGTTGCGCAGGATCGCGCGGGCGATGGCGATGCGCTGACGCTGGCCGCCGGACAGCGTCACGCCGCGCTCGCCGACCTGGGTTTCGTAGCCCCTCGGCAAGGTCAGAATGAAATCGTGGATGCGCGCCGCCTTCGCCGCCGCGAGAACGTCCTCGTCGCTGGCGTCGGGCCGGCCATAGCGGATGTTTTCGGCGACGCTCATGCCGAAAACGACCGTCTCCTGCGGCACGACGGCGAGGCGCGACCGCAGCTCGGACGGCTCGACCATGGTCGCTTCGACGCCGTCGAAGAGAACGCGCCCCTTCTGCGGATCGAAGAAGCGCAGCAGAAGTTGGAAGACGGTGCTCTTGCCGGCACCGGACGGGCCGACGATGGCGACCGTCTCGCCCGGTTCCACACGCAGCGAATAATCGTGCAGGGCGGAGACATGCGGCCGCGTCGGATAGGAGAAGGTGACGTTGTCGAAAACGATCGCGCCGCGCGCGGGCGACGGGAGCCGCAGCGGATTTTGCGGCGCGCGAATCTCGGGTTCGATTGCGAGAAGTTCCACCAGCCGTTCGGTCGCGCCCGCCGCCATCTGCATGTCGCCCCAGACTTCGGAAAGCGCCGCGACGGAGGTTGCCGCGAAGGCGGCATAGAGAATGAACTGAAGGAGCGAGCCGCCCGTCATCGTCCCCTGCACCACCGCATGGGCGCCGAACCAGAGCACGCCGACGACGCTGGAGAGGCCGATGAAGAAGATCAGAGCCGTCAGCACGGCGCGCGCGGTGATGCGCGCGCGGGCGGTGTCGAAGGAGCGCTCGACCGTCTCGTCGAAACGCCGGCGGTCGATCTCTTCATGCGTGAAGGACTGCACCGTCTGGATCGCGTTGAGGCTTTCGGCGCCGAAGGCGCTCGTGTCGGCGATGCGGTCCTGGCTCGCGCGCGAGAGCCGGCGTACCCAGCGGCCGAAGACGACGAGCGGCAGCACGATCAGCGGAATGGCGAGAAGGACGAGGCCGGAGAGCCAGGGGCTCGTTACCGCCATCATCGAGGCGGCGCCGAAAAAGAGGAAGACGTTGCGGAGCGCGACAGAGGCCGAGGAGCCGACGACCGTCTTGATGAGCGTCGTGTCGGCGGTGAGGCGCGACAGCACCTCGCCGGTGCGCGTGATCTCGAAGAAGGCTGGCGAGAGCTTCAGCACATGGGCATAAACCGCCTCGCGCAGATCGGCGACGACGCGCTCGCCGATCCAGCTCACGAAATAGAAGCGCGAGGCGCTGGCGGCTCCGAGCAACGCCGCGACGCCGATGAGGGCGAGGAAATAGGTGTCGATGAAGTCGGCATTCGCGCTGTTGAAGCCGTTGTCGAGGAGGCGACGGCCGGCCATGGGCACAAGGAGCGTGGACACGGTGGCGAGGACAAGGGACACGAAGGCGAGGAAGACCATGCCCTTGTAGCGGGCTATGAAGGGCATCAGCTTGGCGATCGGGCCGACGCTCCGGGCGGGTTTGCGCCGCTGGGCCTCTTCCTCGATGGCTTCGACGACGGGGTTCGATGCTTCGCTCATGATGGCGGCCCGCTGCGGTTGCGACTGAGGCGGCCTCGCAAGGACCCCCGATGGGTTCATATAGCAATCGCGGCGCCTTAGCGCCAATCAGGGTAATCCCTGATCGGGGCCAGAGCCCCGTGCGGCAGTTTCACGCAACCAGCCGCTCTCCTCCCCCTTGCCGCTCCTTTCATCGGGCCCGCTCCCTCCCGGCCCTTGTCAGCGGGGCCTCTCTTGGCTATAAGCCCCCATTCCGGCGGCGCCCAAGGTTGGCTGCCCCGGTTTGCTTGCCCCATTCCGACGCTCGAGAAGGCGACAGCCATGAAGAAAGAAATTCATCCCGACTATCACACGATCACCGTGACGATGACGGACGGGACCACCTTCCAGACGCGCTCGACCTACGGCAAGGAAGGCGACACGCTCGTCCTCGACATCGACCCGAACACGCATCCGGCCTGGACAGGCGGCGGCCAGCAACTCGTCGACCGCGCGGGCCGCGTCAGCCGCTTCAAGCAGAAGTTCGGCAATCTGGGCACCAAGGCCTGAGCGAACTGAGCGTCAGAGACGACAAAGCCCCGCTTTCGCGGGGCTTTTTCTTTGCACCCTCGCCAGGAGCGCTCAACCTTCGCCGAAGCTGCGCTCCAGCGTCTCGCGGTAGAAGGCTTCGACGCGGCTCAGTTGATCGGCCATGGGATGGCTCGTGGCGACAAGGCGGGGCTGATCGCGCAGCTGGCTGTCGAGCCGCTCGACCCGCGCATAAAGACGTTCCGAATGCGAAACGAGTTCGAGCAAGCGCGCCGGCAGGGCGTGGGCGCCGGCGAGACGGGCCGAACGGGCAATATCCTTGGTGGCGAGGCGATATTTCTCGGCGCGCGCTTCTTCGGGCGTGATTTCGCCCTCATGAACCGCCTTGCGCACCAGAAGCCAGGCGGCGACCTGCATCAGGCGGGTCGTCAGGCGCATGCTTTCGCCGGCATAGGCCAGGGAGGCGTCGCGGGAGAGGTTGCGAGAGGCTTCGCGGCCCGGCCCGTCGAGATAGGCGGACGTCTCCTCGACGAGCTGCATGCCTTCCTGATAGGTGCGTTGGAAAAGGCCGGAGGACATGAATTCGCCCAGCGAGACTTCCCCGCCGGCAAACTGCACATCCTGATCGATCCGATCGAAGCTCATCATCCCATCCCCTTCACCGTCCGTGCCGAAACAGCACAGTCAGGACCTGAAGGATCAACATTCGTGCCATGGATTCAGGCAGACCGCATGTCGAGAATGGTGGGATGATAAAAAAGAGCCGCGGAAAGCCCGCGGCTCAGTTCTAACAGGGAGGCGTCAAACAGAGTGGATAGGAACCACTCAAAATCCAGAAAGACTGGATTACGCAAGGTCACCCTAGCGCATTCATATTTATCAAATCGTTAAATGCCGCGCAAATAGGCAATTTTCCGCGAGCGCTGGATCACGCAGACCGGATTACTTGTTTTTCGTTGGAAAATTTCAAGTTTCCAAGGCCTTAGGCTGGAGGCAATTACTTCTTGAAGAGGGCCTCGGCAGCCGAGCGGGTCCCATGCTTTTTGTCGAGCTGCGCCCGGATGCGCGCAATCTCGGCCTCAAGCGACCTGATTCGGTCCTGCAGTTCCTCGATGCCCAGAAGGGCCAGATCCTCGCGGGCAAGCGCCGCCAGGGCCTCTCCGCGCCGTTTGCGTGGTTCGAGATCGTCGGTGTCCATGAGCTTCCTCCGACCTTTCCTGATGCCTTTGTTGCCAGTCTGATAGGGCTTGGATAGACCTTCAAGCCTGTCGCGTCGCCAGCAAGGAGCCGCCATGTCTCTCCCCGACCGGATGAAAGCCATCGCCATCACCAAGCCGGGCGGACCGGAGGTTCTGGAACTCGCCGAGATCGACCGGCCTGAGCCCGGCCATGGCGAAATCCTGATCCGGGTCGAGGCGGCGGGGGTCAATCGTCCCGATACGATCCAGCGCATGGGCTTTTATGCGCCACCGCCCGGCGCGCCTGATACGCCGGGCCTCGAGGTCGCCGGCGAAGTGGTCGCCACCGGGCCGGGGGTGACGCTCTGGAAGGCCGGAGAGCGGGTCTGCGCGCTGCTGGGCGGCGGGGGCTATGCTGAATATGCGACCGTCCACGAGACCCATGCCCTACCCATTCCCAAGGGCTTCAGCCTGATCGAGGCGGCGGCGCTCCCCGAGACGTTCTTCACGGTCTGGACCAATGTCTTCGAGCGCGGCGCGCTCAAGGCTGGGGAGACTTTCCTGGTCCATGGCGGCACCAGCGGCATCGGCACGACGGCGATCCAGCTCGCCCATATTTTCGGCGCCCGGGTCTTTGCAACCGCCGGTTCGGCCGACAAATGCGCCGCCTGCCTGCAACTGGGAGCCGAGGCCGCGATCAACTACCGCGAGCAGGATTTCGTCGCCGAGGTCAAGAAACTGACCGGCGGCCGGGGCGTCGACGTCATTCTCGACATGGTGGGCGGCGACTATATCGCCCGGAACATCCAGTCGGCGGCGCAGGACGGGCGCATCGTCTCGATCGCCTTCCTCAACGGCTCGGCGGCCGAAATCAATTTCATGCCCGTCATGCTGAAGCGGCTGACGCTGACCGGCTCGACGCTGCGCCCCCGGAGCATCGAGGAAAAGGCGGCGCTCGCCCGGGCGCTTCGCGAGAAGGTCTGGCCACTTCTCGATGCAGGCCGCGTCCGGCCGCGGATCGACGCCACCTTCCCGCTCGCCGAGGCCGCCAAGGCCCACGAGCTTATGGAAAAAAGCAGCCATATCGGCAAGATCATGCTGACCATTTGACCCGGCGTCAGCAAAAGGCGGCCGTCCCCCTGTCATGAGCCTTTCATTGGGGGGCTTTTCACCCTATATAACGGCCATCACCCGCTCATTCCGAGGAAGAGGAAAGGGTTCATCCGGTTTAAAGCCCGGGTGGATCAGAGGAACAGACATGATTCAGCCCCTCATGCCCAAGGCGACGGCCGTCTGGCTCGTCGAGAACACATCGCTCACCTTCGACCAGATCGCCGATTTCTGCGGTCTGCACGTGCTCGAGGTGAAGGGCATTGCCGATGGCGACGTGGCGCAGGGTATCAAAGGCATGGACCCAGTCGCCTCCGGCCAGTTGTCGCGCGCCGAGATCGAGCGCTGCCAGGGCAATCCGGCGACCCGCCTGATGGCCGCCGAGAGCAAGTACAAGGTGCCGCCGGTGCCGCCGCGCAAGGGGCCACGCTACACGCCCGTGTCGCGCCGTCAGGATCGTCCGGACGCCATTGCCTGGCTCCTGCGCAACCATCCGGAACTGACCGACGCCCAGATCGCCAAGATGGTCGGCACGACCAAGCCGACGATCCAGTCGATCCGCGACCGGACGCATTGGAACGCGGCCAACATCAAGCCGGTCGATCCGGTGACGCTCGGCCTCGCGACTCAGATCGAACTCGACGCCGCGGTGCAGAAGGCCGCGCGCAAGCTGGAACGCGAGCGCAAGAAGGCCGCGAAGGCGGCCGGCGGCGTCGACACGCTGCTCCCCGCTTCCGAGACCATCGCGCCCGCGCCGCAGCATGCGACCATCGCCGCGCCGGAACGCGAGGAAGAGCGCGAGGAACGCAAGAGCTACGACGCCGACAGCGTCTTCGCCAAGCTCAAGGACGTGAAGATCGAGGAGGACGACGAGGAGTAAGTCTCTTCGTCATTGCCGATCAGTACAAAATGGCCGGGTTTGTCCCGGCCATTTTTGTTTTGGCAGCGCGTCGAGAAAGACCCTCACCCAACCCTCTCCCAGAGGGAGAGGGCTTAGAAAGGAAGCGGCTTTTCAAGCCCCTCGCCCGCTTGCGGGAGAGGGAGGGGCCCGCCGCCGTCAGGCGGTGGGAGGGTGAGGGTCTTCACGCTCACCCCTTCTTCGCGTAGCCCGCACCGCCCAGCGCCTCGCCGATTTCGTTGAGGATCAGCGGGTCGTCGATGGTGGCGGGCGTGGTCCAGGCTTCGCCGTCGGCGATCTTGCGCATAGTGCCGCGCAGGATTTTTCCCGAGCGGGTTTTCGGCAGGCGCTGGACGACGATGGCGGTCCGGAAGGAAGCGACGGGACCGATCTTCTCGCGGATCAATGCGACCGCTTCCTTCTCGATATCCGCAGCCGGGCGATTGACGCCCTTGTTGATGACGAGGAAGCCCACAGGCACCTGCCCCTTCAGCTGATCGGCGACGCCGATGACGGCGCATTCGGCGACGTCGGGATGGCCCGCCAGCACTTCCTCCATGCCGCCGGTCGAGAGGCGGTGGCCGGCGACGTTGATGATGTCGTCGGTGCGGCTCATCACATAGAGGTAACCGTCCTCGTCGAGATAGCCCGCATCCGCCGTCTTGTAGTAGCCCGGATAGTCGGCAAGGTAGGAAGCGCGGAAGCCCTCGTCGTTCTGCCAGAGCGTCGGCAGGCAGCCCGGCGGGAGCGGCAGCTTCACGACGATGGCGCCGGTCGTATTGGCCGGAAGCTCCTTGGCCGCCTCGTCGACGACATGAATTTCATAACCGGGCATCGCGACGGTGGGCGAGCCGTATTTGACCGGCAGGTGCTCGATGCCCATCGGATTCGCGACCATCGGATAGCCGGTCTCCGTCTGCCACCAATGGTCGATGACGGGGACGCCCAGCGCACGCTCCGCCCACTGAATGGTATCAGGATCGCCGCGCTCGCCGGCGAGGAAGAGCATCTCGAATGTCGAGAGATCGTAATTCTTCACCAGCTCGGCCTTCGGGTCTTCCTTCTTGATGGCGCGGAAGGCCGTCGGCGCGGTGAAGAGCGCCTTGACGCCGTGATCGGCGATGACGCGCCAGAAGGTGCCGGCATCCGGCGTGCCGACGGGCTTGCCCTCGAAGAGGATCGTCGTGCAGCCGTGAAGAAGCGGGCCATAGACGATGTAGGAGTGGCCGACGACCCAGCCGACATCGGAGGCGGCCCAGAAGACGTCGCCCGGATCGACGCCGTAGACGTTCTTCATGGTCCATTTCAGCGCGACCATGTGGCCGCCATTGTCGCGCACCACGCCCTTGGGCTTGCCGGTCGTGCCGGACGTATAGAGCACGTAGAGCGGATCGGTGGCGGCGACAGGCACGCAGGCGGGCGCGCGACCTTCGGCGCGCGCCTTGTCCATCTCGTCCTTCCAGTCGAAATCGCGGCCGGCGACGAGTTTCGACTCGGCCTCGGCCCGCTGGAAGACGATTGTCGCCGAAGGCTTGTGCGACGCGATGTCGATCGCCTGATCGAGGAGCGGCTTGTAGGCGATGACGCGGCCGGGTTCGAGGCCGCAGGAGGCCGAGACGATCAGCTTCGGTTTCGCGTCGTCGATGCGGGTCGCGAGTTCCTTGGCCGCGAAGCCGCCGAAGACGACCGAATGGATTGCGCCCAGCCGCGCGCAGGCGAGCATGGCGACGACGGCCTGCGGAACCATCGGCATATAGACGATGACGCGGTCGCCCTTCGTCACGCCGTGGCGCTGAAGGACACCGGCGAAGGTCGCGACCTTTTCCGTCAGCTGGCGATAGGTGAAACTCTTCACCTTGCCGGTCATGGCGCTGTCATAGATCAGGGCCGGCTGATCGCCGCGCGTCGGGAGATGGCGGTCGAGGGCGTTCCAGCAAGTGTTGCATTCGGCGCCCGCGAACCAGCGCGTGAGGCCGGCCTCTTCCGACAGGACATGATCCCAGGGCCGCGACCAGTCGATCTCCCCGGCGGCCTGCGCCCAGAAGCCTTCCGGATCGCGTTTCCAGCGGTCATAGGTCTCGCGATAAAGGCCCATAGGTTCCCTCCCTCTTTCGGCATTTGCGGCGCGACTCTTTCAAGCCGTGCCGGTCATTGCAAGCCCCGGACGGACGAGGCGCCCGCTGCGGCTTGTCGCAGGGAAGACCTGCCATTACGGTGGGCCCGCAGGACCGGGAATCCGCAAAAAGGCACCGTCCAAGGGGAGCAATGACCACCAATCCGTATGAGATCGATCTCGACAAGAACCCGGCCAACTTTCAGCCGCTGACGCCATTGTCCTTCCTGAAGCGCGCGGCGGAGGTCTATCCAGACAAGCTCGCCATCATCCACGG
>NZ_DATKFR010000404.1:0-1887 GCF_035511255.1 Parvibaculum sp.
GCGACGATGCCCCAGCGCGAGCAGCGCCCATAGGTCGGCTTGATGCCGACGGTGCCGGTGAAGGCCGCCGGCTGGCGGATCGAGCCGCCGGTGTCGGTCGCCGTCGCCGCGAGGCAGAGCTTCGCCGCCACGGCGGACGACGAACCGCCCGACGAACCGCCCGGAACGATCTTCGTGTCGTCGCCCTTGCGCCGCCAGGGATTGACGACCGGCCCGTAGAAGCTCGTCTCGTTCGACGAGCCCATGGCGAATTCATCATTGTTGAGCTTGCCGAGCATCACGGCGCCGTCGCGCCAGAGATTGCTCGTCACCTGCGACTCGTAGGGCGGCTTGAAACCGTCAAGGATATGGCTGCAGGCCGTCGTCAGCACGCCCTTCGTCGCGAAGAGGTCCTTGACGCCGAGCGGCAGGCCTTCCAGCGCGCCGCCCTGCCCCTTGCCGAGCTTGAGGTCGGAGGCTTTCGCCATCTCGCGCGCCTCGTCGCCCGTCACGGTCACATAGGCGTTCAGCGCCGCCGCCCCTTCGATCGCGCCGAGATAGGCGTCGGTCAGTTCGAGCGAGGTGAACTCTTTCTTCTTCAGCGCGTCGCGCGCGCCGGCAAGCGTCAGCTTTGTCAGGTCGGTCATGATTACTCCACCACCCTCGGCACGACATAGAACCCGTCCTCGGCCCTGGGCGCGTTCTCCGTCACTTCTTTCTGGAGGTTGCCCGCCGTCACGACGTCGTCGCGCATCTTCATGCTCATGGCGACGGCGCTGGTCATCGGCTCGACACCCGTCGTGTCGACCTCTCCCAGTTGCTCCACCCAGTCGAGGATGGTGTTGAGTTCGCCCGCGAGCGCCGGAAGCTCATCGTCCCGGACCGCGATCCGCGCGAGCCGGGCAATGTGCCGGACCGTGTTCTGATCGACCGACATAGGCCTGCCTTTGGTTATGGTTCGGAGAGGGCTGCCCGTCCGACCGGCTGGTCCCGAGCACCCTTGGCTACCGATCCCTTCGTGGAGGATTCGAGCGGCGAACATAACAAAGCCGGGCTACCAGCCGCAACGCCGCCTCTCTCTATATAAGGAGGTTTCGGGGGATATCATTGCGCGGTTTCGCCTCGCCGCCTATGGTCCTGACAAATAAGCAGATTTCAGGAATGGACCGGCTTTGAGCGGCAATCTGAAGACCCTGGGCGAGCTTCGGGACGCCCTGAAGCGGGGCGAAAGGCTGATGGGCGTCGACCTCGGCTCGAAAACCATCGGCCTCGCGCTCTCCGACCTCTCGCTGACGGTCGCGACCCCGCTCGAGACCATCCGGCGGGCGAAGTTCACCGCGGACGCCAAACGGCTCCTCGATCTCGCCGCCGAGCATGGCGTCGGCGGGCTGATCGTCGGCCTGCCCCTCAACATGGATGGCTCGGAAGGCCCGGCCGTCCAGTCCGCCCGCGCCTTTGTCCGCAATCTCGAAAAGCTGTCGCCGATCCCGCTCGCCTTCTGGGACGAACGTCTGTCCACCGCCGCCGTCACGCGAACGTTGCTCGAGGCCGATACAAGCCGCGCACGCCGCGCCGAGGTGGTGGACAAGATGGCCTCCGCCTACATTCTGCAAGGCGCGCTGGAGCGGTTGCGGACGCTCTGAATATTCGTGTCACCCCGGGCTCGTCCCGGGGCCCAGGGGAGGCTCGCTCGGAATTTGCAGCCCCTGGGTCCCGGCATAAAGCCGGGATGACATCTAAACCGGGGATCGGGGGATCAATCTTGTCAGTGCCGACGTCATTGCCGACATCTACGCTCCCGCGCGACCAGCGCATGCTGCTGCTTCTCGTCGGCAGTTCGCTCTTCATCAACAATTACGACCTCGGTATCTTCGCCCTCGCCCTTCCGCAGATCCAGGCGTCGCTCCA
>NZ_DATKFR010000405.1:0-4134 GCF_035511255.1 Parvibaculum sp.
AGCAGCGCCTGTTTCTCGCGCGGCCCGTAAGGGCTGATCACCGAAAGCGAGTTCACCAGCGCCTCGTTGGACGATTGCTTGATGGTCTGCCAGTCGGCCTGCAGCCCATGCGTTTCGAGATAGGTCTTCAGGATCTTCAGCAGCCGGTCGCGGCTTACCTCTTCCGCACCGAGGTCGGGCGTGAGATCGCCCTCGAACTCCGTCCAGTCGACCATGCATTGGCGATAGGGCGTCGTCGCGGCGAGTTCCGACGCGACGCGGAAGCGCGCGATACCCGTCAGTGTAATGAGCACCCGGCCGTCGGGAATTTCCGTCCATGAGGTGAGCCGGCCGGCGCAGCCGATGGCGCAGAGCTTCGGCGTCGCGTCGGCATCGCGCGAAGCCGCGATCGCCGCCTCGCCGTCCGGCTGCACCATGCCGATGATGCGTTCGCCGCGCAGCGCGTCGTCGACCATGCGCAGATAGCGCGGCTCGAAAATGTTGAGCGGCAATTGCGTGCGCGGCAATAGCAACGCGCCGGCCAGTGGGAAAACCGGAATCGAGGCGGGCAAATCCGCGAAGCTCTGATAGCGGTCGTCGCTCATATGTCTGCCTGTCGGTCGGGCCTAGCTGAACAGGATCGAGGAAAGGCGACGGCGGCCCGACAGCGTCACCTCGTCCTTCGGGCCATAGGCCTCGAAGAATTCGACGAGCTGCTTCCTCGCCGCCTGGTCGTTCCAGTTGCGGTCATATTCCATGATGATCAGGAGCTGGTCGACCGCGCCTTCCCTGTCGCCTTTCGCATTGAGCGCGAGGGCGAGGTTGAAGCGCGCCTCGTGATCCTTCTTGTTCGCGGCGAGGCGAGCTTCGAGTTCGGCGGTGTCGCCGGCATCGGCCGATTTCTCGGCGAGCGACAGGGCGGCCTGCGTCGCGACGATCTCGGGATCGTTCTTGCCGTCGGGGCGGACGAGGCCGAGCGTCTGGCGGGCGCGGTCGAAATCGCCGCTCTCGATGTAGCAGCGCGCGAGGCCGGCGACGGCGGCCGGCAATCCGGGTTCGAGCTGGATCGCCTGCGCGAAGGCCTGCGCGGCGGTGGAGAGATCCTTTTCCTCGAAGGCTGCCTGTCCCGCCTCGACCAGTTCCTCGGCCGGCGAGGGGCCGACGCCGCCCGCCAGCTTCTCGATGAAGGCGCGGACCTGGCTTTCGGGCAGCGCGCCCATGAAGCCGTCGACCGGCTGGCCGCCCTTGAAGGCGAAGACCGCCGGGATCGACTGGATGCGGAGCTGCTGGGCGACTTCCGGGTGGTCGTCGATGTTCATCTTGACGAGACGGACCGCACCGCGCGCCGCCATCACGAGCTTTTCGAGCACGGGCGTCAGCTGTTTGCAGGGGCCGCACCAGGGCGCCCAGAAATCGACGATGACCGGCACCTGCATCGAGGCGTCGAGCACGTCGCGGGCGAAGGTTTGCGTTGTCGTGTCCTTGATGAGCTCGCCGGCGGGGGCGGCGCCGTTGCCCTCAGCGGGGTTCACTCCGAATGTCGGTTCCATCTCGGCCTTCCTCTGGCGCCGCGGCCTCGCGGCTGCCTTATTTTGCTGACCTCAATGTGGGGCCTGCATTATTTGGAAACAATGGTTTAGCGGGTCGGGGTGGCGTCCGGCAACCCTGCCGCCTCTCCCTGCGCCGCAACCAGATCGACGATCCTCGGCTCATGGCCGGTGAGGCGCAGGAAGCGCAGCAGATCGTCGCGGGCGATCGCGGTCGTCGCGGTGTTTTCGAGCGGGTGGTAATGCAGCCGCTCGTGATCGAGCATCGGCGCATCGAGGATGACGGTGATTTCGGCGCCCGTATCGTTCACCAGCGCGAAGGGCGTCACCGAGCCCGGACGGACGCCGAGCTTTTCCCACATCAGCTCCGCATTGGCGAAGGAGAGCCGGGCCGAGCCCAGCGGCTTGCCGAGGCTGTTGAGCTTCAGCTCGCGGGTCTCCAGCGTCACGATCAGGAAAAGCGCGCCCTTCTTGTCCTTCAGGAAGAGGTTCTTGCAATGCCCGCCTTGCGCCCAGTCCGGGCCCCAGGCCGCGCGGGCGGCCTGCGCCTCCTCGACCGTGTGCAGGGGCTCGTGATGGCGCGTCTCATGGTCGATCCCGGCCCGGTCGAGCCAGGCGAGGAAGGCGTCTTTCGTATGGAGGGGTGCGGCGTCGGGCATGCGGATTTCCTCGCATGCCGGAGGCCCGGCGACAAGTCCGCCGCTTTATGTCGAAGGCCACCTCGTTATATCGAAGGGAAGTGCTCGACATGGATTTCCGCGGTGCGCCCGAAATAGACGGCCCGGCGTCCGGAAAAGGAGACGATATAACCGGCGCAGCCCGCCGCTCCTGCCTTGGCGCAGAAGCCCCTGTAGGTATAACCGGGCGCCAGCGTCTGGGCCTCGCGGATCGCCGCACCTAGGGCGGTCGGGTCGAAGGCGGCGCCCACGGCCGTCTGTGCGGCATGGGCGGGCAGCTCGATGCTCTCGCCGTCCGGCAGATAATAGGTCGCGACGGCGCGACGGAAGTCGACCATATAGCTCTCGAAACCCGCTGTTATCAGTGTGCCGACGATTTGCGGGAAGGTCATGCTGTCGGTTTCGGCGCCGTCGAGACATTGCCGGGCAATAGCCGTTTGCTGCGCGTTCACGGGCGCATTCCTTTCGTCGTGATTGGAGCGTCGCTAATCGACGGGGATCGTCTTGAGACCGCGCCTTTCGACGATGGCCTTGAGAACGCGCTCGACGGTTGCCCGCTCGTCGGCCGTCAGATCGCCGAAGAATTCGGCGTCGTTCCGATCCGCCAGCGCCGCGAGCTTCGGCACGAGATCCTTTCCCTTGCGGGTCAGGGCGAGCCTGTGCGCGCGCTTGTCGTCCCTGCTGTCTTCGCGGGCGAGGAGCCCCTTGTCGATCAGGCGATCGGCGAGCTTGCTGATGGCGCCGCGTGTCAGGCCGAGCTTTTCCGCCAGCCGGCTGGGCGCGATGTTCTCTCCGTCGAAGAGTTCGCGCAGCACCACCCATTCGGCCACCGTCACCTCATGCCCTTCGAGCTTTCGGGCGAAGGCATGGGAGACATGGTTCGACACATAGCGAAGCCAGTAACCCATATGCGATGTGAGAAGCGAAGCCGCCATGAAAACCTCAGTCGTTGACTAGGAAACTATATGGATCATGTTTCCTAGTCAACAACATTGTCGCAGCGACGGGAGGTGCGTGCATCGCCCGCATTTTGCGCGGCTCGTACCCCGCAAACCCCTCTTGCAATGGGAAGGGCGATGGGTCATAACACGGCCCTCATAAGGACGGGGCTCCGGTTGCCGTCATCGGATGCGGGTGTAGCTCAGGGGTAGAGCACAACCTTGCCAAGGTTGGGGTCGAGGGTTCGAATCCCTTCGCCCGCTCCAAATGTTCCCGACAATTCGCGACGGACATCAGCCCTTTCCGGGCCGTTTCCCGTTTGCGGCGGACAGGTCATCCGGCGGGCTGGTGCTCAATCCTCCGCGCCGGGTTTTTCGCTCCTTGTCCGCTTCAGGCTTCCGCGCTTGACCTTGCTCTCGACGCGGCGCCGTTTCGCGGCTTTGGTCGGCCTCGTCGCGACGCGGAATTTCGGCTGGTGCGCGGCTTCCCGGATCATCTCGACGAGGCGGTCGATTGCGTCCTTGCGGTTGGCGTCCTGGGTGCGAAAGCGGTTCGCCGTGATGACGATGACGCCGTCCTTCGTCAGCTTCGCGCCGGCGATCCTTTCCAGCCGCAGCTTCACCGGCTCCCGCAGCGAGGCCGATCCGCGCACATCGAAGCGCAGTTGCGCGGCAGTCGAAACCTTGTTGACGTTCTGGCCGCCGGGACCGCCCGCGCGGATGAAGCTGATCTCGATGTCGCTGTCGGAAATCGCGATGGCGGGGGTAACGGCAATCATGATCGCGGGCCTGCAAGGACGTGTTCCGCAGCCTACCTCATTCTCCCACGGGACTGCCCGTCTTGATTCGGGCACTATGGACGAACATATTGTGGTCATGGCCAGACCGTCCAATCGCGAGCGGATTCTCACCGAAGGACTGCGCGTCGTTCACGAGCGCGGCTTTGCCGGCGCGAGCGTGCGCGACATCGTGCAGGCGGCCGGCGTGCCCCAG
>NZ_DATKFR010000406.1:0-3416 GCF_035511255.1 Parvibaculum sp.
GAACTGGATCGGCGATCTCAACGCCAACCTCTCCTGGAACATCGACTTCTGGGGCAAGCAGGCGGCGCTGGTTTCGCAAGCCGGTTCGGAAGCGGCGGCGGCGCAGCTCGATGCGGCCGGCGCGCGCCTCGCGATTTCGGGTGCTCTGGTGCAGGCCTATGTAGCGCTCGACCGCACCTATGCATTGGCGGACGTCGCCACCGAAACGGTGCAGCAGCGGCAACATATTCTCGACCTCTCGCGGCAGCGTGTGACCTCGGGTCTCGACAGCAATGCCGAGGTCAGGGAGGCGGAAGCCCTGCTCGCGGCGGCGCGCGCCGCCGAAGAACGGGCGAAGGGCGACAGGGATATTGCCATTCACGAGGTCGCCGCCCTGGCCGGGGACGGCGCCAACGCCTATGCGGCGATCCGGCGGCCGACGCTGCGGCTCGATGGAGCGCTGCCCCTGCCGCAGGTCCTGCCGGCCGATCTTCTGAGCCGCCGGCCGGACGTGCTCGCCGCGCGCCTGCGCGTCGAGGCGGCGGTGTCGGGCCGCAAGGCGGCGAAGGCATCGTTTTATCCCGATATCAACATCATGGCTTTCGCGGGTTGGGCGGCGATCGGGCTCGACACGATGTTGCTCGCGCCATCGCAGAATTACGGCGTCGGGCCGGCGATCCATCTGCCGATTTTCGACGGCGACAAGCTGAAGTCGCAATATGAAGGTGCGACCGCGGATGTGGACGCCGCCGTCGCGGGCTACAACGCAACCGTCATCTCCGCCGTTCGCAATGTCGCCGACCGGCTGACCGAGACGGGAACCCTTTCGCGACAACTCGAGCATGAGCGGCAATCGCTTGCCGCCGCGCAGGAAGCCTATCGTTTGGCGGAGCGACGCTATCGTGCGGGGCTCAGCACCTATCTCTCCGTTCTCAGCGCCGAAACGCTGCTGCTCGATGCACGTCAGCAGCAGGCCACGCTTGCGGCGGCGCAGGCGACGAACCGCGTTCAGCTTCTACTGGCGGTCGGCGGCGATTTTACGCCGCCCCCCAATCAGGCGGCGAGTGACGCCGCGAGCGGTCGCGCCGCAACGATCATCCATTAGTCAGCGCATCGGGTCAGCATCATGAGTTACGATACAAGCATCTTGAGCAGAGGCACCCCTCGCCAGCGCGGCCTGGCTATACTGACGGCGGTCGTCGTCATCGGCCTTCTGGCATGGGGGGCACACTGGTTCATCTTCGGCCGTCATTTCCAGACCACGGACGACGCCTATGTGGCCGGCGACGTCGTCCAGATCACCAGCGAACAGCCCGGCACCGTGCAGGTTCTGAACGCCGACGACACGCAATTCGTCAAGCGTGGACAGCTGCTCGTCACGCTCGATCCGTCGAGCGTCGAGATTGCGCTGCAGTCGGCGGAGGCCGAACTGGCGCGAACCGTGCGGCAGGTGCGGGCGCAATTCGCCAAGGCCGATGCCCTGCGCGCCGACATCGCGCAGCGTGAGGTGGCTGTCCGGCAAGCCGAGAGCGATCTCAAGCGCCGCCGTTCGCTCGCAAGCGACGGAGCGGTTTCCGGCGAGGAACTTGCTCATGCGCGCGACACCGTGACCGCCATGGAAGCATCTCTCTCTTCGGCGAAGGAACAGCTCAACGCGACGCTGGCTTCGATCGACGGGACGTCGATTTCGACCAATCCGGACGTGATGGCGGCGGCGGCGCGCGTTCGCGATGCGGCGCTCGGCGTCAGGCGGACGCATATCGTTTCGCCCGTCGACGGGCTGATTGCGCGACGGACGGTTCAGCTCGGGCAACATGTGGCGGCCGGGGCGCCGCTGATGGCGGTCGTCCCGCTCGGCGACGTCTGGGTCGATGCCAATTTCAAGGAAGGGCAGCTCGAGGATATGCGGATCGGGCAGCCGGTGACGTTGCATGCGGACATCTATGGCGGCGATGTCGCCTATCACGGCCGGGTGGTTGGCGTGTCGGCCGGCAGCGGCAACGCCTTCGCGCTCCTTCCGCCGCAGAACGCATCCGGCAACTGGATCAAGATCGTCCAGCGTCTGCCGGTGCGCATCGCGCTCGATCCGGCGGAGGTCGAGGCGCATCCGCTTCGGGTCGGACTGTCGATGACGGCGAGTGTCGATGTCGGCGATAGGTCGGGAGCGCTGGCTTCCGCGCAGGTGCGGTCGGTGCCGTTGCCGGAGCGGCCGCGTGACGATCGCGATGCCGGGGTCGAACGGTCGATCGAACGCATCATCGCCGACAATGGCGGAAGCGGCGCCGTTTCGGCTTCGGCGCGGATGCCATGAGCGGCGCGCCGGCGAGCTCGGGACCATCCCCGATGCAGGGCGCGGCGCTCGCCCTGACATCGGTGGCGCTGGCGCTCGGCACCTTCATGCAGGTGCTCGACACGACCATCGCCAATGTCTCCGTGCCGACGATCGCGGGAAATCTCGGCGTCAGCTCCGATCAGGGGACCTGGGTCATCACATCCTTTGCGGTGTCGAACGGCATCGCCGTGCCGCTGACCGGATGGGTGATGCGCCGGTACGGCGCGGTGCGAACCTTCGTCGTTTCGGTGTTGCTCTTCACGCTCGCGTCGCTCCTTTGCGGCATCGCCTGGAATCTTTCAAGCCTCGTTTTCTTTCGCGTTTTGCAGGGCGCCGCTTCGGGACCGATGATCCCGGGCTCGCAAGCGCTGCTGCTGGCTATCTTCCCGCCGGCCAAGCGCGGGACGGCGCTCGCGATCTGGTCGATGACGACGCTCGTCGCGCCCATCTGCGGACCGATCCTTGGCGGCTATATCTCCGACAATTATTCCTGGTCCTGGATTTTCTTCATCAATATTCCCGTCGGGCTCCTCTGCGCCTTCATCTGCTGGCGGAGCCTTGGCGCGCGGGAGACGGAGACGCAGAAGCTGCCGATCGACTCCATCGGTCTCGCACTGCTCGTCGTCTGGGTCGGCGCGTTGCAGGTCATGCTGGATACGGGCAAGGACGCCGACTGGTTCGCCTCGACGCAGATCGTCGTGCTGACGCTCGTCGCGGCGGTCGGCTGCGTCGCATGGATCATATGGGAGATCACGGAGAAGCATCCGATCGTCGATCTTTCGCTCTTCGCCAATCGGAATTTTGCGCTCGGCGTCCTCGCTTCGGCGCTTGCCTATGCGGTGTTCTTCGGCAATGTCGTCATTCTGCCACTCTGGCTTCAGCAGCAGATCGGATATACCGCCACCTGGGCGGGCCTCGTGGCGGCGCCGAGCGGCGTCGTGGCGGTCATTCTGACGCCGCTCGCAGCGCGCATCATGTCGCGCGTGGACGCCCGCTGGAGTGCGAGCTTTTCGCTCATCATGTTCTCGCTGTCCTATTTCATGCGGGCCGGCCTCACCTCGGATGCGAGCTTCGGCGCCTTCGTCATGCCGCTTCTGGTGCAGGG
>NZ_DATKFR010000407.1:0-4666 GCF_035511255.1 Parvibaculum sp.
GAAGTGGGGGTTTCTGTTGCCAGGTACCCCCGAACCCCGCCTTAACCGGCTAAAGTCAAGGACTTCAATCGAAGTGCTGGCACTGCATTACGCAGCGAGAGCAACCTCAGCATAGTTGTCGTTGGCAACTATAAAACGGCCCGATGACGGCGGAACCATGCCGGGCAAAAGAACTACTTTTACACCCTCGTCGATCCTAGTTCGCCCCCAGGAATTTCCGCCACGACGGAAGATAATTGGTGGAGGCGCCGGGTACCGCCCCCGGGTCCGAATGGCTTATTATGTAGCCCGTTTATCGCCATAGTCGGCCGAAGCCGACAGGCCTTATATAGGCGCTCGTCCGCAGGAAATAAAGGCGTTGCGGCAGGGTGTGCGATCCCGCCTCTTCGACTCCGATCTGAGATTCGGGGGAAGATGGCGAGCCCGATCAGGCGCTTGGCGCGATTCGCGAAAGCTTCAGGACGGATGGTACAATCCGGTCTTGTTTTTGATAATCACTCTCAACTATCCTGTCGCCGCGTACCCCTTTCGCCGCAACAGGATCATTCAGACATGACGACCCAGCGCCTTCTGCGAGCCGCCATGACGGCCGCCGCCGCCCTCGGACTTTTCTCCGGTTCCGCCAGCGCCGACCAGATCAACCTCTACACGACGCGCGAGCCGGGCCTCATCCAGCCGCTGATCGACGCCTTCAAGACGAAAACCGGCACCGAGGTGAAGACGGTTTTCATGAAGGACGGACTTGCCGAGCGCGTCGCGGCGGAGGGCGCGAACTCGCCGGCCGATCTGCTGATGGCGGTCGATTTCGGCAACCTGACGGACTTCGCCGAAAAGGGCGTGACCCAGCCGCTCGCCTCCGAGGCGATCGCGGCGGCCGTGCCGGCCAATTTGCGCGATCCGGAAGGGCAATGGGTGGCGCTGTCGCTGCGCGCGCGCCTGCTCTATGCCGCGAAGGACCGCACCGATCTCAAATCCTTCACCTATGAGGAACTGGCCGATCCGAAATGGAAGGGCAAGGTCTGCCTGCGTTCGGGCCAGCATCCCTACAACACGGCGCTGATCGCCGCCTATATCGAGAAACACGGACTCGAGAAGGCGACGGCCTGGCTCGAAGGCGTCGAGGCCAATCTCGCGCGCAAGCCCGGCGGCGGCGACCGCGACGTGGCGCGCGACATTCTCGGCGGGCTCTGCGACGTCGGCCTCGGCAATTCCTATTATGTCGGTCTGATGCGCAGCGGCGCCGGCGGGCCCGAGCAGAAGAAATGGGGCGAGGCGATCGAGGTCGTGCTGCCGACCTTCGAGGGCGGCGGCACGCATGTGAACGTCTCGGGCGCGGCGCTGGCGAAGCACGCGCCGAACAAGGCGGCCGCAGTAAAGTTCGTCGAATTCCTCGTTTCGGAAGAAGGGCAGGACCTCTATGCCCGGGCGAATTACGAATATCCGGTGCGCGCGGGCGTGAAAGTGGCGCCGCTGATCGCCGAACTCGGCGAGCTGAAGGTCGATCCGATGCCGCTCGCCGAGATTTCGAAGCATCGCAAGGAAGCGAGCGAACTGGTCGACAGGACCGGCTTCGACGGTTAGGAAGATGGATGGCGCGAGACTTTCCCCGCCGCCTCTTCTCGCGGTGCCGATGAAGCTTGCGCCTGTCTTCAAACAGAGTCTGACGCTCGGCCCGTCCGGCGCCGTGGCCGGTCTCGTCGCCGCGCCGATCGTCGCGCTTGCCGTCATCGCGGCCGAAGGGTCGGGCGATCTCTGGCCGCATCTGGTCGATTATGTCCTGCCGCGCGCGCTGTCGCAGACCGCCACGCTGCTCGCGGGCGTCGCCGCGCTGGTGCTCTTCCTCGGCATCGGCACGGCATGGCTCGTCACGAGTTTCGATTTTCGCGGTCGCGGCGTGCTCGAATGGGCGCTATTGCTGCCGCTCGCCGTGCCGACCTATGTCGTCGCATTCGCCTATCTCGACGTGCTGCATCCGGTCGGCCCGCTGCAGACGGGGTTGCGCGATCTCTTCGGCATCGCCGATCCGCGCGGGCTACGGCTGCCGGACGTCCGTTCGATGGCGGGTTGCATCCTGCTGCTCGGCTTCGTGCTTTATCCATACGTCTATCTCTCGACGCGGGCGATGTTCGTGCTGCAGCCCGCCGCCGAGATCGAGGCGGCGCGGATACTGGGTGCGGGGCCGGTGCGGATTTTCGTTCATGTCATGCTGCCTTTTGCGCGGCCCGGCATCGCCGTCGGGGCGAGCCTCGCGCTGATGGAGGCGCTCAACGATATCGGCGCGGCGGAGTTCCTCGGTGTTCGGACCTTGACCGTCTCGGTCTATTCGACATGGATCAACCGCTCGAGCCTGCCGGGCGCGGCGCAGATCGCGTTGCTGATGCTTGCCGTCGTGGTGACGCTGATCCTTATCGAGCGCTGGGGACGTCGGCACCGCGACGAGGCGGTGTCGTCGGAAACGACGCATGCGATGCCGCCGCGCGCGCTCGGAAGGTGGGGCGGGGCGCTCGCGCTTGCGCTGGGCACGTTGCCGGTGTTCCTGGGGTTCGGTGTGCCGGCGGCCTATCTCGTCGTCGAGACGGCGAAACGGTTGCGGCTCTCCGGCCTGCCGGCGACGATCCTTGCCGAGACGGGCAATACGATCGCCATCGCCGCGATCTCGACCGCCGTGGCATTGCTTCTCGGTTTCGGCGTGGCCTATGCGGCGCGGCTACTGCCGGGGCGCGCGGCGACGGCATTGGCGCGTTTCGCGAGCCTCGGCTATGCGGTGCCGGGCACCGTTCTGGCGCTGGGCCTGCTCGCGCCGCTCGCCGCCTTCGACAACGCGCTCGACGCCGCCATGCGCGATCTGGCCGGGATTTCGACCGGACTTCTGCTGTCGGGCTCGGGCGCGGCGCTCGTTTATGCCTATGCGGCGCGCTTCCTCGTCATTCCGGTCGGCGGCATCGAGGCGGGACTGTCGAAAATCTCGCTCACCGTCGACGACACGGCCCGCACGCTCGGCGCCAGCACGTTTCAACGCCTGTCCCGCCTGCATCTGCCGCTGTTGCGTCCGGCGCTGGCGGCGGCGACGCTGCTCGTCTTCGTCGATTGCATGAAGGAACTGCCGGCAACCCTGCTGCTCCGCCCGCTCGGCTTCGAGACGCTGGCGACGCATCTCTATGCCGAGGCGTCGCGCGGTACCTATGAGGACGGGGCCGTCGCGGCGTTGCTGATCGTGGCCGCGGGGCTTTTGCCCGTCATGCTGCTTGCCCGGATGGGACGGGGGCACGAGGCGCCCGAAAGCCCTGCCGGGCCTGTGGATAACGACGGCATCCGGTAAAGCGCGCATGGCGTCCGGCGGGGGCGGGGTCTAAAATGCCTCGATTCCCGGAGAGGTCCCATGAAGCAATATCTCGACCTGATGCGCCATGTGCGCGACCACGGCGTCAAGAAGACGGACCGGACAGGGACGGGCACGCTCAGCACTTTCGGCTGGCAGTCGCGGTACAACCTCGCCGACGGCTTCCCGATGGTGACGACCAAGAAGCTGCATCTGAAGTCGATCGTTCACGAGCTTCTCTGGTTCCTCGCCGGCGACACCAACATCGCCTATCTGAAGGCGAACGGCGTCGGTATCTGGGACGAATGGGCGGACGAGCAGGGCGACCTTGGCCCGGTCTACGGGCATCAATGGCGCTCCTGGCCGACGCCCGATGGCGGCAAGATCGACCAGATCAAAAACGTCGTCGAGCAGATCAAGAAGAGCCCGGACTCGCGCCGCCTGATCGTCTCCGCCTGGAACGTCGCCGACGTCGACCGCATGGCGCTGCCGCCCTGCCATTGCCTCTTCCAGTTCTATGTCGCGGAGGGGAAGCTTTCCTGCCAGCTCTACCAGCGCTCGGCGGACATCTTTCTCGGCGTGCCCTTCAACATCGCCTCCTATGCGCTGCTCACCATGATGATGGCGCAGGTGACGGGGCTCGAGGCGGGCGAATTCATCCATACTTTCGGCGACGCGCATCTCTATTCGAACCATCTCGATCAGGCGAATTTACAGCTCTCGCGGGAGCCGAAGTCCCTGCCGCGCATGCGCATCAATCCGGACGTGAAGTCGATCTTCGATTTCACCTTCGACGACTTCAAGCTCGAAGGCTACGAGGCGCATCCGCATATCGCCGCGCCGGTCGCGGTGTGAAGCGGCGCATCGTGATCGCGGGGTTGACGCTTCTGATGCTGGCGCTGGCCGCCGCCGCGATGCATGTCATCCTGCTCAATACGCGGCCGCTGACGGCGGAGCGCGTGATCGCGCCCGATCTCAGGCAATGACCCATATCAGCTTCGTCATCGCCATCGCGGAAAACGGCATCATCGGCCGCGACAATGCGATGCCGTGGCGGCTCGCGGGCGACATGGCCTTCTTCAAGCGCACCACGATGGGAAAACCCATCGTCATGGGGCGCAAGACCTGGGAGTCCTTCCCGAAGCGACCGCTGCCGGGCCGGCCCAATCTCGTCGTGACGCGCGATGCCGCCTATGCCGCGCCGGGCGCCGAAATCTTCGGCTCGGTCGGCGATGCGATCGATCACGGGATCGAACTGGCGGAGGACATGGGCGCGGAGGAAGTGATGATCGTCGGCGGCGCGGAGATCTACCGGCAGGCGCTGCCGCGCGCGACGCGCATTTATCT
>NZ_DATKFR010000408.1:0-13599 GCF_035511255.1 Parvibaculum sp.
CTCGCCACCATCGACGGCAACCTCTCCCGTCAGGTCCATTCGGGCCGCATCAGCGCGGCCGACCGCGACGCCGCCCTCGAACGCATTTCGGCCGCCGTCACCTATGACGCCTTCGAGGCGACCGATTTCGTCATCGAATCCGCGAGCGAAAACGAGGCCGTGAAGCGCAAGATCTTCGCCGATCTCTGTCCGCATCTCCGCGAGGATGCGATCATCGCGACCAACACCTCTTCGATCTCGATCACGAGGCTCGCCGCCTCCACCGACCGCCCCGAGAAATTCATCGGCATGCATTTCATGAACCCGGTGCCGGTCATGGAACTGGTCGAGGTCGTGCGCGGCATCGCCACCGACGACGAAACCTTCGACGCGGTGCGCGAACTCGCCGAGCGCCTCGGCAAGCAGACGGCCAATGCCGAGGATTTCCCGGCCTTCATCGTCAACCGTATCCTGCTGCCGATGATCAACGAGGCGGTCTACGTGCTTTACGAGGGCGTCGGCTCGGTCGAAAGCATCGACAAGGCAATGCGGCTCGGCGCCAATCATCCCATGGGTCCGCTGCAACTCGCCGATTTCATCGGCCTCGACACTTGCCTGTCGATCATGCAGGTGCTGCATGAAGGCCTGTCGGATTCGAAATACCGTCCCTGCCCGCTTCTGGTGAAATATGTCGAGGCCGGATGGCTCGGCCGCAAGACGCAGCGCGGTTTCTACGATTATCGCGGCGACAAGCCCGTTCCGACGCGGTGAAGTCCGCCGCGTCGTACGGCGCGGTTGTCGCAAGATAGAACGCTAATTTTTGTTAAGAATTGAGCGCGATACTGGTTCCGGCCTTCCAATCGGAACCGGGGATTCGCATGGCTGCCATAGGAGACGTGCCGCCTCCTGACGAACAGAGCCTGCATTATCTCGACGAGCCGGTGCATCCGGACGTCGTCGCGCTGACCGCCTATTGGCATGAGAAGCGAGGTGCCCGCGCCATGCCCGACCGCGGCGACATCTCTCCCGGAGAGATCGTCCGCTTCCTGCCGAATATCAGCATCAGCGAAGCGATCGACGGCGGCCGCGACTTTCGCCTCCGCATCTTCGGCACCGCGCTTGTCGCGCTGATCGGCCGGGAAGCCACCGGCATGCTCTATTCGGAACTCGCCGGCGATCCGCGCGTGATGTTCCGACCCGTTGCGGCCCGCAGCCGTCTCCTCGCTCTCTCCAAGACTGCTTTCCAACTGCGACGGCCGGTCTTTGCCTCGGGCAGGTTCGTCAACATGATCCACCGCAGCCTCGAATGGCATAGCTTTTCCAGCCCGCTGACGGCGGGCGGCGGCGACATCGCGCAGATGTTCGGCGCCGTTTTCGTGGTGGAGCGACCCGAAGTCTGAACCTGCTCGATCAGCGCGCGGAAGTTGCCTTGAGGGCCGCCTCGATCAGCGCCTTCGCCTCCGGCGCGTCCCAATGGGCCGGGCCGACGAGGCGCCCGATCTCCTGGCCCGCCGGCGAGATCAGCACCGTCGTCGGCATGCCATAGGCCTTCATGGCAAAGATCGCCCGCGAGGTCGGGTCGTTGTAGAGCGCGATATGGTCGGCCTTGACCTCGGCGAGGAAGGCTTTGGCAAGATCGTGGCCGTCCTTGTCGACGCTCAAGGCCAGCACCTGGAACCGGTCGCTCCCGAGCGCCCCCTGAAGTCCGTTCAGGGCCGGCATCTCCTCCCGGCAGGGTACGCACCAGGTCGCCCAGAGATTGAGGAGGACGAGCTTGCCCCTGAAATCCGAAAGCTTGACGTCCTTGCCGTCCCCATCCCTGAAGGCGAGGTCCGGGACGGGCTTCGGCGCCGCATCGGCCTTGAAATTGGCAACCGCCCCCGTGGCATAGGGGCTGAGCGCCGCCGCATGGCCGCCTTCCGGGGCCCGTCCGGCCCCCCCGCCATTGCCTAAGGGGCCGGCGATCAAGTATACCGCCGCAACGGCGACAATGACGGCGGCGGCGATAATCAGGATAGTCTTGCTGCTGGAACGAAACATCGGGCCTCGGAATTCCGCGCTCTCGCGATGGCGGGCCGGGCTCGGGGCCTACGGAACCTCGCGATGAGCAATAAAATGTGGGGCGGTCGCTTCGGCGAAGGTCCCGACCGCATCATGGAGGAGATCAACGCCTCCATCGGCTTCGATCAGCGCTTCTTCGGCCAGGACATCCGGGGCTCGAAGGCGCATTGCGCCATGTTGGCCGAAACCGGAATTATCTCAAGAGAAGATGCCGATCAAATCGTCGCCGGCCTCGACGCGGTGCTGGCCGAGATCGAGGGCGGACAGTTCGAATTCCGGCGCGACCTCGAGGACATCCACATGAACGTGGAATCGCGGCTCGCCGATCTCGTTGGCGCGGCGGCGGGCCGGCTTCACACGGCGCGGTCGCGCAACGATCAGGTGGCGCTCGACTTCAAGCTCTATATTCGCGACACGATCGACCATCTCGACGAGCAGCTCGAGGCTTTCCAGAATGCGCTGCTCGACAAGGCGGAAGCGAATGCCGACACGATCATGCCGGGCTTCACGCATCTGCAGACCGCGCAGCCCGTCACCTTCGGCCATCATTGCCTCGCCTATGTCGAAATGGCGGCGCGCGACCGCGGCCGCTTTGCCGATGCGAGAAAGCGCCTCAACGAGAGCCCGCTCGGCAGCGCGGCGCTGGCCGGCACCTCGTTCCCCATCGACCGGCATATGACGGCGAAGGCGCTCGGCTTCGACCGGCCGACGCGCAATTCGCTCGACAGCGTGTCCGACCGGGACTTCGTGCTCGAAACCATGTCGGCCGCCGCCATTGCCGCGACGCATCTGTCGCGTTTCGCCGAGGAAATCGTCATCTGGTCGACGCCGGGCTTCAACTTCGTGCGCTTGACCGACGGCTTCACCACCGGCTCTTCCATCATGCCGCAGAAGCGCAATCCCGACGCCGCCGAACTCGTGCGCGCGAAATCGGGCCGCGTCATCGGCGACCTGACGGCGCTCCTCATCGTCATGAAGGGCCTCCCGCTCGCCTATTCCAAGGACATGCAGGAAGACAAGGAAGCGGCCTTCGACGCGCTCGACGCGCTCTCCCTGTCGCTTGCCGCGATGACCGGCATGGTCGCGACGCTCACGGTCAACACCAAGGAAATGCGCGCCGCCGCCTCGCGCGGATTTGCGACCGCGACCGATCTCGCCGACTGGCTGGTCCGCCGTCTCAACGTGCCTTTCCGCCAGGCCCATCACATCACCGGCTCTCTCGTCGCAAAGGCGGAGAAGAAGGGCGTCGATCTCGACGGCCTGACGCTCGCCGACATGCGTGAAGTGGAGCCCGGCATCACCGATGAGGTATATTCGGTGCTGGGCGTCGACAATTCGGTCGCCAGCCGGACGAGTTTCGGCGGCACGGCGCCCGACAATGTGCGCGCATCGGTGACCTGGTGGCGCACGGAACTCGGCCGTAACGGGGAGAAGTGAGATGAACAGGCGAATGACGATGGCGGCCGCGCTCGGCCTTTCTGCTCTTCTCGCGCTCGGCGCCTGCGGCCGCAAGGGCGACCTCGAACCGCCGCCGAGCGTCAGCCCCGACATGGCGTCGAAAGCCGGCTGTCAGACCGGATCCGGCACGACACAGAAACCCATCGACGCGGAGGAGGCCGGCGACATGGCGGCTCCGAACCAGATGCCGGACACGTCGGTCCCGCCCTGCTGAACAAGGCGCCACGGGCCCGAAAGCCCGGCGCCTCCGAGAACCGAGCGTCATGAACCATTTCGAATACAGGAACGGCGTTCTTCATGCCGAGGACGTCGCGATCCCCGACATCGCGGCCGCTGTCGGCACGCCCTTCTATTGCTATTCCTCGGCGACGCTGACGCGCCATGCCGAGGTCTTTATCGAGGCCTTCAAGGGTCAGCCAGCACGGCTCTGTTACGCGGTGAAGGCCAATTCCAACCTCGCCGTCATCGCGACGCTGGCCAAGGCCGGCGTCGGCGCCGACGTCGTCTCGGAAGGCGAACTCCGCCGCGCACTCGCCGCCGGCATTCCGGCCTCGAAAATCGTCTTTTCCGGCGTCGGCAAGACCGCCGCCGAAATCGCCTTCGCACTCGAAACCGGCATCGACCAGTTCAACGTCGAGTCGGAACCCGAACTCGAACTTCTCTCGGCGCTCGCCGCGGCGCGCGGCCTTGCCGCGAAGATCGCCATCCGCGTCAATCCGGACGTCGATGCGAAGACGCATGAGAAGATCGCCACCGGCAAGGCCGAGAACAAGTTCGGTATTTCCTGGAAGCGCGCGCCCGCCGTCTATGCCCGGGCGAAGGCGCTGCCCGGCATCGAGGCCATCGGCATCGACGTCCATATCGGCAGCCAGTTGACCTCGCTCGAACCGTTCGAGGCGGCTTTTACGCGGGTGGCCGGAATGGTCGAGGAGCTGCGCCGCGAAGGCCACGCGATTTCCCGCATCGATCTTGGCGGCGGTCTCGGCATCCCCTATCGCGGCGACAACGACATTCCGCCGCATCCGGATGAATATGCGGCGATGGTGAAGCGCACCGTCGGACGGCTGGGTTGCGAGCTCACCTATGAGCCGGGCCGACTGCTGGTCGGCAACGCGGGGATCCTCGTCTCGCGCGTCATCTACGAAAAGCAAGGCGACGCCCGCCATTTCCTGATCGTCGACGCGGCGATGAACGATCTGATCCGCCCGACGCTCTATGACGCCTATCACGAGATCCGACCCGTGGCGGAGCCCGCCCCTTCGGCCGAACGCGTCACCTACGACGTCGTCGGCCCCGTCTGCGAGACGGGCGACTTTCTTGCCAAGGGGCGCGAAATGCCGCGCCTCGAGACCGATGATCTCGTCGCCGTCATGTCGGCGGGCGCCTACGGCGCGGTGCAGGCGTCGGAATACAACACCCGCCCCCTCGTGCCTGAGGTCCTCGTCAACGGCGCCGATTTCGCGGTCATCCGCGCGCGCCCAAGTTATGACGAAATGCTGAAGCACGATATGATCCCGGCCTGGCTCGAAGGGTCGCGCTGACAAGCGGCGCGCGGGCCTGCGTGCGGGAACGGCTCGACGAGAGGCGAGGATTTGACCGGCCACAAAACGCGGCAGGCAGTGCAGGAGACGCAGGCGCGGACATCCGCGCCGCGCCCGGATGGCCCGCGCCTGCCCGCCCGTGTCGAACGCCGCATCCGCATCGCCCGCGCCATTCTCGTCTGGGAGGCGCTCTGGCCGGCACTCTGGCCGCCGGTGGGTCTCGGCGGGCTCTTTCTGGTCCTTGCCCTCTTCAATGCCTTTGCGGGCCTCCCGATGGGCCTCCACTGGGCTCTTCTTGCCGGCTTTGGCGGGTTGACCGCATGGATGCTCTGGCGCGGGCTCAAGAGCTTCCGCTGGCCGGATCGCGAGGCGGCACTGCGCCATCTCGAACTCGTGTCCGGCCTCACCCACCAGCCACTCGCCGCCTATGAGGACGTCGCCGCTCCTGGCACCGGCGACGCCGCGCTCTGGCGCGCCCATCAGCATTGGGTCGCCGAGCGCATCCGGCGGCTGAAACTCGGCTTCGCGTCGCCGGGTCTGGCCGAACGGGACCCCTATGCACTCCGGGCTGCCGTCGTCCTTCTGCTTCTCGTCGCCTTTCTCGGCACCGGCAACGGCCAGATGAGCCGCATCGCCGCCGCCCTGCTGCCGGGTCTCGGCGCGGCGCGGTCCTTTTCGGTCGAGGCATGGATCACGCCGCCCGCCTATACCGGCCAGGCGCCGATCTATCTCGAACAGGCGAAAGATACCGAAGCCGCGAGCGAAGAGAAAAAACTCATCGTGCCGGAAAACAGCGTGCTCTCCCTTCGCGTCCACGGGCTGAAAGCCGCCCCGGCGCTCGAAGCCGGCCAGGGCGACCGCGGTCGGCCCGAGCCGCTGAAAGACATGGGCGACATGAACTACACGATCGACGCGCCGATCAAGGCGTCGACCGAATTCACGCTGACCCAGGGCGGCCGCATGATGCGCGGCTGGAATATCGACGTCGTCGCCGACCGCAGGCCGGCGATCGAACTGACGAAGCCCCTCGAGAAGACCTCGTCCGGCACGCTGCGCTTTGCCTACAAGGTCGAGGACGACTACGGCGTCACCTCGGCGGAAGCGCGCATCGTGCTGGTGCGACCTCCCGTGCGGACACCCGCCGACACGCGCCCCGGCGCGCGCGCCGAGGCGGCGGTTCTCCCCAGCGTGACGCCGCCAACGGTGAACCTGCCCCTGCCGACGCTCCGCCCGAAGGATGCCAAGGGCGAAACCTATATCGACCTCACGCCGCACCCCTGGGCGGGTTTGCCGGTGATGGTGACGCTGGTGGCCAAGGACGACGCCGGACAGGAAGGCACCGCTCCCCCGGTCGCGCTCATTCTGCCGGCCCGCGATTTCAAGAAGCCGCTCGCCGCCGCCATCGTCGAACAGCGTCGCGCGCTGGCGCTCGATCCGGCGTCGACGGCGCGCGTCGCCCGCGTCCTCGACGATCTCACGGTCGATGCAGACCGCTATATCGACGATCTTTCCGTCTACCTCGCATTGCGAGCGGCCTATTGGCGTCTGACGAGCGCCCGGCACGACGGCGACCTCACCGGTATCTTCGATCTCCTCTGGTCGACGGCCCTCCATATCGAGGATGGCGATCTCTCGCTGGCCGAAAACGACGTCCGCCGCGCGCGCGACGCGCTGACCGAGGCGCTCGCCAAAGGCGCCTCGGGCGACGAGATCAACCGCTTGATGTCCGAGTTGAAGGACGCCTTCAAACGCTACATGGACGCGTTGGCCGCGCGCGGCGACATGCAGCCCAACCCGCTCGAGCGCTTCGCGCCGCAGGACGGCCAGACCATCGACCGCTCCGATCTCGAGCGCATGCTGAGCGCGATCGACGAACTCGCCAAAAGCGGCGCGCGCGATCAGGCGAAGGCGATGTTGCAGCAGCTCCAGGCCATCATGGAAAACATGCGTGTGCCGCAGCAGAGCCCCGGCATGACGCCGCAGGAACAGGCGATGTCCCAAGGCGTCGACCGCATGGGCAAGCTGATCGACAAGCAGCGCCAGTTGATGGACGAGACCTTCCGCAAGGGCGGCTCGCAAGGCAGCGCCGGCTCCGGGCAGCAAGGCGGCGCCCCCGGAGAGAAGGGACAGGGGGGCAAGCAGGGCAATCCGTCTTCCTTGCACGACCTGAAGCGCGCGCAGTCCGCATTGCGCGAGGAACTGGCGCAAGTGATGCGCGACCTCGAAAAATCCGGCGCCAAACTTCCCCCTGCGCTCGGCAAGGCCGGCGACGCAATGAAGAGCGCCGAGGATCGCCTCGGCGACGGCCGCGCCGACCGCGCGACGGCCTCGCAAGGTCAGGCGATCGCCAATATGCGCGAAGGTGCCCAAGGGCTCGCCGACCAGTTGATGCAGAGCATGGCGGGCCGGCGCGGCAATTCGGGACAAGGGCGCGCTTCGGATCCCTTCGGCCGCTCCCTCCCCAATGCCGGCCCCGACCTCGGCAACGACGTCGCCGTGCCCGACAAGATCGACATCCAGCGCGCCCGCGAGATCATTCAGGAACTGCGCCGCCGCGCCGGCGAACTCGGCCGCCCGAAGATCGAACTCGATTATCTCGACCGGCTGCTGAAGCGGTTTTGATTGCCCTTTTGCGTTCGTCGTCCACGAGCCATGCCCGGCCGCGGCGCGGCTATTGCGGGTGCTATTCCTTGTCCAGCACCGTCTGCACACGCAGCACGAGCTCGTCCAGCGTGAAGGGTTTCAGCAGGATGTCGTCGATGATCGCCTCGAGGCCGTAGGCACGTTCGCGCTGGTCGGAATAACCGGTCATCAGCATGATCGGCATGTCGGGCGCGTCGCGCGCGGCCGATAGCGCCAGCGAAATGCCGTCCATGACCGGCATCAGAATATCCGTAAGCAGAAGATCGTGCGGCCGGCCCGCCCCCCGCGCGCGGGTGAGCGCGGCGAGCGCGTCGCTGCCGTCGCCGGCACCTTCGACCTCGTGCCCGACGCCCTGGAGCGCGCGGGTGATGAAGGCCAGTACGCTCGGTTCGTCTTCGGCGATCAGTATGCGGGCCATGATGCTCAGCTCTCGACGATGCCGACGAAGGGCAACTGGCGATAGGCATGTGCGACGTCCATGCCGTAGCCCACCACGAAGCGATCGGCGCATTTGAAGCCGGTGAAATCGGCCTTCATCTGGACGGCGAGTTTGCCCGGCTTGTCGAGCAGCACGCAGGTCTTCACCGACCGCGCGCGCCGTGCCGTCATCAGATCCTTGGCGAAGGCGAGCGTACGGCCCGACTCGAGAATGTCGTCGACGATGAGGACGTCCCGGCCTTCGATGTCGGCCTCCGTGTCGCGCAGGATTCTCACCTCGCCCAGCGACGTGGTGCCCTTGCCGTAGCTCGACAGGCTGATGAAATCCATATCGGGCTCGGCGCCTTCCTCATGCAGCGCGCGCAGCAGATCGGCGGCGAAGATGAAGCTCCCCTTGAGGATCGGAATGACCAGCGGTTCGGGACCCATCGCCGCGACGATCTCGACCGCGAGTTCGCGCACCCGGGCGGCAATCTCGTCGGCGCTGAACAGCACCGATATGCGCGCGCCTCGCGGGGCGAGTTTGCTCATGGGCCCTGCCTCAGGAGGGAGGCGCCGCGACCGGCGCGCTGGCGGGTTCATTTTCTTCGCCCTTCAGCACGAAACGCAGCTCGATGTCGCGGGCGCCCGCGGGCGGGCTCGACAGGCGGGTGGTGAAGGGGACCGACTGCTTCGGATCGAGCGCCTTTTCGGCAAGCGCGAATGTCCAGTGATAGAGCTCGTGCCGGTCGGTATCGAGCAGGCCGACGCGGAGCCGGGGCGGCGTCCGCGTCTCGCCGCTCACATTGACGACCTCGCCTTTGACCGCGAGCACCGGCAGCCCGTTTTCCATCTGCCGCTCATAGGAGACCTGCCTGAACTCCAGTCCGCGCAGGTTCATCGGCTCATCGACGGCGGCATAGAGCTTGGTCGTCGCCGGCCAGAGCGAGGCGATGTCCTTGCGGAAATGCCAGGCGCCAAAAAGTGTGCTCGAAACGAAAGCAAGCAGCAGCACCCAGCCGATCGCCGTCAACACCCGGCCGCGGCGCGACGAGGCCGCGTGGTTGACGAAATGACGGAGCTTGCCGCCATTGCCGAGTTGGGAGGCGCCGATCTGCGAGGCGCCGGACGCCGATGCACCGGGTTCGGCGAAAACGATATCGGAATCCTCCTCGTCTTGCGCCGTTTCTTCCTCGGCCGGTGCGGCCTTTTTCTTGAAGATGGGCGTCGCCGGCGCGTCGAAGGGCATGGTGGGGACCGGCTGCTCCTCGGGCTGCTCCTCCAACTCGGGCGGAACGGCGGCAGCTTCTTCCTCCGTCGGCTCGTCCTTGCGCGGGAGGTCGGTCGGCGGGGCCTGATGCCAGCTATGCCCACATTTGGCGCACCTCACCTTCCGGCCCGAGGGCGCGAACGAAGCCGCGTCCACCGGGTAGCGTGTCGAACAGGCCGGACAGGTGATGATCATCAGATTGAGTGCCGAAACCGAAAAGCCCCGGAGGGCGGAGAGCGAAGCGAACAGGAAAAAACACGCACACGCTTCGCCGGAGCCTGTTCGCCAAAACCATTGCCAGAGCCTATTGAAAGCCGAGCCATGGTTAAAGCCCGGTTAAGCCCGGCGTCGCGAAAGGCTGCTGACCGCCGCCGCATGTTTTCGCGGGTGATCCCCCGCACTCCGCGCTTCATGATACCGTGCGGACCATGATTCGCTTCGAGAATGTGGGCATGCGCTACGGCATGGGGCCGGAGATCCTGCGCGATGTGAGTTTTCACCTCGCGCCGGGCTCGTTGCACTTTCTGACCGGCCCTTCGGGCGCGGGCAAGACCTCCCTGTTGAAGCTGATGTTTCTGGCCTCGCGGCCCTCGCGCGGCCTCATCACCATGTTCGGGCGCGACATCGCGACCCTCCCCCGCGCGGACCTGCCCGACCTGCGCCGCCGGGTCGGCGTGGTCTTTCAGGAATTCCGCCTTCTCGACCATTTGACGACCTATGAGAACGTCGCCCTGCCGCTGAAAATTCAGGGACGGCCGGAGGAAAGTTACCGCGCCGACGTGAAGGAATTGCTCGCCTGGGTCGGCCTCGGCGAACGCATGACGGCAAAACCGCCGACGCTGTCTGGCGGCGAGAAGCAGCGCGCGGCGATCGCGCGCGCCGTCGTCGCCCAGCCGGACCTCCTCCTCGCGGACGAGCCGACCGGCAATGTCGACCCAGAAATGGGCAAGCGCCTGCTGCGCCTCTTCATCGAGCTCAATCGCCTCGGCACGTCGGTTCTCATTGCCACGCATGATCATGCGTTGGTCGAAGCCGCCGGCGCCCCGGAGCTGATGCTGAAGAACGGGAGGCTCACCATCCGTGGCTGACCCTCGCCCCCGCGACGAAAAGGAACTGGACCGGGAAGCCCGCGGCCTCGGCGGCGCGCTGAAGGCCCTCATCGTCGAGACCCGCAGCGTCATGCCGGCGGCCGGCGCGACGGGCCTCTCGCTGGTGCTCGTCGTTGCGGCCATGTGCTTCCTCGCAAGCCTCGCGCTCGGCGCGGCGCTTTCGGTCGGCCGCACCTCCTCCGACTGGGCGCGCGAGCTTTCGGCTGCACTCACCGTCGAGGTAAAGCCCGTGGATGAAGTGCCTCAGGAGGCACAGGTCGAGGCCGCGCTGAAACTGCTCGGCGAGACGCCGGGTGTCCTTTCGGTACGGGCATTGACCAAAGCCGACACCGAAGCGCTCCTTGAGCCCTGGCTCGGCAAGGGCAATGTGACGGACGACCTCCCCCTTCCCCGCCTGATCGACATCCGCATCGACGGGCACGCGCCGCCCGATTTCGACGCGCTGGCCAAGCGCCTCGTCGAAGTGGCACCTGGCGCCGTCCTCGACACGCATCGCCAGTGGCAAGCCGAGCTCGTCCGCGCCGCCCGCTCGGCGCAATGGCTCGCCTATGCGGTCCTGGCCGTCGTGGCGACAACCACCATCGCCATCGTCACCTTCGCGACCCGCGCCGGCCTCCAGGCCAACCGCGAAGTCGTCGAGGTGCTGCATCTGATCGGCGCCCGCGATCGCTTCATCGCCGCGGAGGTGCAGCGCCATTTCCTGCATCTCGGGTTAAGGGGCGGCTTGATCGGTCTTGCGCTGTCGGTCGCAACCTTTGTCGTGCTGGGCTGGTACGGACATGCCGCAAGCACGTTTCTGGTGCCGGTCTCGGGCCTCAGGCTCGAGTATTATCCGGCGCTCGCCGGCGTTCCCCTGATCGCCGCCCTTGTCGCCGTGGTCACCGCCCGCATGACGGTGTTGCGGACGCTGCACCGCCTCCTCTAGCTCTTCTCTTTAAGCGCAAATCGACTGTGCTAAAGTCTGCCGCCGCGACGGACCCGGGAGATTCCCGGGAGCGCGCATGACCTTGAATGGCGAGACGGAATGGCGGCCGGACGAATGGAGCATGAAGGACTGGGGCAGCGCCTCGGCCGGTTGCTGGCAAGCCTCATTGGCCTGGCGGCGCTCGCCTATGTCGCGGGCTTCGTCATCTTCGCCGCAGAACTCGACCGCCGGCCGCCGCTCGACGTGCCCGTCGCCGACGGGATCGTCGCGCTGACGGGCGGCGAGGGCCGCCTCAACGAGGCCATGAAACTGCTCGACGACGGCAAGGGCGCGCGCCTCCTCATCACGGGCGTTCACCCCGAGGTCAAGATCGCCGCCATCAGGAGCGCGGTCGGCGGTTCGACCGCGAAGTTCGACTGCTGCGTCGACATCGGCCGCCAGGCGGAGAACACCATCGGCAATGCGAGCGAGACCGCCGAATGGGTGCGCGCGCATCGCTACCACTCGATCATTCTGGTCACCTCGACCTATCACATGCCGCGCGCCGCGCTCGAACTCCGCCGCGCCATGCCCGACGTTTCGATCACGCCTTTTCCAGTGGTGCAGGAAACGCTGCATCTCGACGGCTGGTGGGATTTTCCCGGCACGACGAAACTGCTGGCGTCGGAATATTCGAAATACCTGCTGACGCTCGCCCATGCGCGCGCGCTGCTCCGCTCAGAAACCTGACGTTCCAGGCCGGAAGGAAACAGCCTTGCTCTGGCTCCGCTCATTCCTCTTCAACCTCGCCATGTATGTGACGGCGATTTCCGTCGGCTTGGTCGCAACGCCGGCGCTCTTCCTGCCGCGCGCCGCCGCCGTCTGGGTCATCTCGACCTTGTCGCGGCTGATCGTCTGGCTGCTCGGCGCGATCGCCGGTACGCATTACGAGGTGCGCGGAAAAATCCCGGAGGGCGCCGTCCTCGTCGCCTCCAAGCATCAGTCGATGTGGGACACCATCATCATGGTGGCGATCCTGAAGGATCCCGCCATCGTGCTGAAGCGCGAGCTGCTCTGGATCCCCTATTACGGCTGGTTCTCGCAAAAGGCGAACATGATCGCCATCGATCGCAGCTCCGGCGCGAGCGCGTTGCGTCGCATGATCGCGCAGGCGAAAGCCGCCTTCGCGCTCAATCGTCCCATCGTGATCTTTCCCGAAGGTACCCGCGCGGCGCCCGGCGCGAAGCTCGACTACAAGCCCGGCGTCGCGGCGCTCTACCGCCAGCTCGGCGTCCCCTGCATCCCCGCCGCCGTCAATTCGGGGCTCTTCTGGCCGCGCCGCAAAATGTTGCGGAAGCCCGGCACCATCGTCCTTGAATTCCTGGAGCCGATCCCGGCCGGCCTCGACCGGCATGCCTTCATGGCGGCGCTGGAAACCAGCATCGAAGGCGCCACGACAAGGCTTCTGGCCGAAGCCGGTCACGCTGTGGATAACTGACCGACCCCTCCCGGTGGATAACGGGGACAAGCGTAATTATATCGTAGCTTCAGGCATTTAATCTCATTCTCGCTGTGCTTATCCTGGGCACAAAAAGAGAACATGAGGCGCGGGCCACGGCATGCTAAAATGCCGGCCCTCCATTGTCGCTTAGTGAGCCCCTTATGCATCCGATCGCCGAACAGATCTGGGACATGAAATATCGCCTCCACGGAGAGGACGGTACGCCCGTCGACCTCACCGTCGAGGACACATGGACCCGCGTCGCGACAGCTCTGGCGGCAGCCGAGGCGCCGGAGGCGCGCGGCCATTGGCAGGCGCGCTTCCACGATGCGATGGCGGGCTACCGCTTCCTGCCGGCCGGCCGCATTCTTGCCGGCGCGGGGACGGGCCGCGACGTGACGCTCTTCAACTGCTTCGTCATGGGCGAGATCCCGGACACCATGGCCGGCATCTTCGAGAACCTGAAGGAAGCCGCGCTGACGATGCAGCAGGGCGGCGGCATCGGTTACGACTTCTCGACGCTGCGCCCCAAGGGCGCGGCGGTGAAGGGCGTCGGCGCCGACGCCTCGGGGCCCCTGTCCTTCATGGATGTCTGGGACGCGATGTGCCGCACCATCATGTCGGCGGGTTCGCGGCGCGGCGCGATGATGGCGGTGATGCGCTGCGACCACCCGGATATCGAGGCTTTCATCGAGGCAAAACGCGAGCCGGGCCGT
>NZ_DATKFR010000409.1:0-3989 GCF_035511255.1 Parvibaculum sp.
ATCGCCGTGTATTCGCCGCCGATGCCGGCTCCCGTGAGAAAGCGGAAGAGAGCGAAGCT
Source organism: Parvibaculum sp. (assembly GCF_035511255.1). Classification (GTDB taxonomy): domain Bacteria; phylum Pseudomonadota; class Alphaproteobacteria; order Parvibaculales; family Parvibaculaceae; genus Parvibaculum. The sequence continues at coordinate 60 of NZ_DATKFR010000409.1, forward strand.
CCAGAGGTTCCAGGAGAAGGCTGTCGCCGTGGTCGCTGCGATATAAAGAAAAAGTGTGATGAAGAAGAGCTTGCGGCGGCCAAGCCGGTCCGTCGCCCAGCCGAAAAACAGCGCCCCGAGCACGGCTCCGGTCAGATAGGCGCTTGCGGCGGCGCCGACTTCGGCATTCGTGAAGGCGAGCGAGGGGCTATCCTTCAGGGCACCCGCGACAGCGCCGGCGAGCGTCACTTCCAGGCCGTCGAGAATCCAGGTAATGCCGAGTGCCGCGACGACATGGGTATGAAAGCGTCCCCATGGCAATCTGTCGAGGCGCGCGGCGATGCGTGTTTCGACGATGTCGGTGTTCGTTTCGTCACTCATCGTGCATCGCCGCGTTTCGCATCCGGGTTTTTCTTCTTTTCCTTTACCTTCGGAAGGTCCCGACTGGCCGCCGTTACGGCGGCTATACTCCCGGTGCAGTCATTGTCTTCTCCAAGGCCGAGTTGGATCGTCGGAATGAGAGCTGCGAGCGGCGTCAGCAGAATCCCGAGCACGGCCGAAGGGCCGGTGCGTGCCGCCAAGGCGCCCGCGTCTGGCCCGATCGATGGACTCTTGAGAGGGCCGTCGATGTCGATGGGCGCCGGCAGGGCGCCGACGCTGAAATGCTTCGGCTCCGTTTCGATACGATAGTCGATCCGTTCGCTGCGCAGATCGACCTTGCCGGTGCCGACGATGTTCGCTTGGGTCGTATCGAGAAAGAAGGTGCGCGTCAGGAGTTCGCCCTTCTTCAGCTCGAAGTCGCTCACCATGCAGCGGATTTGTGTGCGCTGTGGAATGCCGAGCGCAGATAGAATGGAATTTCCGAGGTCGAGCCCTGCGAGGTCGATTAACAGTGCGCTGATGTCCCCGCCGCTCATGAAGAGTTTCAATTCTCCATTGCCATGCCCGAGCATGTCGGCGAGCGAGTTGCCGTTGGTATCGAGATAGGCACGCCCACCGATTTTGCCGGCGCCTTCGAATATCCGCGTCGATTTCATCAGGCGGCGGAGATCGACTTCCCTGAATTCGATTGAGGCATTGGCATGCGCGGGACTCTTGCGCGCGTCGAATTCGATGTGGCTCGCAATCTCGCCTTCGCCGACGCCGAAGCTCAGGGGGGCGAGCGTCACCTTGCCGTTCTCGATCGTGAAATCGGCCACAAGATCGTCGAGAGGCATCGAGCGCCCTTCGATGCGCTTGCCTTCGTAACGAATATGGAAATCGGCGCTCCTGATATCTGGAACGTTGAGCGGCGTATCGGGCAGAAGTTTCGGGCTCGCCTTTTCACGGGCGTGCTCGGCTTTCTGCGCGGCGGACTGACCCGGCGTGTCCGTTCGGCCGGGCGTGGCGCCGATGAAGCCGCCAAGGTCGTCTAGAACGACCCGTTTAGACGCGAGGATAGCGTCTACGCGCGGCCTTTCCCCGCCTCGGGGATCGACGTCGAAGCGCCCGGAGAGATCGCTGTCGCCGACCCGACCGTCGAAATCGCGGAAGCGAATGCGCCCGTCGGCGTAGTCGAGCCGGCCCGTCAAGCTGTAGGGCGGCGTCGGCGCGAGAGGAATGCCGATGAGGGGCGAGAGTCTGTCGAGGTCGTCGCCCTTGAGCGTGAGTTTCAGATCGGCACCGGCGAGCTTCAGCGGCTCGCGGAGCGTACCCGTCAGGCGGATGTGCGTGGCGCCATTTCGGGCATCGAGATCGACGGGATATGGCCTTTTCGCATCGCGAAGGGAAAGGAGGGACGCTCCGCTGAATTTGGCGTCGATGGGCTGTGCATCATAAGTACCTTTCGCCTCGACGACGAGCCGGGGCTCCGCCGCGCCGGGCGGCTCTTCGGTGCGAATGACCGCCGAGAAATCAGCCTTGCGGCGCGGATCGACGAAGCGGATGCGTCCATCCCTGATCACGAGATTGCCGATGTCGGGCGACTTCCCGCCGGCGGCTTGGCCGCTATCGTTGCTCACGTCGAGCTGCCAGTTGGCTTTTCCATCCGGCAGCGCGCGGAGTTCGCCGCGCGGCTTCACGATGTCGATCGATGGAATGACGATGCGGCCCTTCATCGCCGCCCAGGCATCGAAGCTCAGTTGCAGTCGCTCCGCCGTGGCGAAGGTCTTGTCCCCGTCGAAGTCGACAGGGTTCGCAACCGCGACCCCGTCCAGCGTGATGAGTGGCGTTCGCGACAGGCGCATATCGAAGTGAGAAAGCGTGACCTCCCTGCCGAGCGCCGCCGAGGCGCGCGCCTCGATGAGCGGCTTCAGCCAGTTCCAGTCCCAGAACAGGATGAGCGCGATCAGGACGACGCCAAGTGCGCCGGCTGTCGCCGTGATTGGGTGGGAACGCATAGCCATCGCAGAAGAAATTCCCGAGCGGCGGTGTCGTTCCGCTCGGATGCCGCGATGTGTCGTTTCAGACTTCCGCTCCGCTCACTCGACGTTGATGTGCGCCCAGATCCGTTCGTGGAGGTAATACCAGATGAGTTTGGTGAGGATTTCACCGAGGGCGATGCTGCCACCCATCCAGGGGGTACCTGTGACGAACCAGGCGATAAGGAAGGTGTCGATACTGGCCGTGATCCGCCAACTCAGGGTTTTGAGTACGCTACGGGTGGCGGACGAACGGGGCCTGCCCTTCCAGACATCCATTCACTTTTCCTCTCGGTGACGCGGGCGGCCCCATGATGGCCGATCCGGGTGTGGTGACCCCGGCGCGATTCGAACGCGCGACCCCCAGATTAGGAATCTGGTGCTCTATCCAGCTGAGCTACGGAGCCCCTGCGGTGGAAGGGTTTCTTCCGGCAAAACGGCGGTCCGCACCCTACGTCACGTCATTCTGCGCCGCAACAGGGTCTCTCCCCAAGACGGTGAAGCTCAATCGCCTCGGGCGCCGTATCGCTTCGACGCGATTTATCCCCGAATCGTCGCGTATCGGCACGGTTTTTCGCGGTCCCTTTATTGCGTTCGGCCTAGTCGAAGGCCTGCTCCCGTCCAGTCCGTATAGACCGATGCGACAGGCCCCCGTCAAAGGGTCCTGACCATGCGATTAAATAGTTCCCTGCTGCCTCTTTACCTCGACCTTAATCCGGGGCAAAAACACTCGGACACACGCTCGGAAGTTGTCATGAGTTGTGTTTATGGGTTTTTACACGCTTTGGTTGAGCCGATCGATTTGGGTTCCATGCCGCCGCGCAGGGATCGGTTCCGAGAAGGGGGGCGTGCCTGATGAAAGTCCTGATTGTCGGTCTCCATCCTGTTTTTTGCGAGGGGTTGGCGGCCATTGTCAGCCGGCTCGACGTATCGCCGACTGCTGTTGTCGCTTCGAATGCACAGGCGCTCTTCGAAGCGGATGCAAGCGGCTACGATCTCATTCTCGTCGAATTGAGCGGCGGTGCGACCTCCGAATCGTTCGGCGCGCTCGGGAAACTCTGCGCATCGCCCACGGCCAAGGTCGTGGTGTTCAGCGACCGGGATGTGGCAGCTTTTGTTCGCGAAGTCATGGATCTCGGTGTCAAAGGGTTCATTCCGAAGAACCTGCCAGTCAATCTCGTGCTGAGCGCCCTGAAATTGGTCGAGATGGGTGGCCGCTACGTGCCCGACTCCGTCCTCAACTCCAGAACGGAAGGTTTCGCCGAGGCACCGGAAGCGTTTCTCAGTGGCGGATTCGAGAAGTTGACGCCGCGACAGCGTGAAGTGCTGCGCGAAATCGGCAAGGGGCGGTCGAACCAGGAGATTGCGCGCGTCCTCGGCATTTCCATTGCCACGGTCAAGCTGCATGTCAATGCGATTCTGCAGGCGCTAGGTGTACGCAACAGGACGGAGGCCGCGATCATCGCCCTGCGTGCGAGGACGCCGGCGGGCAACGATTGATATCTCGCGCATGAAAACCTCGCGCCGGCGGATGCGCCGCCGGGCGATCGCG
>NZ_DATKFR010000410.1:0-2244 GCF_035511255.1 Parvibaculum sp.
ATGGCGTCTTCAATTTCGAAGGCGGCTGCTATGCCAAGATGATCAAGCTCTCGGCCGAAGCCGAGCCCGAGATCTACGCTGTGACGAAGCGCTTCGGCACGGTGCTTGAGAACGTCGTGATGGACGAGGACACGCGCGAACTCGATCTCGACAGCGCCGCCCTCGCCGAGAACAGCCGCGGCGCCTATCCGCTCTCCTTCATTCCGAATGCAAGCGAGACCGGCACCGGCGGCCATCCGAAGAACATCATCATGCTGACGGCCGACGCCTTCGGTGTGCTGCCGCCCATCGCAAAGCTGACGCCCAGCCAGGCGATGTATCACTTCCTCTCGGGCTACACGGCGAAGGTTGCCGGCACCGAGAAGGGCGTGACGGAACCGGAAGCGACCTTCTCGACCTGCTTCGGCGGGCCCTTCATGTCGCGCCACCCCACCGAATACGGCAACCTCCTGCGCGCGCTCATCGCCGAGCACAAGGTCGATTGCTGGCTCGTCAACACGGGTTGGACCGGCGGAGCCTATGGCGTCGGCAGCCGCATGCCGATCAAGGCGACGCGCGCGCTGCTCGCCGCCGCTCTCGACGGCTCGCTCTCGAAGGTCGAATTCCGCACCGATCCGAATTTCGGCTTCGAGGTACCGGTCAGCGTGCCGGGCGTCGACACGAAGATTCTCAACCCGCGCGACACATGGGCCGACAAGGCCGGCTACGACGCGCAGGCACAGAAGGTCGTGAAGATGTTCATCGAGAACTTCGCGAAGTTCGAGGACCACGTCGATCCGGAAGTCCGCGACGCCGCCCCCTCGGTCGCCCGCGCCGCCGAATAAGGCTCGCTTCTCTGCGAAATGCGAAAGCCCGGACCGGAAGGTCCGGGCTTTTTTTATTCGCGCCGTCATATCCATCCACTGAACGTTTCCGATTTAGCGCTCAGTGGGGCCTGTCTCGTTCGGGCGAGCGTAGAAATCCTCGATCGTCTTGCCGGGCTCGTCGCGGAACACGTCCTCCGTCACCTTCAGCGCGGCGATGCGTTCGATGCGGAAGGTGCGGAAGTCGCGCCGCATCTCGCACCACCCGGCCAGCATCCAGAAGGGCCCGAAAAAGGCCAGACCGAGCGGACGCACGACGCGCGTGGTCCGCTCGTCCGTGAGCGCCGCATAATCGAGCGCGAGCTTGCGCCGCTCGCGGATGGCGCGGCGGATCGGCGTCAGATGCCGGTTGAAGGCGTCCTTGTCCTTTCCGCGGCCCGGCGCGACGGTGACGCGCGATGTTTCGGCGATGCGGCTCAAGCGTTCGGGCAAAACGGCGGTGATCTTCGAGACGGCCGCGTCGGCGGCTTGCGTGAAGGCGGCATCGCCCCAGGCACGCACCATGCGCGCGCCGAAGACCAGCGCCTCGATCTCGTCCTCCGTGAACATCAGCGGCGGCAGTTCGTAGCCTGAACGAAGGACATAGCCGAGACCGGCCTCGCCCTCGATCGGAACACGGCTCGCCTGCAGATCGGCGATGTCGCGATAGATGGTGCGGACCGAAACTTCGAGTTCCCCGGCGAGCTGCTGCGCCGTCACCACGCGCTTGTTGCGGCGAAGGAATTCGATGATATCGAAAAGACGGTCGGCGCGGCGCATCGGAAGGCTCCCTCATGACGGCGCACGCAATCTCGCAGATCGCTGCTGACGGCATGCTGTCAGGAGCCTGTCAGTATAAGGGATGCGATCCACAAAGGAGAGCACCCATGATCCGTCTTTTCCAGATCCCCCCGAGCCTCAAGGGCACGCCCAATCCGAGCCCCTTCTGCGTCAAGCTCGAATGCGCGCTCAGGCTCGGCGGCATTCCCTATGAGATCGAGCATGTTGCCAACCCGGCCGTCGGCCCCAAGCACAAGGTGCCCTTCGTCGAGATCGACGGCACACGCATCGGCGACTCGACCCTCATCATCGACACCTTGAGAGCGCACGGGCTCGATCTCGACAGGAATCTCGGCGCGCGGGAGCGGGCCACGAGCCATGCCCTGCAACGCATGATCGAGGAGCGTCTCTACTGGGCGATGGTCTATAGCCGCTGGGTGGAGGACGATGGCTGGCGCGTCGTCAAAGGCCTCTATTTCGCCGGCCTGCCCTGGCCGATGCGCGCGGCGGTGGCGCGTGGCGCCCGGAAGAGCGTCATGGCCAGGCTGGACGGGCACGGCATCGGCCGGCACAGCCGGGATGAAATTTATGCCCTGGGTGCGGGAGACCTGACGGCGCTTTC
>NZ_DATKFR010000411.1:0-3460 GCF_035511255.1 Parvibaculum sp.
CGCGTCGGCCAATCGGACGTGCAGACGCCGAAACAGGTCCTCGCCGCCATCGCCGTCGAGAAGAAGGCGGGCCGCACCTCAGTGCTGCTGCGCCTCCTGAGCGGCGGCGCCCCGCGCTTCGTGGCTTTGCCGCTGAAGTAGGTTCGGCCCTTCCGTCGTCATTGCGAGCGGAGCGAAGCAACCCAGCTTCCAAGAACTGGGTTGCTTCGTCGCGTTGCTCCTCGCAATGACGGATGGAAACTTTATTACCCCCCGATTTCCTCCCGCCGATAGCCCTGCAAATAAAGCAGCGCCGTCAGGTCGCCATGGTCGATGCGGGCATCGGCGGCTTCCGCGACGACGGGTTTGGCGTGGAAGGCGACGCCGAGGCCCGCTTCCTCGATCATGCCGAGATCGTTGGCGCCGTCGCCGACCGCCATCGTCTGATGTTTTGCGAGGCCGAGCTCGCCGCGAAGGTGGACAAGCGCCTCGATCTTGGCTTCGCGGCCGAGGATCGGCTCGGCGATCCCGCCGCTGAGCTTGCCGTCGATGAAGACGAGACGGTTCGCCTGATTGGTGTTGAAGCCGACCGCATGCGCGACGCGCTCAGTGAAGAAGGTGAAGCCCCCCGAAACGAGGGCGCAGGCGGCACCATGCGCCCGCATGGTCGCGGTGAGCGCCCGCCCGCCCGGCGTCTCGACGATGCGCTCGCGATAAACTTTCTCCAGCGCCTCCAGCGGAAGACCCTTCAGCAGGCCGACGCGCTCACGCAGGGCCGGTTCGAAGGCGATCTCGCCGCGCATGGCGCGTTCGGTGATCGCGGCGATCTGCGGCTTTATGCCGAGCTCGGCGGCAAGTTCGTCGATGCATTCCTGCTGGATGATCGTTGAATCCATGTCCGCGACGAGGAGTTCCTTCCTGCGGCCTTCGGCGGGCTGTACGGCAAGGTCGAGCTTCGCGCCCGCGAGCTTTTCCCGCAGCCTGGCCTCGACGGCTTTTGCGTCCTCCGCCTCGAAATGAAGGTCGCAGGCATGACCCGGCGCGAGCCAGTCGGGCGCGCCAGGAGAGGGCAGCAGGGACATGGCGCCCGCGACATCTTCTTCGCGCAGCGAGGTCGTGCTGTTGCCGATCAAGGTGAGGGTGTATTTCATCGGGCGCATAACCGGAGAAAGAGGCGATCTTGAGCGAGGCGCTCACGACCAAAGGCGCGATCCTTATTGCAGGGCCGACCGCGAGCGGCAAGTCCGCGCTGGCGCTTGCCCTCGCCGAGCGGCTGGGCGGCGAGATCGTCAATGCGGACTCGATGCAGGTTTACCGCGAGTTGCGGGTGCTGACGGCGAGGCCGTCGCCCGAGGAGGAGGCCCGCGCGCCGCATCACCTTTACGGCGTCCTGCCGGGCGCCGAACTCTGCTCGGCGGGCCGCTGGTCGCGCATGGCGGTCGAGACGATCGCCGGTATCGAGGCGCGGGGCGCCGTGCCGATCGTCGTTGGCGGGACGGGGCTCTATTTCAAGGCGTTGATCGAGGGCTTCGCGCCCATTCCGCCGGTCCCGGCCGATATCCGCGAGGCTGTGCGGGCGGAGGTTGCCGCCGCCGGTGAGGGCGCGCATGCGCTGCTTGCCGAAGCGGACCCGGCGCTCGCCGAGGTGATCCGGCCCTCGGACCGGCAGCGCATCGCCCGCGGCATCGAGGTGGCGCGGGCGACGGGCCGTCCGCTCAGCGCGTGGCACGCCGAGCCTCGAGCACCCCTTCTGAAGGGAAACATCGCCAAGATCGTGCTGGCCCCCGACCGCGCCTGGCTGAGAGCGAGGTGCGATGCCCGGTTCGAGGCGATGGTGGAGGAGGGGGCCGTCGAGGAAGCGCGCAGCCTTGCGGCCCGGAACCTCGCGCCGGATCTTCCCATCATGAAGTCCCTCGGTTTGCGTCCCCTCATCGACTATGTGGCTGGAAAGATTGAGCTTTCGGAGGCGGTAAAACTCGGGCAGGCCGAGACCCGCGCCTACGCCAAACGACAGGAAACATGGCTGCGCACTCAGATGATTGCGTGGGGACGCTTCTATGAGCAAGATTCGGAAAGTATTGTGGCAAATATCTTTGCATTTATTGACGATTTGGGGTTGACCCGTCGATAAGCCGCCGCTAGGTTGCCCGCGCTTTGGAGAGCAAGGCTATTGCGCATGCCCCGCTTATGGCGGGGCATGACGTTTTGAGGCCCTTCGCCGTCTTGTCTCTGCGCGTTTGTATGGAAGGAAGAAATCATGGCCGCCCAGGAACTGACAGGCGCCGAAATCGTCATCAAGGCTCTGGTCGATCAGGGCGTGGACACCATTTTCGGCTATCCGGGCGGCGCGGTACTTCCGATCTATGACGCGCTCTTCCAGCAGAACAAGATTCGCCACATCCTCGTCCGCCACGAGCAGGGCGCCGTCCATGCGGCGGAAGGCTATGCGCGTTCGACGGGCAAGCCCGGCGTCGTCCTTGTGACCTCCGGCCCAGGCGCGACCAACGCCGTCACCGGCCTCACCGACGCACTGATGGATTCGATCCCGCTCGTCTGCCTGACGGGGCAGGTCGCGACGCATCTGATCGGCAACGACGCCTTTCAGGAATGCGACACGGTCGGCATCACGCGGCCCTGCACGAAGCACAACTGGCTCGTCAATTCGGCGAAGGAGTTGACGCGCGTCATGCATGAGGCCTTCTACGTCGCGACGAACGGCCGTCCCGGCCCGGTCGTCATCGACATCCCGAAGGACGTGCAGTTCCAGAAGGCCGAATATGTCGGCCCGCAGAATGTCGTCCACAAGACCTATCGTCCGAAGGTGAAAGGCGACGTCGAGGCGATCAAGGCCGCCGTCGACCTGATCGCCACCGCGAAGAAGCCGATCTTCTACACCGGCGGCGGCATCATCAATTCGGGCCCGCTGGCGAGCCAGCTGTTGCGCGAATTCGTCAAGCTGACGGGCTTTCCGATCACCTCGACGCTGATGGGTCTCGGCGCTTTCCCCGCCTCGGACAAGCAGTGGCTCGGCATGCTCGGCATGCATGGCACCTACGAAGCCAACAATGCGATGCATGACTGCGACGTCATGATCAATATCGGCGCGCGTTTCGACGATCGCGTGACCGGCCGCATCGATGCCTTCGCGCCGAACTCGAAGAAGATCCACATCGACATCGACGCCTCGTCGATCAACAAGATCGTCCATGTCGATGTCGGCATCATTGGCGATGCCGCGCATGTGCTCGAAGACATGATCCGCATCTGGAAGGCGAAGGCCGTCAAGATCGACAAGGCAGCGCTCGCCGACTGGTGGAAAGAGATCGACGGGTGGCGCGCGCGCCGCTCGCTCGACTACAAGAAGTCCGACGAGATCATCAAGCCGCAATATGCGGTGCAGCGTCTGCACGAGCTGACCAAGGGTCACGACACCTACATCACGACCGAAGTCGGCCAGCATCAGATGTGGGCGGCGCAGCAC
>NZ_DATKFR010000412.1:0-2686 GCF_035511255.1 Parvibaculum sp.
ATGGGTTTCGTGCCGGCTCCGCCTTCGACCGCGGCGATGTATTTCTCGCCCACGGCGTGAAAGGGATGGACCCCCAGCAATTTCACATCGCAGGGGATGCCGACGACCGGTCGTCTCGGAAGGTTTCGGGTCATGCCTTCAAGAGCTAACACGGGCCCCCGGGGGCCGGTCAAGGCAGCGCAGCGTAACGCGGGTAAAATAGCCCGGCGCTACGGCTTGCCGACGCCGGGCCGCTGCTCGTCCTGAAGCACGAAGAGGGCATTGTCGGCCTTGACGCCGGAACGCGTGTTGCGAAGTGCCACCGTCGTCTGGAGACCTTGCGCGTCCGTCACCACCCATTGGCGAAGCTGCAGGTTCGGTTCGTCGAAGACGAGGGTGAGGTCGCCCGGCGCATTGCCGCTCTTGTCCTGAAGGACGACGCGCAACACGCCCGGCTGGCGCTCGACGCCGAGCACCCGGACATTGTCGGCGAGATCGACCTTGCTGGCGAGGATGATGCCGAGCGGGGTCGAGCTGATCGGATAGCGCTGGGCGGCCGAAAATCCGTCCTTCACCGCCACCCAGGTGCCGTCGGCGACGACCAGGGTCTTTTGCGGCGGGGTATATTCAAAGCGCAGCCGGCCCGGACGGCGGAGGTAGAACTTTCCTTCCGCCAGCGAGCCGTCGGGGCCGACCTGAAGGAAATTCCCCTGAAGCTCCGAAAGCCCGTTCAGATAGGCTTCCACCCGCTCGACATCGGCCTTGTCCTCCGTGCTCAGCGGATGCGCCTTGAGGTTCGCCCGGGCGGCGGGCGTTGCCGCATGGGCCACCGTCACGTCGGCCGTCGCGATCGCGAGCGCCAGCACGCCGAGGCCGATCAGGGCCGCGGTGACGAGCATGGCCTGGCGGACGCGCCGGCTTTGGTCGAGGTTTCTCATGAGAAAAATCATGTTGGCCTTTTGTGGCGAAAAGAAGAAAGACGAAGGGCGCGCCTGAGGCCTTTTGCTGGAGAAAGGCGGGCGGTTCAATTTGAATCTCGATTGTGGCCCCAAAGCCTCAGGCTTCGCGGCCGGTCGTCCGCATTCGTCAGTGATCGCCGACCAGGACTTCCCGCTTGCCCTGATGATTGGGCGGGCTGACGACGCCCTGTTCTTCCATAAGCTCGATCAGCCGCGCGGCGCGGTTGTAACCGATCTGCAGCCGGCGCTGGATGTAGCTCGTCGAGGCGCGCTTGTCGCGCGCGACGATCGCCACCGCCTTGTCGTAAAGATCGTCGCCGGAGCCGCCGCCTTCGCCGTCGAGACCGAACATCTCGCCGTTTTCTTCCGGCTCCGCCGTGATCGCTTCCAGATATTCCGGCACGCCCTGACGTTTCAGGAACGTCACGACCTTCTCGACTTCGTCATCCGAGACGAAGGGGCCGTGGACGCGGCGGATGCGGCCGCCGCCGGCCATGTAGAGCATGTCGCCCTGGCCGAGCAATTGTTCGGCGCCCTGTTCGCCCAGAATCGTGCGGCTGTCGATCTTCGACGTCACCTGAAACGAGATGCGCGTCGGGAAATTCGCCTTGATCGTGCCGGTGATGACGTCGACCGAGGGGCGCTGCGTCGCGGTGATGATGTGGATGCCGGCGGCGCGGGCCATCTGCGCGAGGCGCTGCACAGCGCCTTCGATTTCCTTGCCCGCCACCATCATCAGGTCGGCCATTTCGTCGACGATGACGACGATGAAGGGCATGGGCGAAAGGTCCATCTCCTCTTCCTCGTAGATCGCCTTCCCCGTCTCCTTGTCGAAGCCGGTCTGCACCGTGCGCACCAGCACCTCGCCCTTGGCGTCGGCGTCGATGACGCGGGTATTGTAGCCGTCGATGTTCCGTACGCCGACCTTCGACATCTTGCGGTAGCGGTCCTCCATCTCCTTGACGACCCACTTAAGCGCGACGACGGCCTTTTTGGGTTCCGTCACGACGGGGGCGAGGAGATGCGGGATGCCGTCATAGACCGAGAGTTCGAGCATCTTCGGGTCGATCATGATCAGCTTGCACTGGTCGGGCGAGAGCCGGTAGAGGATTGACAGGATCATCGTGTTGATGCCGACCGACTTGCCCGAGCCCGTGGTGCCGGCGATCAGGAGATGCGGCATACGGGCGAGGTCGGAGACGACGGGCTCGCCGCCGATATTCTTGCCGAGCGCCAGCGCGAGTTTCGAACTCGCATTCTCGTAATCCGAGGTTTCGAGCAACTCGCGCAGGAAGACCATCTCGCGCTTGACGTTGGGAAGCTCGATGCCGATCGCGTTGCGGCCCGGCACGACGGCGACGCGGGCCGAAACCGCGCTCATCGAACGGGCGATGTCGTCGGCGAGCGCGATGACGCGCGACGACTTGATGCCGGGAGCGGGTTCGAGTTCGTAGAGCGTCACGACGGGGCCGGGGCGCACATTGATGATTTCGCCCCGGATGCCGAAATCGTCGAGCACGGATTCGAGGAGCCGCGCATTCTGCTGCAGCGCTTCGTCGCTCATCAGCGTTGCGGCGCCGGCGGATTTCGGTTTCGTCAGCAGGCTCAGCGGCGGGAGCTGGTAGTCGCTTTTCGGCTCGAGCGCCAGCGTCGGCTGCGCCTCGCGGACGGCGCGCTTGGAGGGCTTGGCCGCTTTCGGCGCGGTGCGGCTGATGGGTGGCACCGGCTTGCCGCCGAGCTTCGGCCCG